>JBFHGR010000016.1:0-41631 GCA_041583015.1 Parvicella sp. | reverse complement strand
GCAGATTACATAAAAGGTTGGAATTGGTCTATTACCACAGGAGGAAGAATCGGAATTTATCATACAGACAATGATGAAGACTACACCGCTCATGTTACGGTTTCTACAGGAAGCAAACAATACAACGCACATGTAGATATTCAAGCATTGGAATGGGGTTTTCTAGAGTTTCCAGCAGATTTTGAGTTTTCTCATGAAGACATGCCAGATTTGTCTGGGACAATAGAAGCAAAACTGATAATTGAGGTAGGAAGTGAATTAGTGTGTCAAGAAAACTACCGATTCACGGCAAGAAATGTAAATCAACCTTATGAAGTTAAAGTAGAGGAGATAGAAGGTTTGATAAATCTTTACGGTGATATTGTAGATGACTGTATTTTTTGGTCGGACACTAAAGGGTTTAATTATGTGATTCGTTCTCATAATGAAGAAAAAGGAATCTATTTAGCGCATTGGCTAATGGATGTTTCTGGTGCTACAGAACAGATTAGTTACTACAGAAGTTCCAATGAATGCGGAAAAGAACTAATTCAACGACATTCTATCGGTTGGGATTTAAAAGATGCTGACGAAGATGGTTACATGGAGTTTTATAGCTTGATTGTGGATGGTTGTGTAGACAATTGGCAGCACCCTACATCGGCTACGCTTGTGGTATATACCAATGAAAGTAAGTTGGAGTTGAAAGGAAATACGTATAGTCTACTAGAAGATGGCTCTGACGCAGGAGGGCATTATAAGCCGTCAGTCCAATTGGAGGAAAGGCCACTTTTGTTAATGGCTGCTGAGGCTGCTTGGGAAGTTTATATTATGGAGTAAATATTAGTAATGTGTTGATATTCAGTTTAAAATGAATGGAGTGATGTTTGGTCCAAGAATTTAAATTATTATTTTTGTTAAAAACTATAGAATGAAACAAACTATCCTCACTGTTTTAGCACTGATTGTGCTGTCAGTAAATTATGCTCAAACTAATGATTCTCCTGCTTCTGCCTATAAGTGGAAAGGTAAAAAAACAGAACTTAAAGATGGTTATGTAGTTCTTAAGTCAGACAAACGCTTAGACGGTAAGATATCACTAATTGGTGATGTTTCTAATGTAACTCATGTTAATTACATTGGTGATGGTAAGGATATTGAATTGCCAGTGGCTGCATTAAAAAATTATGGTGTTGTTTCTGCAACAGGTGAAACTGTGCAAATAAAAAGAGTTCCGCTTCCAGCAAGTACCAAAGATCTTTTCCAATGGAGAACCATTAATGAAGCAGAAGGACGTGTAACTGAAAATACTAAGCCAAGAAACGGCTATGTGATTTTGATGGATGGCAATAGATTGGACGGAGAAATTCAGTTGAGAAGAAAGAATGGCCATTTTGATGAGATTAAATTAAAGACAGATTCAGAAAAACATAAATTTGATCCAAAAGGTGTTCAAGATTATGGGCTGACGCTTACAATAGATGAGTTAACAAAGGGAGGCGAAAAAACATACAAAGACCAAGCAAAGAATTTCCATGAAGGCAAAGTTTCAATGGTAAATGGTGAAGAGCATTCGGGATTAGTTGCATTCACTGAAAAATATACGACTACAATAGGTGATACTTATGGAGATGTTATGTTTGCATCAGATAAAGATGCTATCATTAAGACATTCAAGGATACGGAAGTAAAGTTTGTTACCCAGATGATTGATGGAGATGAAATAAAGTACACTTTATTTGAAGGAGGTTTTGTGTCTACAGAAGAAATGGCGGATGCTGATTACGCAGATGCATTTAAAATGTTAAACCCTGGAGCTGTTACATTGAAAGATGGCGGTATTTTGAAAGGAAATATTTCTAGATTGAGCAAAAGAAAAATAAATTACCAAGATCAGGAAGGCGTTTTTAAAGAGATTGAAGCAAAGGAAATTACTAGGGTTGATGTAACAATAGGTGATGAGCCAAGAGCGATGATAAATGTTGAAGACTATATCATCGAAGAAATCTTTAATGGAAATACTTTCCTAACTTATATTAATCCAAATCCAACTCATGTTAATGAGTTTGCTACTAAAATGGCAAAAGGAACTATGGGGATGGGAACGTCTGTTGCGGCAGCAGCGGCAACAAACAAAATGGATGAAAAAGATGGTGTTGAGTCAAACTTAGACAGTGTAATCATGAACTCCTCTACCGAAAAACTGAAAGAAATCAATAACGCACTATACTCGACTGTTGGTGTAACTGATCATGAAGGTTATCAGGCATCTAATGCGCCTGATGAGTTTAAATCTAGGGAAGCGGCTATTTCTATCGCCATAGCGGGTAGAGAAGCGGCTAATAGTGACTTTAAAATTTACTATAAAGAAACAATCGTTATCAATAAAAAAACTGGCGAGAAATTTATTTTGTATAATCACAAAAGCACAGCCGATGATCAATTAGAAGGTTTATTAATGGGGTGTTATACTTTTCTTTCTTTAGAAAAAGGGGAGCAAAAACAATATTATAAACTAAAGAATATTAAGCAGACAGTCAAAATGTTAGATGAGTGTTATTAACTCGTAGATAGATTATAGTGTGTTCGTCTCTCATTTCTGTCATCTTACATAGTATTTATATAGAGTTAATTTAACTTTATTAATTTTGCCCAAAATATAATCATGAAGTATATTATATCTATAATCGTTGCATTTCTTGTATTTTCCTCAAATGCGCAATCAATTGAAATTACCAGCCCAAATGGCGGGGAATTTTATAATGCAAACACATCTCAAACCATAACATGGAATGTTTCAGGTTCAGTCCCTCCTATGGATTTGTATTACACTACGGATAATGGAGTGTCTTGGTCGCTATATGCTACAGGAATAAATGCAGCAGCAGAGTCTTATATTTGGACTGTTCCTAATGATCCGTCCAATGTATGTTTAATAAGGTTTGAAGCGGGTGCTATTGCAGATACTAGTGATGCTGTTTTCTCAATTAATTTTAATAATAATGCTATTGTCTTAACTTCTCCTAATGGTGGGGAGATTTATTCTGGAGGATCGTCACAAACTGTTACATGGACAAATACTGGCCCAGTTGGAAGTTTGGAGATGTTTTATTCCATTGATAATGGAGCTAGTTGGGTTTCGTATGCTTCTGGTATTAATGCATTTTCTGGATCTTTTTCTTGGACGGTGCCAAACGTGACCTCAACACAGTGTTTAGTTAGATTGACAGATGGTATTGCTTCTGATGAAAGCAATGCAGTTTTTACAATAAATGGCGTTGCAACAGGATCTATTTCGGTTTTGCAGCCTAATGGAGGTGAAAGTTTAATTCCTGGGACTAATTATAATATTTTGTGGACTACTGCTGGGACTGTAGGATTGGTAGACGTTTTATATTCAATTGATAATGGTAATAACTGGAGTTTAATTACTTCCGGAGAGGGAGGAACTTCGTATACTTGGTTAGTTCCAAATGCACCTTCTGGAAATTGTTTAATAAGAATAACGGATGGTGTGTTGGCAGATCAGAGCGATGCTACATTTACTATTGAACCAGACCCTACAACTATTACTTTAACTACGCCTAATGGAGGTGAGGTCTTACAAGGATTTGATACTTTTCAAATTACATGGGATACAACTAGTAATGGATATATTGATTCTGTGGATATATCATTTAAAGAAGGAACTTCATTTAGTCCTCATTTTATTACTGTTGCTAACAATGGTTCTTACAATTGGCTTGTGCCGAATGTGAGTACTACTCAGGCAAAAATAGATGTAAAACTTCAAGGTTATTTGGTGAATGATTCTAGTGACGCTACATTTACTATTAATCCAATTGCCTTGGAATTGGCTAACCCAAATGGTGGTGAAATTCTTTACGGAGGAGATGGTTATGAGATTAATTGGTATCAGCAAGGGGTGTTTTCTGGAGTGGATATTTCAGTGTCACTAGATTCAGGTGCCACTTATAGTACAATCGCAACAAATGTCTTAGACACTTTTTATGTTTGGACAGTTCCTAATATTGATACGGTAAACTGTATTGTTAAATTGGATTATCAGGGGATTATTTCTGATACGAGTGATGCTGTATTTTCTATCCATTCTCCCGAAATGGTTTTGGTAAACCCTAATGGAGGAGAGACTATTTTAGGAGGTGATAATTATCAAATTAACTGGAGTCAATTAGGTGATTTCTCAGGTGTTGATATTTCAGTATCACTAGATTCTGGCGTCACTTATAGTTCGATAGCAACAAATGTTTTGGATACTTTTTATGTTTGGACAGTTCCCAATATTGATACTTTAAATTGTGTCATTAAATTGGATTATCAGGGTCTCATCATAGATACAAGCGATGCTGTGTTTGCAATTGAGCATGTTGATTTTAGTTCTGTTTCAAATGAGAATGAAACAAATGTATTTAGAGTTTTTCCTAATCCATCTGAAGGCGTTTTTCATATTTCCGGAAATTTTGATTTGTTAGACGTAGTTAATGTTTTGGATATCAATGGTAAAGTTATTTTGGAATATCAAAATGTCAATGAAATTGACCTAACTGGATATAATGCGGGAGTTTATCTAATTCAGTACGTAGATAATTCAGCTGGAGGTGTTTTAAAAGTTGTCTTAAAGTAATAAATCAGATTGTTTGTCCTATTTGTTGTTTGCCTTGTGGTGTTAGTGCTGTTTAATATAGTCATATAAACAATGTCGTTGTTGAAAGACTGAAATTCAGAAAATGCTAAATCGCTTTTGTGTTTACCACAAATGTCTTTGAATGGAATTGGTTCACTTGATCAGTGTCTAAAAAAACTCAATGAAGAAGGTTGAAATTGATTCGTGAATGCATAGATTTGCATAAAAATAGATACAATGTTTACAGGAATCATCGAGTCATTATCTACGGTAAAAAAAATTGAAAAGGAAGGTTCTAATTTTCATTTCACTTTTGAGAATAGTTTGACTTCAGAATTAAAAATAGATCAAAGTGTTGCTCATAATGGTGTTTGCCTTACAGTAGTTGCTATTCAAGGCGATGAGTATACCGTAACAGCTATTGATGAGACGATGCAAAGAACCAATATGCGTTTCTTGGAAGTGGGAAGCATGGTTAACTTTGAAAGATGTACTAAAATAGGTTCACGATTAGATGGACATATTGTTCAAGGGCATGTTGATCAAGTGGCTACTTGTTCTGATATCGTTTTTAAAGACGGTAGTTGGGATTTTTATTTTGAATATGAACCAAGTGGTAATGTAACTGTAGAAAAAGGTTCTATCACTATCAATGGTGTTAGTCTCACTGTTGTAAATTCTGGCGAATCTAGTTTTAGCGTGAGTATTATTCCATATACATATGAGAATACATGTTTTAAAACATTTAAAGTTGGTTCGGTTGTGAATTTAGAATTTGATATTGTTGGGAAATATGTTGCGAGATTATTAAATCTTAAGGCATAAAAAAGGGTGAAAGAAACAAGTTCTACACCCTTTTGAAATAATATGATTATAAGTTTTATTCTACAACACCATTTCCAATATACTTACCGTTTTTATAAACTTCTATTTTTTCAAGTAGTCCATACTCATCGTAAATATAATGTTTGCCATTAAAAAGTTTTCCTTTTTTGAATTCTCCATCCATTAAAATGTCTTTATTGTCATTGTAGGTTTTGTGATAGCCGTCAACAATTCCATTACCAGTTTTCTGAGCTTCGTTTTCATCACCTTGAGCCGCTAGACCTTCGCCCGCTTTCTTTTCCTCTTTTTCAGATTCCAATTCTACTGGAGGATTAACCATTGCTTTTTCTCCAGAACTAGAACCATTTCCTTCTGCGTCAAAAGTTATAATTTCTTTTATGTCCCCATTAGGCCAATATCTTGTAGCAGTTCCAACATTAACTCCATCTTTTGCTGTAAACTCTAACTCAACTTGACCATTTTCATAGTAATACTTCTGAACACCTTCAGCTTTTCCTTGAGCATTAAAATTTTTTTCTTGAGCAATTACACCGTTTTCATGATATCTAAGGAATTTATCCTTGTACACTTTACCACCCCAATTTCCTTGTTCTTCAATCGTATTAGACTCGTTATCGTAATAGGTTTTAAAATCTCCTATTGCCTTACCATTTTTGTAGAAAATTTCACTTTGAACATGCCCAGTAGCAAAATATTTTTTCCAAGTACCATCCTTACGACTCATTTTATAACGACCTTCCTCTATTACATCATTGGGTTTGTAATTTGGAACATTACGCATATGAGCATATATTATCCAATAACCATGTTTTTTGCCATCAACATTTTGATTTAATGTGTCAGAATTTTGGTTGTTAGGATCAGTATCTGTTCCAGCCAAGATTTGAGATAGTGAAAGAAAAAATATGATCGTATAAAATATTCTCATACTGCTAATTTATAAAAAATGAGACGCGATTGTAATATTTTTCGACAAAATATAGTTAGTTGTCGACCAATGAATTTACGTAACTAATTGAAAAAGGTTACGTTTCATTATGAAGTTACGTTATTAATTGTCAGACATTAATAAAGAGAGGGTGATTCTATTTTTTTAAGTTTTGAATCATGTCTTCAACCATTTTGGATAGATCAAATTCTTGTTCCCAATTCCAGTCTTTTTGTGCCGCAGAATCATCAATGGAGTTTGGCCAAGATGCAGCAATTTTGTTTCTGAAGTCAATTTCGTAATTCATTTCAAATCCTTTGAGGTGGTTTTCTATCTCTCTAGCAATTTCTTTCGGAGTAAAAGAGATACCTCCTAGGTTATAACTGTTTCTAATATGGATGTTTTCCTTAGGGCTTTCCATTAATTCAATTGTCGCTCTTATAGCATCTGGCATATACATCATTGGTAGTGCCATATTTTCTTCGAGGAAGCAAGTGTACTTGTTATCGGATATTGCTTTGTGAAAGATGTCAACCGCATAGTCTGTAGTTCCTCCTCCTGGAGCTGATTTGTAGCCAATTAGTCCAGGGTATCTAATGCTTCTTACGTCTACATCATATTGTTCATGATAATATTGACACCATTGTTCTCCTGCTAATTTACTTATACCATACACCGTTGTGGGTTGCATTATCGTTTCCTGTGGAGTATTGTTTGGAGGGGTGTTAGGCCCAAATACAGCTATTGAACTTGGCCAGAATATTTTATCAATAAGGTTGTCTTTGGCAAGATTTAAAACATTAAATAATCCATCCATGTTTAATTTCCATGCAAAAGCTGGATTTTTTTCCGCTGTGGCTGATAGTAAAGCTGCTAAAAGATATACCTCTTTAATATTGTATTTTTTGATAATTGAAGTTAATTGGTCGTTGTTGAGAACGTCCAGTATTTCAAATGTAGCATCAGAAAAAACTTCGTTATTAGGATGTCTTATGTCGCTGGCAATTACATTTTCTTTTCCATGTTTCTCTGCTAGTGTAATGTATAGTTCCGTGCCTATTTGACCAGTAGCACCTATTATTAGTATTTTATTAGCCATTTGTTTTTATACTTTTATTCTTGTTCAAAATCTGGGTAAAGAAAGTCATTATATGGGAATCTTGTTACATGTATTTCTTTTACTTCTTTGAAAAGTAAAGATTTAAATTCTTCATAATTCGTTTTTTCAATTGCAGATACAAATATGCACTTTTGGTCTAGTTTAGCCATCCATGTTTTCTTTAATTCTTCAATTCCTGGTTTAGAGTAAATACCATCCTCAAATCCCCCTGAGGATTGATAAGCGTCTATTTTGTTGAAAATGATTATTGTAGGTTTGTTTGCCGCACCAATGTCTGCGATAGTTTCATTTACTGTGTTGAAGTGATCTTCAAATGATGGATGAGATAAATCTACGACATGCAGTAGTAAATCAGCTTCTCTAACTTCATCTAGTGTAGACTTAAATGATTCCACTAATTGATGTGGTAGTTTCCTAATAAATCCAACGGTGTCGGACATTAAGAAAGGTATGTTGTGCATGACCACTTTTCTTACAGTAGTGTCTAAAGTCGCAAATAATTTATCCTCAGCAAATACTTTAGATTTACTAACTAAGTTCATGATTGTGGATTTTCCAACGTTTGTGTATCCTACTAATGCAACACGAACCATTTTGCCTCTATTGCCACGTTGAACAGACTTTTGTTTATCAATTTTTTTGAGTTTCTCTTTTAGTCTTGATATTTTGTCTTTTATAATTCTCCTATCTGTTTCTATTTGGGTTTCTCCAGGACCACGCATTCCAATTCCTCCTTTTTGTCTTTCGAGGTGTGTCCACATTCTTGTTAAGCGAGGTAGAATATATTGATATTGTGCTAATTCTACTTGTGCTTTGGCATCTGCTGAACTAGCCCTACTTGCAAAAATATCTAGAATTAGACTGCTTCTATCTAGAATTTTAATTTCAAGTGTGCGCTCTATATTTCTGATTTGGGTTGGCGTTAAATCATCATCGAAAATGGCGATGTCAATACAGTTAGCTTTTATATATTGATTAATTTCTTCAAGTTTACCTTTGCCTACAAAAGTTGCAACATGAGGTATCGCAAGTTTTTGAACAAATCTTTCTTTTGTTATTGCGCCAGATGTTTCAGCAAGAAATGCCAATTCATCTAAGTATTCATGAATGAGTTCTTCTGTTGTGTTTTCAGTAATCAAGCCAATGATAACGGCAGTTTCTTTAATTTTTTTTGTGGAAATAAGTTCACCCATATGTTTGTAATACTTTAACGCAAAGTAAGTAAATTTTAACTTTGGACAGATACAGAAAACAAAGCATTTGTAAGAAAATTAATATTTCTTTTATGCTATTCCACAAAATTTATATATTTGCACCCCTCTTAAAGGAAAAGGCGCGGTAGCTCAGTTGGTTAGAGCGCAGGATTCATAACCCTGAGGTCGGGAGTTCAAATCTCCCTCGCGCCACATCTAAAAGCCAAAATCATAACATGATTTTGGCTTTTTTTATGTGTTGACGTTTTTGTATTGAATTGATAGACTGTGACTTATATAGGGGTCTTCTTTTTACTTGTGTTAAAATTAAACTACTTGTCAGTTGATATTTTTATTCTATATTTGTTATATCATACACATATTCTAAAAACAGATGAAGAGATTCCACCTACTACTATTCATACATTTAATATTTGTTTTTCAAATAAAGTCTCAATGTACCGTAACTGCTTTTTCTTCCCCGGATACTATCGTATGTGGAAATTGTGCAACTTTAAGTGTTTATGGTTCTACTACAGGTAACGTTGCTTTCGAAGAAGATTTTAATGGGGGTACTCCAGTTGGTTGGCAATTTACTCAATCTGTAACTGTCGCCAATAATACTTGTGGCTTAACTTCTCCAGATGGTTCAGACTTTATGTGGATGGGTGATGCAGCAGTCAATCCTAGAAACATGACAACTGTAGGCTTTGATTTAACGCTTGGTGGAAGTATTTGCTTCGATATGGTTTATGCAGTTCAAGGAGATGCTTCTCCTTGTGAAGGACCAGATGAACCAGATGAAGGTGTGTATGTTCAATATAGTATTGACAATGGAGCAACTTGGATAGATATCTCCTATTATGACCCAAATGGCGGAAATGACCCTAATTTAGTAAATTGGAATACGTATTGTGTAACGTTACCTCCTGGAGCGCAAACCAGTAACACTATGATACAATGGCATCAGGATGATGTGTCGGGTTCTGAATATGACCATTGGGGAATCGACAATGTATCCATTACTCTTAATGACCCAAATTACACAATATCTTGGTTGCATGACGGTTACTCTTATGGATTAGGTAGTCCTGGAGGTGATAATCCTACGGATGTTTGTGTTACGGCAAACACTAGTTACACTGTGCAAATGACTGATGGTGTAAATACTTGTACAGATGTTGTTGAGGTTGTTGTCGTGGATCCTACACTAGTTGTAAATGCAGGAAATGATACTACAATCTGTCCTGGAGATTGTGCAGATTTAAATGGAATAGCTTACGAAGTTGTGAGCCCTGCAAAAACACCTACCTATGAAAATAATGAACAGGTGGGAGTTGGAGGATTAGGATCTTCATTTGAAGCGGAAATGAATATCAATATTACGGATCTAAATACAACCTCACTTACCACAAGTTCTATAACTTCGGTATGTATTGATAATGCAATTTTAGGTGGCTTAGGCGGTTTTCCACCAACTTCAATAGATTTTGGAACTTCGGATATTGTCTTAAACTGCCCCGGTGGATCCAGTATTACACTCGTAAATGCTGGAGATATATCAGGCGGAACTATTGGTTCTTTGTTTGGTGGTTCAATGTGTTTCGAGATTGGCGCGCCTAATGTTTCTACCGGTACATCTCCATACATTGGTGTGTTCGCTCCAGCAGAGGACTTTAGTTTACTTAATGGTTGTGACCCTAATGGTGTTTGGAGTATCTCTATTTCTGGGCCAGGAAATTTTGCGTCTGGATATTTTGAAGGATGGTCTATCACATTTGATGACCCTGAAATTACAGCTCCTGTTAATTATTCTTGGTCGCCAACTACAGGTTTAACAAATTCAACAAGTTTAAATCCAAATGTTTGTCCTACTGCAACAGAAACATACACGCTTTCAGCTACAGATTTAAATGGGTGTATTACAGAAACTGCTGACGTGACTATAACTCTTGGAGTAAATGGAACAGCACCTTGCGGAGTGACAACTTGTACTCCACCTACTTTGGCAACATCAGTCACAGATGTTACTTGTGCGGGAGGTAATGATGGTGAAGTTGACCTAACAGTAACAGGAACTTCAACATACTCATATTCTTGGGATAACTCTGCTACTACTGAAGATTTAACAGGGCTAACTGCAAATTCTTACACTGTTACAGTAACAGATCAGGCCGATGCAACATGTACCGCAACTACTACTGTTACTGTGAACCCAGGTACTCAGCCTACAGTTGTTGCAAATGCATCTACAATTAATGCATGTACGAATGATATGGTAACATTAACAGGTAGTGGGGCAACGTCTTATACTTGGGATAACGGAGTTACAGATAATACGCCATTTCCGATTGCTGCGACAACAACTTATACCGTGACAGGTACAGATGGTAATGGATGTACTAATACCGATGCCATAACTGTAACTGTAACTGCGTGTACCACACCTTCTGCTACGTTTACTGTGTCTGCAAATAGTATCTGTGAAGGTGACTGTGTAGACTTTACGAATACTAGTACTAATATCCCTACGGGTTCATTAATAGGATGGAATTTCCCAGGTAGTTCAACAGCAAATAGTACGCTTACAGATCCTGTTGGAATTTGTTATCCTACTTCAGGTACATATTGGGTCACTTTGATTTATACAGATGCTACATTTAACGTGATAGATTCATCCGGAGTTGCGATTGATGTCACTGTTTGTTCTACTACACCTCCAGTTTCAGACTTCTCTGCTACTTCTACTACAATTTGCGAGGGAGACTGTATAGATTTCACAGATTTAAGTACCTCTACCGCTATTGGAGGATTGACGGATTGGTCTTGGGACTTTGGCAATGGACAGACTTCTACAGATCAAAACCCAACAAATATTTGTTATGCTACTGCAGGAACATATGATGTAGTTTTAACTGTTACTGATGCAAATGGTTCAGATACCGAAACTAAGACAACTTATATTACCGTTACTGCTTGTGCTGGTCCAATGCCTGTTGCTGATTTTTCTGCAAGCAATACTAGCCTTTGTGAAGGCGATTGTATTAATTTTACAGATTTGAGCACTTCTTCTGCTGCAGGTATTACAGGCTGGTCATGGGATTTTGGAAATGGACAAACGTCTACTGTACAAAACCCAACAAATATTTGCTACGCTACTGCAGGTAATTATGATGTTGTTTTGACGGTTACAGATGCAAATGGAACAGATACTGAAACAAAAGTAAGTTACATTGTAACAACGACATGTGTAGGTCCTACTGCTTCCTTTAATGTGGTGCCGAATACTACAATATGTGAAGGTGATTGTATTGGTTTTGTCAATACAAGTACCAATGTTCCACCTGGAGCAATTATTGGTTGGAATTTTCCTGGAGCTACGCCTGCTAATAGTACAGTAAATAGTCCTTCTAACATTTGTTACAATACGGCTGGATCATATTGGGCTACTTTAGTTATCACAGATGCATCATTAAATATTTTGGACTCTTCTGGAGTTGCAATTACCGTAACTAATTGTGTGCCTCCTGTTGCTGGGTTTACATTTAGTCCGTCAGGTCCTTTCTGTGCAGATAGCTGTGTAACTTTTACTAGTACCAGTACCTATTCACCTGGAGCTACATTTGCTTGGGACTTTGGTAACGGACAAGGAAATAGTTCTGAAAACCCAGGTTCGCCAATATGTTTCAATACCGCAGGAACGTATAATGTTACATTATCTATAACCGATGCCAACGGTACAGACACTGAAACTCAAACTATTGTGATAGAAGATTGCTCACCACCAACTGCAGGGTTTACAATGTCTGATACAGAAATATGCGAAGGAGAATGTATTTTTGTTAACAATGCTTCATCAAATGGGTCATTTTATCAATGGACATTTGAAGGTGGAGATCCTTCTGCATCTTATTTACCATTCCCTGGTAATGTTTGTTTTGATGATGAAGGAACGTTTACCATCACTTTAGTGGCTGGAAATAACTATGGAACTGACACTATTACAAGTCAGGTAGAGGTTAATCCATCTCCATCAGTTCAAACTTCAGATGATCAAACAATATTTTCAAGTCATGAAACACAAATTGAAGCAGTCAGTTCTGATCCAAATGTAACGTATGTTTGGTCACCTACTGATTGGTTGGATTGCTCCGACTGTCCGGTTACAACTGTTGCTCCGGAAGATACAATTATATACATGGTTACGGTTACTAATGAGTATGGTTGTTCAGATTCATCTGGAGTTTTAATCGAAGTTGAATACATTGAAGAAATAGGTGTCCCAAGTGCATTTTCACCAAACGGAGATGAGCACAATGATGTTCTATATGTGCAAGGATCAGGGATTAAAAATATGGTGTTTAGGATCTACAATAGATATGGACAGATGGTTTTTGAAAGTACAGACCAAGAGTATGGTTGGGATGGAACTTTCCAAGGACAACCATTAAATACAGGAGTGTTTGTATACTACGTCATATATGATAACTCAACTTCAGAGGATAATATTCTTGAAGGTAATGTAACATTAATAAGATAAATTATGAATATGAAAGTATTAAATATCATTGCAGTTTTCTTATTATGTAGTACATCTGTAATCAGTCAAACCGACAGACATTATACAATGTTCTATGGAAATGCAATTGCATATAATCCTGGAGCATCAGGAATGTTTAACGGAGATGGAAGAGCTTTTTCAAGTTATAGAAATCAGTGGAGTAGCGTCTCTGCTAATCCTTTTCAAACAATTAACTTTTCAATGGATGGTAAGTTATTTCAGGAAAGAATTGATAATGGGTTATTAGGTTTGGGATTTACTTATTATAGAGACAAAGCAGGTGATGGAAATATGATAAATTCCAATTTTGGATTGTCGTTAAGTTATGCCGTGGAAGTTCAAAAAGACTTTTACATTTCCACAGGTTTTCAAGCAGGTCTAGGTCAGTATAAAATAAATTACGATAATTTCACTTGGGGTAATCAATGGGTTGGGAATGGTTATGATCCATCTGTTTATAATTTTGAACCATTTTATGATGAGGTAAATTCTTTATTTGATCTTTCTGCTGGTGTATATGTTCATGGTGTTGTAAATGAATATGTGGATGTAGAAGGTGGAATTGCGGTGGCGCACATTCTTAAACAAGATGTTTCATTTATTAATGCTTCCGATAAGTTATTGAGGAATGTATCCTTATCATTTTTTCCAGAATTTAGATTGCCATACAAAAGAATCGCTATTGATCCAGGAATTTATGGATTTATTCAAGGTCCTAATAAGGAGATTACTTTTGGTTCAGATTTTAAATATTTCGTAAAGGAAAGTTCTCATTATACAGGATATTTTGACGAAACATCAGCTAGTTTAGGGTCATATTACAGATGGGGAGATGCAGTTATTTTTACAGGTGCATTTAACTTTTCTGGAATTTCTATTGGAATGGCTTATGACATAAATATAAGTGGTTTAAAAACCGCCAGCGGTGGTCAAGGTGGTTATGAGTTCTTCCTAAGATATAGATTAGGATTTGGATATAAATATACTACTGGAGGAAGAGGAAGATACTAAAAGTTAAAAACCAACAACGCTCTCACTTCTGATTTTCTATTTCCGTCTATTTGGGTAAGACCAGAACCAATAGTTTCAACATTGTTATAGAACCATTGCGAGTATCTTAACCAAACATCAATACCTCTACTTATTTTGTATCTAGCAGTAAGGTACATTCTTGTCCCTCTATTTGAATAAGCAGGGATTCCAAAATAATATAATACATCATTTTCATATGCGTATAATCGGGTGTTATAACTGTCTGTGTCAAAAATAGCATATCTAAAATTGAACGAAAATGGGCTAGATAATGGTTTTACATTTATGTCTTGAAAAATTAGCAAGCCATCTTCTTCTTCGCCACCAATTCTATGATAAGTTTTGTATTCAACCCTTGATTGTAATCTCACGGAAGGTGATACTTTGTAAATCACATTAAATCTATAATTGTTTTGAGTAACTTCAACTACACTTGGGATGTCGCTAACTTCAAAATCAGTATTGATTGGTTTATTTCTAGCGCGTACTCTTGCATAGATGTCTAAGTTTCTGGAAGGTTTGTATCTCAATTGAAAAATAGCGTCATAACCAGCAGTATTTGGAGCATCTATTTGATATTTTAACCAAGGAAACTTGAACTGATCCATATAGGCAGATACTGTCCAACTTTTATTGATTTTACCATCAATACCAAAAAACAATCCTTTTTCATTTACATTGGTACTACTTTCTGCGAAAGCAACACTTTTCAAGTTCTGAAAATCTTTGGAGTAGTTTCTATAAATTGCAGAAAAGGATACATTTGAACTCAATGAAGCCAAGAAACCTGAAACTAAACCAGTTCCTCCATTAGCACTTCTGGCAGCTTCACCAAAGAAATTAAAATTCTTAAAAATATAGTTGTAATCTGCTCCAACTACTGTATTTTGATTATCGTTAAACTGATATTGACTATAAGGTTGAAGTGTACGTTCAATGTCTCCCCCGTATATGGTATGTGCGCCAGTTAATCCAATACTCAATTTTCTAGAGGTAAAAGCAAAACGCCCACCTCCAATTGTTTCTTGAATGGCTTGTTTATCTTCTAACTCACTCAACGTTGCATGTGATCCTGTTGCCTGAAATGATGTGATTGTTAGGTTGTCTACATTCCCATTGTCTGAAGTGTCAGTAAGGGCAGAAATATTGGCATCAATTTTTTTTCTTGAACCAAATGCGGTAAATTCAAAATGATCAAAAAAACCAAGCGTAACACCTGCTCCTCTTAAAAATAAGTTCTCATCAACTGATGAGTATGGCCTTAATCCTCTTGCGTTCTTCTTGGCTGTAAGAATATTGACAGATTTGCCAAATGAAAGACCAGACCAAAAAGTAAGACCTTGTCCAAATTGTGCTTGGAAGTCTCCAATTGCTAGCGCTTTTATTGGGCCAATGTTTTTTACGAAAAAATGTCCAGAATAAAAATCAAATCCTTTTTGTGAATTAACATTGAAAAGTTCTTTTGCCTTAGGATTGCCAAACATGGTTTCTCCTTGATCTTTCTCCATTGTAAACCCAATACTTAAGTTTGTTAAATACTTGAATCGATAACGCATGTAAAGTTTATTTGCACTGCCTAAATATCGGCTGTTTTGACTTTGGAGCCATTCCTCATCTGTAATATCAGAGAACCCTTTTTGTTCTTCAAGTACTCTAGAATATCTAATAAATAATTGATTAGTTGCATTTTTAAATAATTCTTTTGCTCCGGTATGAGGAGAATAAAACTCTGCATTTACAGTTACAAACGGAGTAATGTTTCTGATGGTTTGAATGTCAAATCCGGGTACGGCTTGGAGTTCATAGATGGAAATAAGTTTGCCGTTTTTGTCAATATGATTAAGTAGATTCTCAATTTGATATTCAGAAAGCAATCCCATTTCTAATAAGTCTTGCTTAACATCTTTTCTATTTAAGTTAATTGGATTGTCAAAGTAAATGGAAAGGACATCTAATAAATTTTGAAAATCTACATCTTCTGTTTCAGCGTTGGCAGCTATATTTTCAATGCTTTGCTCAATGATTAGATTTTTTTGCGCTTCATACTCTAGTTTCTTTTGAGATTGCGAAAAAGCTTGATTAAAAATCAGAAATGAAAATGCTATATATGCTAACTTTTGAATCAAGGTTTTTTGCTTTTTTCCTCACTTTGGTTCTTACCAAAGATATAATTTAAAGAAAGTTCAGGTGAAAAACCTAAAGTTTGATGATAAGCTGCAGCTACGTCAATCTGTATGTTGTCTAGGTTAATTCCAAAACCAAAACTAGCTAATGTCGGATTGGTTCCAATACCGGCCCTTAAATGAATTAAATCATTTGTTTTATATTCAATAGCCGCTTTGAAAACAGGTTTATTCAGTAAGTCCTTTTCTACCTCCATTGTTGTGAGTACTTTGGTGGAGAATTCATAACTTAATCCTAGTCTGATTACTGTAGGTATACGTTCGTCATTGTATTCGTTTAATTTAGATCTTGTTGGGTTGAAAAGGTGAACCGCCAACATCAATTTATCTGTTAAGTATGCTTGCATTCCTAATTCTGCAGTAAGTCCAGAATGATTGCCGTAATTATTGGCAATTCTAGTGTTGTGATAATTTAATTGAATCCCTCCGGTAATTTTATCACTGAATTTCATGCCGTATCCAAGACCTACTTTACTTTCTCCATAAAGAGTGCTGCCAAAATTTGAAAATGATAGTCCAAATGTCCCAGACTTAATAGGGTGAGCATATGCAAAACCCATGTAGTTTAAATCCTTAAGTAAGTATCTGTTTTGAAAAAACACACCGGCAGATGCTTCTCTTAGCCAGCCTAAACCTGCTTGGTTATGATGCGTGCTCCAAACATCGGAGAGCATAACGGAACTATGTCCCATACCAGCAGATCTACCTCCATAATGTCCATTATCTTGACCAGCAAAAATACTGAAAGGCAAAAATAGAAATAATAAAAGTATTCTCATGAATTGATTATTTACCACTAAATTAATCAAAAAAGTAATATACCTTTGAATTTATGGTGCCTGTACAGAGTTTTCTAATGCATTTTAATATTCCCTTTAAATTAAAAGGAGAAAGGAATAAGTACAATAAAAAATATAGAACATTAAGTTATCAAATTATTTCTTGTGTGAGTTGGTTGCTTTTAATACCTCTGAAAATATTAGATATTGTTGGTTTTTACTATTTAGTTGATGTACTAAGGAGGCTTGTAATTAAAACAAGACCACTATCACCTTTTGAAATAGAAGAAGTAGAAAAGGTATTTGGAAAATCTTTGGATTTGACCAAGGTAAGGATTTGTGAGAATTCATGGTTGGCTAGAATAGGAGCAAAAAGTACCGGAAATAATCATATTGGATTCGTTCTTTTTCGTACCGTCAATTTCACTAGACCATTATCATATAACAATGGTATTGCAGATATGGCATGGTTGGTTCATGAATTGGTTCATGTAGCTCAGTTTAAATATTTAGGAGTTCAATATATTTATGAAGCATTGCGCGCTCAGAAGAATGGAGGATATTCTTATGGTGGATTGAAGCAATTGCAAAAATCTAAACATCTCAGTGAGTTTAATCTCGAACAACAGGCAGATATTGCTCGTCATTATTATCAAGCTTTAAAAACTCAAAGTAAAAATACTATAATTTTAAAACCATTTATTGAAGAAATAAAAGAAGGTAAATTTTAGGAAATCATTTCATCATCTAAAACTTCACTTTGAACAGTGTTGTCACTATTTGCTTTATTAGCAGCAATTCTAGTCATTATAAAATAGGCTATACCTACAAATAATGCTCCTGAGAACAATGCTATAACAGTCAAAAGTATTTGGTCATTTAATATTTCGGGTGCTGTAAGTGCAAGGACTAGTCCAGTGACAAAAGCACCTGTTAAATATGCGATTATGGGAACTATTGCCCAAATCCATGCAACAAGGCCATGTTCCTTAGCATACTTGTAAAAGGCAAATGCTCCTCCTATAACAATTCCAATTTCTATCATAATATTAATTTAAAAGTGAATCATCCACCATATTTGGCAATGTAACTTTAAGACCTGGAGTTCTTTCCATTTCTCTTTTGATAGCAAACAATGCTTCGTCATTTCTTGCCCAACTTCTTCTGGCAATACCATTATTTACATCCCAAAACAACATAGACTTTAATCTTCTCTCTGCGTCTGCAGTTCCGTCTAATAACATTCCAAATCCACCATTGATAACTTCTCCCCAGCCTACGCCACCACCATTATGAATACTTACCCATGTAGCACCTCTAAAAGAGTCTCCAATGACATTTTGTATTGCCATATCTGCAGTAAAAGATGATCCGTCATATATGTTGGAAGTTTCTCTAAAAGGAGAATCCGTGCCTGATACATCGTGATGATCTCTTCCTAGCACGATAGGAGCACTAATCGTTTTATCTGCGATAGCGTTGTTGAATGCTTCAGCGATTTTCACTCTTCCCTCGGCATCAGCGTAAAGAATTCTTGCTTGAGAACCAACCACTAGTTTATTTTCTTGCGCTCCTCTTATCCATTGAATATTATCAGCCATTTGCTGCTTAATCTCGTCAGGAGAGGTTTTCATCATCTCTTCTAAAACTTCACAAGCAATATTGTCAGATTTTTCTAAATCTTCTGGAGAGCCTGATGTGCAGACCCATCTAAATGGTCCAAAGCCGTAATCAAAACACATTGGCCCTAAAATATCTTGGACATATGAAGGGTATTTAAATCTAACTCCATCATTTGCCATTACATCCGCTCCAGCTCTAGATGCTTCCAATAGGAATGCATTTCCATAGTCAAAAAAGTAAGTGCCTTTTGCTGTGTGTTTATTAATAGATGCTGCATGTCGTCTTAAAGACTCTTTTACTTTTACTTCAAATTGCTTAGGGTCATTAGCCATCATTTCATTTGACTCTTCATAAGTCATCCCAGCAGGGTAGTAACCACCTGCCAATGGATTGTGCAATGATGTTTGGTCAGAACCTAATTCAACTAATATATCTTCCTTATAAAACGCTTCCCAAACATCTACAACATTTCCGTCATAAGCAATGGATACAACTTCTTTGTTGGCTTTTGCTTCTTTTACTCTTGCGCAAAGCTGATCTAAATCTGAGATAATTTCATCTACCCAACCTTGCTCAAATCGTTTAAAACTCGCTTTTGGATTAACCTCTGCGGTGACAGAAATTACACCAGCAATATTACCAGCTTTAGGTTGTGCTCCACTCATTCCTCCTAAACCTGCAGTAAGGAATAATATTCCTTTTTTAGCTTGGCCGTCTTTAGCGATTTTTCTTGCGGCATTCATAACAGTTATGGTAGTGCCATGAACAATACCTTGTGGTCCAATGTACATATAACTACCTGCAGTCATTTGACCATATTGGGTTACTCCCAATGCATTGAATTTCTCCCAGTCATCAGGTTTGGAATAATTAGGAATCATCATTCCATTGGTCACAACCACTCTTGGAGCTTCTTTATGTGAAGGAAAAAGCCCCATAGGATGACCTGAATACATAGCCAATGTTTGATCTTCTGTCATTTCTGACAAGTACTTCATGGTCAATAAATACTGTGCCCAGTTTTGAAAAACTGCACCATTTCCTCCATATGTAATTAATTCTTCTGGGTGTTGTGCCACTGCTGGATCCAAATTGTTTTGAATCATTAGCATGATAGACTTCGCTTGTTCACATTTCCCTGGATACTCATCAATAGGACGAGCAAACATTTTATAAGTTGGTCTATATCGAAGCATATAAATTCTACCATAAGTTTTTAACTCTTCGGCAAATTCCTTTACTAAAACCTCGTGATGTTTTTTGTCAAAATACCTAAGCGCATTTCGTAATGCTAGTTTTTTTTCTTCCGTAGTTAAGATTTCTTTTCGTTTAGGAACGTGATTAAATTCAGGATTTAAAGGAACATATTCGGGTAATGTTTCTGGAATACCTTGTTGAATTAATGACTTGAAATTTGACATAAAAAATGTGTTTATTTTTGTCAAAAGTACGGAATGTTAAACAAAGAAAAAAGGTTAATTAAGCTTACTCGAAACTTGCTTTGTCGTTTTTAGAACCTTTGAAAGATTGTTTTTTGATGAACTTTACGGAAAGCATTAATTCATGCGTTCCGCTAGAGTAGTTTCTCAAATTACTCATTGTGAAATCATAAGAATATCCAATGGCTAGATTTTTCTTATAGTTAAAGCCAATCATTGCAGATGCTGCATCCATTGTTCTGTAAACACCGCCAATCCAAAATTGTTCTTTCCAAATGAATCTTAACATTGGGTCAAACTGAATAGGTGCTGGGGTAACGTATTTTACGATTAAACCAGGTTCAATTTGAAAATCATCACCAAGTTGAAATCTATATCCACCATTGATATAGTAATGATCTTCTTGTTTACTTTGATTAGTATTTTGGGTATTTGTAAATGTTAACTTAGATTGAAGTAGGTTTTGAGCACTTGCTCCTATATACCATTTGTCATGAAATAAATGGAAGCCAAATGCTGCATCGGGAACTAAAGTTCTCATTACGGCATTAACCAATACTTGATCTCCTGCCGAATATAGGTTGATTTTATGTCCATCTACTTTCCATTCTAGAATCCCTGCACTAAGACCTAACGAGAGCTTGACTTTTTCGGAAACATTGAAGATATATGAATAAGAAAATTGTAACCCAGTTTGTCTGGTTGGACCTACGTGATCGGTGAATAGTTTAGCACCTATTCCCATTTTTTTGTTTTTAGTTGGCCCATTAACTGTTAGCGTATAAGTTCTAGGTGCATCTGTTAATCCTACCCACTGATACCGGTGATTAGAGCTAACGTCAACCGTCTTTTGTGTTCCTCCAATAGCAGGGTTGTATGCGTAATTATTGAAGAAATATTGACTGTACATGGCGGTTTGCTGTGCATATGCACTGCAGCCAATAAGCAGCAATATTGTGAAAATTAAACTTTTATTCATAGTTAATTTGTTGTTCAATGTTATCTCATAATCGTTATTGGACCTGAGTATGTGTCAGGGAATAATGGATCATTTAATTCAATTATGTAATAGTAAGTTCCAACTGGTAATAATTTATTTTTATATGTTCCATCCCATCGTTCTGTATATCCTATACTTCTGAATAATTGCTCTCCCCATCTGTTATAAACTTCTACTACTGATTCAGGGAATTGGTCTATGTAATCAATCTGCCAATCATCATTTACCCCATCACCATTTGGTGTAAATCCATTTGGAAAGATAATTTGAGGTATAGGTCTCACATTAATTGTATCTGAATTTACACATCCATTAGTATCTGTTACAAATACGTAATAGTCTAATTCGGTTATCAATTCAATGTCTGGATTGCTTACACTAGAGTCGTTTGCTGATAAGAAATTTGTGTTAGGTGTCCAGAAATATGTAGCGTTTGTCGGTCCTGTTGGTGAACCTCCTAAAGTTACTGTTGTTCCTAATACATCTTCAATATCTTCCCCTGCATCAACAATTGGCAAAGGATATAACTCAACATCTACCGTGTCTGTATGAGAACAGTTTGCATCAGTAATTGTTAGGATATATTGCTCAATCCCAACTGAACTTGGGCAAACTTGGAGCGTGTCAGAGGTACTAAGAACAGTAGAAACAGGGACACTGTTCCATTCATAACTGATTATTCCTGGTGCAATACCGCTCCCTTGAAGCACAGTACAATTGTCAAAACAAAAAGCTGTATCTATACCTGCGTCTGCTAGTACGATAAACAATGTGTCAATAGGAGCACTCACTGCTGCAATACAGCCGTTTGCATCAGTTACCGTAAGGTCATATGTAGTTGGGTTTAAGTTTGTTAAATCTTCGCTTGTGCTTGAGAAAGCACTTGCTGGCGTTGTTGACCAATTGAATGTTAATGTACCAACTCCACCTGCAGCAGTAACATCTATAGAACCGTCTTGGGAATTTACACAAGTAGCATCCACAATATTGTCTATTACGACAGTTAGTACAGCTGGCTCATTCAATGTAATGTCTGTATTAGCTGAACAGCCGTTTATATCTGTTACTGTCATAGTTATAGTTCCGTCACAAAGTCCAATTTCTGTAACTCCGGTATTTGCACTACTTGACCATGTGTATGTATATGGTAATGTTCCTCCGTCAACAATTGCACTTATTTCACCGTTGCAGTCACCATTACACAATGGGTCTGCAGCAAATTGAACCCCTAAAGCAATACTGTCTGGTTCGGTGACAACTCCGTCTTCAATGTTTATACATCCAGTAGCAGTTTCTGTAACAGTTACAAAATATTGTCCACCAGGAATTCCATTTAAGTTAGCTCCAGTTGTACCGTCTTGCCATTCAAAAGTTAAACCAGCTCCTGTTGCAGTTAAGCTACCATCTGAAAGTCCAAAACATGATACTGGAGTGCTTGTTATTGAAGCAGATGGAGGAGTAGTTGTTGTGAGTGGAATTTGAGCGATTTCTGTACACCCATTATTATCTGTAATAGTCACTGTGTAAAGTCCAGGAGCAAGATTAGTTTCGCTTGTGTTTGACGAAGTAAATCCTCCAGGGCCTGACCAACTGTAAGTAATTGGAGTAACTCCACCTGTTACAACTAAGTCTATACTTCCATCACTACCACCACAGTTTGTACCGTTGGCAATGTATTGAACATCCATTGGATTAGCTTCGTCTATTGTTACAGGAACAACTCTAATACATCCATTGTCATCAGTAACTTCTAGGTTGTAAGTTCCTGATGGCACATTTGATAATGTGTTGGTCGTTTGTCCGGTTGGCACCCATAATAAACTATATGGAGCAGTTCCTCCAGAAGGAACAACATTTGCTGTTCCATCACTTCCACCAGCACAAGTTACGTCTGTAGTTGTGATTGTTTCGTTATCTGGACCACCAATATTATTAATGGTGACATCTAAATCTGTTTTACACCCGTTGTTATTGTCTGTTACAGTATAAGGATAAATTCCGGCACATAAGCCTGAATGAGATGTTCCTGTACTGTTATCATACCATAGGATACTATAGTTTCCAGAGCCTCCTATTGGTGCAACAGTAGCTTCACCATTACATTCGCCACATGTAGCATCTGTAGGTGTTACTGTAGAGGTAATACCATCTCCGTAATCAACTAATACAGAAGTTTGAGCAGTACATCCATTGGCATCTGTAATCGTTACAGAATTAGTTCCAACACAAAGCCCTGTTGCAGTTTGTCCTGTTTGACCTCCACTCCATTGGAAAGTATAATTTACAGTTCCTCCTGACACAATAACTGTTGCTTCACCATCACAGGCAATATCACAACTTGCATCTTGCACATTTGGTAATGCAAAAGTAAGTTCATCCGGAGATGTTATAGTTGTAGCAGCATTGCTAACACATCCAAGTGCGTCTGTTACAGCAACAAAATATTGACCTGGATTTAAGTTTGTTTCTATATCTGCAACACCTCCATTAGACCACGCATAAGTGAATGGGCCATTTCCAGTTGCGACTACAGTTGCGATTCCATCAGCATCACCGTTACAATTCACTGGATTGTTTGAAATTGTCAAAGCAGGACCATTTGTTGTACCTACTGTAATGGTTTCTATAGTAGAACATCCTAATGCATCAGTAATTTCAATTTGATAAATTCCTGGTAGTAACCCTGATTCAGCATCGTTACTACTTCCGACAGCACTTGGTCCTGAAAGCCAATTGTAAGAATATGGAGCAACGCCTCCTGAGACAATTAAAGTTATAGAGCCATCGGAATTTCCACATGTGCCATCATTTACAATTGATTGTACTACTGGAGCACTTGGTTCAGTAATTTCAATAGGCACCATTCTAATACATCCATTATCATCAGAAACTTGTAAAATATAATTGTTTGCAGTTGCAGAGGAAATTGTATTTGTATTGTTACTTAGTCCTATCCAATTAAAATGATATGGTGTTGTTCCTCCAGCAGGGATTACTTGAGCAGTACCATCGTTTCCTCCATTACAAGTTACATCTGTTATCGTAATTGTTTCTCCAGTGGGTCCTCCAATATTGTTAATAGTTGCGTCTAATTGAATGCTACAACCTGTAGAATTATCGGTAATTGCAAAAGGGTAAACTCCTGCACATAAATCTGTTTTTGTCAAACTACTTGTTCCATCATTCCAAAGTATTCCATAGTTTCCGGATCCACCATTTGGAGTTACTACTGCTTCACCGTTGCAGATTCCACATGTAGCATCTGTTGGAACTACTGTAGCCTCTAGTTGGAAATCTTCTTCAATGTTTATTGTTTGTTGGATAATACACCCATTATTATCAGTAATGGTGACATTGTTTATTCCTACACAAAGGTTTGAAGCAGTAGGTGTAGTAGTTCCATTGCTCCATAGATATGTGTAGGATAAAGTTCCTCCAGAAATTATTGCAGTAGCTTCTCCATCGCAACTTACATCACAACTCGCATCGGTAGTATTAGGAATAGATAATTGAAGTGCATCAGGTTCTTCTATTGATGTATTGGCAATAACAACACATCCCGTACCAGCGTCCGTTGCCTCCAAGGAGTACGTGCCAGAAGGAATGTTGATAATATCAGCATTAGTTTCTCCTGTCATAGTGCTTGGTGTTGCATCTATCCATTGATATGAAATTGATCCGATAGCTCCTGCAACAGTTGAGGTAATACTTCCTGTTGCATCTCCATTACATAATGCGTCTACTGGTGTAAGAGAAAGGGTAGGGGCATCAATATCAGATATTGTAAAGTTTTCTGTTACTGAACATCCATTGGCATCAGAAACAACTACAGTATAAATTCCTGCAGATAATCCTGTAATACCAGGAGTAACTTGTCCACTTGGATTTGTCCAGTTGATAGTTAACGGAGAAACCCCTCCTGTAGCAGATATTGTAATGTCACCGTCTGCATTACCACAGGTAGAAGGATTTATTGTAGATGTAACATCAATCAATGTAGGTTCATGAATGTCCACTTGAGCAACTCTAATACATCCGTTATCATCTGACATTTCTACGAAATACGTACCTGCACTAAGTGAAGTTTGATTTGGATTTGTAGAACCATTATGAGGCCAGAAATACGTATATGGAGCAACACCGCCAGTGGCTGTGACTGATGCTGTACCATCATTTGATCCTCCACAAGTTACGTCAGTGGTAGTAATTGTTTCACCTGTAGGACCACCAATATTGTTAATTGTAACATCTTGATTTATTGAACATCCATTATTGTCTGTGACCTGAACAGTATATAGTCCAGCGCATAGGCCAGTTTCATTTCCTGAAGTACTTCCCGAAGACCATAAGTAGTTGAAGGTTCCTGTTCCGCCAGCACCAGAAACAGTTGCTTGTCCGTTACAAATACCACAAGTTGCATCAGTTGGGGAAACAGTTGCTGTAACTTGTGCAGGACTGTCGATAGTAAGGTTGGTTAGCGTGGCTATACAACCAGCGTCATCAGTAACTTGTATACTGTAAGTGTCGGCAGGAGCATTTGTTAAATCTTCAGTTTGTGCAATTCCATTAGGATTCCATAAATAATTATAAGGAGTAGTCCCTCCTGTAACTGTTATGTCAATCTGGCCATTGTTATCACCAAAACATGCTACATCAATAATATTATTTAAAGTAATTATTGGAGCATTGATATTATCAATTACAATGATTGTGTCTGCAGAACAATTATTGTCATCTGTCACACTGAATGTATATGATCCAGCTAGTTGATTTAAAATATCTGCTGTGGTTGCAATACTAGATCCTCCAAAATTCCAATTATATGAATAGTCAGGGCTTGTTAAAGTTCCACCAGAAACATTTGTAGTGATATCTCCATCTGAAATATTACAGTTAGCATCTGTTACTACTGCGTCAAAAATTATTTGATTAGGCTCTGTAATTGTAAACAAACTATCTCTAGAGCAACCGTTATCATCAGTTACTGTAAATAAATATGATCCAGCAGCCAGTAATGTTTCATCTTCACTTGTTGATGGCGTATCCCAAGTGTATTGGTAGGGAGCAACACCATCTGCAATAGTAACGTCAATTGCTCCTTGTGCATCTCCAAAACATTGATTATTTGTAATTACTGCGGTAATTCCAATTTCTAATGGTTCAAAAATATCATAAGAATCTATAATTACACAGCCATTATTATCTGTAACAGTAACTTGGTATGTTCCGGCATTAATGTTGGGCTGATCTTCCGTGTTGTTAGTTCCAGCTAAGTTATCCCAATCAAAGTTATAAGGTTGAGTTCCTCCAGTAACATTGATATCTATGTTGCCAGAATTGTCATTGAAACATGCTAAATCTTGAATGTTTGATGTAAGATCTAAATCTGCTGGTTCTATTAAGGTAACGCTTGCTACCGAAATACATCCTGTTGGAGATTCAAATACATTTAAGTTGTAAACTCCAACGCCTAAGTTTGATAAATCTTCCGTGTCATCTGTATCACCGGTTCCATCAATGTCCCAATCGTAAGTATAGGTGTTGGGCTGTGTTCCATTTACTGTTACATCAATTGCTCCTGTGTTGTTCCCAAAACAATCAATGTCAGTTTGAGTGATAGTCAATGTAGGAGCTTGATCATTGGTAACTGAAATTATTTCTGAGGTTGTACATCCTAAGTCGTCAGTAATGTCAATTTGATAGTTTCCTGCATCAATATTTGAAATAGTATTGGTTGTTGCTCCCACCATTACAGTTCCTGCATTAATATCTGTCCATACATATGAATAATCGGTAGTTATTGTTCCTCCTGTTACTGCAAGCGTAACACTTCCATCAGCAACACCACAAGTAGGTTGAACTATTGTTGGTGTAATAATTATTTCGTTTGGTTCATTAACGATAAACTGAGTTCCATTTAATATACAACCATTGGCATCTTCTATGTCAATGGTATATGTGTCAGCAGGGAGTGAATTGATATCTTGCGTAGTTGCTGTAAAACCAGCAATGCTTGTCCAGTCTACCGTATAAGAGGGTGTTCCTCCAGTTATGGTAACATCAACCGATCCAGATGCATCTCCAAAACAAGTTAGGTCTGTTTCGATTCCGTTAATTGCCAATGGGCTATTTGGGCCATCTACCACAACTACTTCATTAGTAACACAACCATTTATATCAGTAACAGATACGGCATAATTACCAGCTTCAATACCGGATAAATCTTCTTGTGAAGAAGTGAATGCATTTGGTCCAGTCCATCCAAAAGTAAAAGTAGGATTTCCTGTAACCGATATATCTGCTGTTCCATTAGCATCTCCAAAACATTGAACATCTGTAGTGTTGGCCACTACTCCAGGTCCTCCTATATCAGAAACAGTCGCAAAAGCAGAAACAGTACAGTTATTCAAATCTGTAACGAAGACTTCATAAGTACCATTTGGTACATTTGTTACTGTAGATGTGTTTCCTGGTATTAAAGCAATTCCTGTATTGAAATCTGTCCATGAATAAGTGTAAGTAACGCCATCATTTCCTCCAGAAGCAGAGACGGATATTTCACCATCACTATTACCACAAGAAGCGTCAATGCTATTTGTCACTAGTAAAATGGCAGTTTCTTCTGTTAAAGTATAATTATCTGTAATGGTACAACCATTGTCATCAGTAACCAATAAGTCGTATGTCAGTGCATCAAGGTTAGTAATGGTATTTAGACCAGTTCCATTAGAACTGCTGGAGAATGGAGCACCACTAACTGTCCAATCATAAGTGTAATTGGGTGTTCCACCTGTGACAGTTACGCTAATTTCTCCTGTTCCGCCATTGTTACAAAGTAAATCAGTTTGAGTACCACTAATGGCTAGAGGGGCAATTGGTTCATCTAACACTACCGAAGCTACGTCAGAACATCCTGCATTATCAGTTACGGTTAGGTTGTATGTTCCTGCCGGAAGTCCGGTTTGATCTTCCGGGTCATTTGTACCAGGAAGATTATCCCAGTCGTATGTATAATTTGGTGTACCACCGGTTACAGTTACAAAAATATTCCCAGAAGAACCGCCAAAACAGTCAATGTCATTAGTTGAATTGATTGATATTGTCGGAGCATTACTTTCAAAAACCTGTTGTTGTGCGGTAGCTGTACACCCATTTAAATCTTCTACTAATAAATCATAGATTCCAGCAGGAAGTCCATTGATGACATTGCCATTTCCACCTGGTGTCCAAGTGAATGTATAAGTTGGGTTACCACCTGAGGCAGTAGCAGAAACTTGTCCGTTTGGTGTACTACAGTCAGAATCTACCGAAGAAGTAGTTAATGTAATTCCTTGAGGAGCAGTCAAAGTTAAACAAGTGTCTAGTTGACATCCATTGGCATCAACCAATGTTAAACAATATTGACCAACTGCTAATCCTGAGATATCTTGATTTGAAGATGTAAATCCACCTGGGCCAGTCCATGTTGTACTTGCAATTGGGAGTCCTGCATTAAGAATTGAACTTAAGGTAATATATCCATCCATTGAAGAAGTACATAAAGGACCTGTTACATCTGCTATGATTGAAATTTCTTCAGGCTGATCAAAAGTAACCGAAAGGCCACTAATACAGCCATTATTGTCAGTGGCAACAACTGAGTAATCATCTAGCGTTAACCCGTTAATGTTTTGTGAATTAATATTTGGGCTAATTGTATTATTATTTAAAGCACTCCATACAAAAGTAACAGGCATAGAAGTTGAAACTACAGTAAGTTGTATTTCTCCATCTGCAATGTTGAAACAAGAGGGAGTAATTTCTGTTGCAGAAAGGTCTGGCCCATTGATGTCTGAAACACATTCCGAAGTACTCATTGAACATCCATTGGCTCTATTTTCTGTTACAATAACATCGTAGCATCCTGCCGGAAGGTTACTTGCGGTAGCTAAATTCCCAACTTGGGTACCTGAGGCATCTGTCCAAATATAAGTGTATTCATTTGGAGCGTTTCCTGGTGTCCCATCTAATGCAGATACGGATACCGAGCCGTCATTTTGCAAACATGCAGAAGGTGTACTTGATGAGGTTAAGTTAATTTCTGTAGGTTGGTTTATGACGTATGGGCCACTAAGTAGTGTACAGCCATTATCATCAACAACATTTACAGTGTAACTTCCTGCTTGGAAAGTTAAGTCTTCAGGGTCAGTAAATGCTGTTCCACCATTATGACTCCAATCAAAGCCATAGCCAGATGCGCTAGTACCACCACTAACTGTAATATCTATTAGTCCATCATTTCCAAAGCAATTAGCGTTTGTAATATTTGCTTGAACAGCTAAAGGTGTAGGTTCTGCGATGGTAATGACTTGTTGTGTATTACAGGCTGCACCATCAGTAACAGATACAACATAGGTTCCTCCAGGTAGTCCAAAAACATCTGGAATATTTCCAGCAGTGTATCCAGCAGGAATACTTGACCAAGAATAGGTTAACCCTCCAGATCCGCCAGTTGCAGTTGTAGAAATTGATCCATTGTTTGCACCTGCACAAGTTACATCAGTAAAGCCGTCAATTGTTATTGCGGGACCATTGGTAGGAAGTACCGCTACAGAGCCAGTTACTGTACATCCATTTTCGTCAGTTACTGTAACTGTATGAACACCATTAAGAATATTATTTGCAGTAGCAGATGTTTCTCCACTAGGAGACCAAGAATAGGAATAGTCGGTTATTACAGTTCCTCCACTGGCAACTACAGTAGCAGAACCGTTTGGTACGTTACATTGTGCATCAGTTGATGACATGTTGTCGATAACTAAATCAGTTGGTTCAATTATTACGAAACAACTATCTGCATCTAATGAGCATCCGTTATCATCCATAAAATTCACGCAATAGTTTCCAGGTAGTAATCCGCTTACATCTTCTGTAGTTGCTCCTAAACTATTATCACCTGACCATTGGAAATCATAAGTGCCACTAGCGGAGGTTCCTCCAGTAGCTGTAATGTCTATTGCTCCAGTTGCATTTCCAAAACAGTCTATATCAGTAACAATTGAAGTAATTATTTCAACTGGTGCTGGCTCAGATATTGTGAGGACTTGAATTTCCTCACATAAATTGGCATCGATTACACTTAGGGTATAATCATCTGCACATAATGCAAAAATATCTTCATTGGATGATGTGAAATTGGTAACTGCGGTACCATTCCATGATATGGTGTATGGCGCTGTACCTCCTGAGACGCTTATTTGGAAGGCTCCGGTGCATTCACTGTTACATAGTAAATTGGTTTGATTATCTATTGTAATAATCGGAGGAGTAATTGTTCCTATCGTCTCCTGTCCGGTTACGGTACAACCATTGTCGTCTGTGATGGTAACGTCATAGACTCCCGTTTCAAGATTTGTTAAACTTGTAGCAGAACTTGTAAAGCCATTTGGACCAGTCCAACTTACAGTGTAGTTTCCAACTACTGTACCGCCTGAAATGACAACATCTGCAGTTCCGTTATCAATTCCACAGCCAGCATCAGCAGATGATGTAATAGCAGTAAGTTCAATAGGTTCTGTAACCGTAAATGTAGTGTCGTTGGTACATCCATTATCGTCTTGAGCGACAACTATAAAAGTTCCACTACTAAGGTTGGCTTGATTTTGAGAATCATCAAAATCGCCTGTGCCATCCATGTCCCAATCAAATGAGTAATTTCCAACTGTTGTGCCACCATTAACTGAAAGTGTTATATTTCCATTGTCCTCACCAAAACAGGTCATGTCTGTAAATGTAGAGTTGGTAAAAAATATTGAATCAGGTTCAAAGATTGTGAAGCAAGAGTCAGCTGCGAGAACACAATTGTTATCATCTCTTATGTTAACGCAATAAGTTCCTGCCAATAGATTGGTAAGATTTTGACTGTCATTAAAATCACCGGTGCCATCATTGTCCCAATCAATTAAATAACTTGTGCCAACAGGTCCTCCACTTGGTACGATAGATACCGACCCGTCTGGAACACCATTACAAGTCAAGTCTGTCCCTGTAATTGATAGACTAAGAGGTGCTGGTTCAGTGATGTTAATTGTTACTTGTTCTGAACAGTTGTTGTCGTCAGTCACTGTTGCAGTGTATTGTCCTGGGGCTAAGCCAGTAGGATTTAGATCTCCGTTGGCAGGTGCGATTGCCGGGGCAACTGCTGTCCACGTTACGTTTAGTGTACCTTGCCCACCAGCAACGGTAATTTGAATTTCTCCGGTATTGATATTGGCACATTCCAAATCAGTGTGTGATTCTGTAATGCTTAAAAGTGGCGGCTCTACAACGGTAAATGTTGTATCATTTGTACATCCATTATCGTCAGTTGCAGTAACAGCGTAGGTTCCAGGACATAAATTATTTAAGTTTTGATTTGTGGTACTTCCCGTATAGCACCCAGGTGTTGGTGTCCAGTTAAAATCATATGTTCCTGCTTCTGTTCCTCCAGAAACGGAAACAGTAGTGCTTCCATTATCGTCACCAAAGCATGTTATATCTGTATGAATACTACCATCAAAGAAAATAGAATCTGGTTCTATTATTGTAAAACAAGAATCAATAGCTAATGTACACCCATTGTCGTCTTGAATGTTAACGCAATAAGTTCCTGCCAAAAGATTGGTTAGATTTTGGTTGTCATCAAAGTCGCCAGTAGCATCATTATTCCAATCAAAAAGGTAGTTCCCAGCAACAGTACCACCTGTAATATTTGAGAGCGTTACATTTCCATTTGGGACACCATTACATGTGAGGTCTGTACCATTAATATTTAAACTAATAGGATCAGGTTCAGTGATATCGATGTTAAGAATAATTTGGCAAGAATTAGCATCTGTTATGGTTGCAGTGTACATTGCTGGAAGAAGGTTGGTGGGGTTAACATTGTTGGTTCCACCAATTATTGTTCCGCCTCCAGAATTAGTCCAAATAATTTGAACTGGTGGAGTTCCTCCTGTAATCGTAACATCAATTTCACCATCGTTATCACCAAAACAAGTGATGGTTTGATGTGTCTCTGTTGCTTCTAATAAGGGTGGTTCAATAATTGTGATGCTAGTATCTTTATCACATCCATTATTGTCTGTAAGTGTTATTAAATATGTGTCGGCTGAAAGGCTATTTTGTGTGAGCGGACCATTTGCATCATTAATAGGAGCCCCCCAGTCAATTATATAATTTGGAACACCATTAGCGGGGTTAATGGTAATAATGGCATCATTGTCATTAAAACAATCCATTTGTGTAATATCGGCTTCAAAGAATAGTTCGCCAGGTTTAGAAATTGTAATTGTAGTATCGTAGGTACATCCTAAGCCGTCTATAATATTTAACGAATATACAGCAGAATCTAGATTTGTTTGATCTTCCAGTGAAGGGTCAATTAAGCTAGAATTTCCATTAGCAGTAGCAGTCCAAGTCCAAGTGTAGCCACCGTTTCCTCCCGTAGTTGTTATATCAATATCGCCATCTAATAGGTCAAAACAAGATATATTAGTTACGATAGCATCGGTGAAAATTTCATTTGGTTCAAGGATTACTATATCAGCTGAATCAGTACACATTTGGGCATCGGTCCAAACTACATGATAAGTTCCTCCAGATATTGTTGCTTGATCAGGTGTAGATGGACTAAATCCAACACCTCCATCGGGAGATGTCCATGTGTAGGTGTAATTTGGAGTTCCTCCAGTTAACGTAGTGTTAATGCTACCATCCTCAGCGCCATAGCAACTAACATCAACATGAGTTTCTGAAAAATTAAAAGGTGGGGGAGATGAAATTTGTGATAATTGAAAAGATTTAGTACAATTATTATCATCGGTCACAGTAACATAATAATCAGTATTTGGGCATAAGTTTGTTTGATGTAATGAAGGGCCGGCATCATGTAATGTTCCCGAGCCAATTAGTCCTTCGAACCAAGCTACTTGGGTAAAAGTTCCTGATCCTCCTGCAAGACTAATAATCATTTCTCCATCACATAAATTGGCACAAGTAGCATCAGTGGGTACTTGACTGGCCAGTGAGATGGGTAAGGCATCTAATATGGTAATGGTTGTGTCAAATGGACAGCCATTGGAGTCTTCAAGTCTGAGGAGGTAATCGGTATTTTCACATAAACCACCCTGTAAGAAACTTGGCACGTTTGAAGCACTTCCAATTCCGTTGTTGCTGGGTAGTTCAAACCAGTTAAAAGTAAAAGGAGCTCCATTTGCTCCCATTGGACTACTAAAAGCTTGTGCATCACAAATTCCATCACAGGAAACATCTTGAATTTGCATTCCAAAATCTATTTGCACAGGGTCATTTACTGTTACAACAGAAGTGAAAAAACAACCATTAGCATCAGTAACTTCTACTGTGTTAACACCAGTACAAACACCATTAGGACTAGATAAGTTAGAGCCTGATTCTAACCAAAGAATAGTTAATGGAGCGGTACCTCCTCCAATGTTGGCAAAAATTCTTCCATCACAAGAGTCGGGACATGTTGGGTCTTGGAAACCAAGAACGTTAACTCCAATGTTATTTGGAGGACTTATTATGACACCAAATTCGGTGCAAGATTCGAAAATAGTTCCAAAAATTAATTGCGAAGAGTCAATGACTGTAAAGTTATAATTGTCTGCGCATAACCCTGTGAATGTTGAAGATGTGCCTCCTCCAGGTGTGTCAGCAGCTTGTGTGGAAGTAACACTACCGTCATAGATTTCAAAACCGTATGGGCCTCCACCAGCACTATTGACTGTAACAGTTATCTCACCATTACAATCTCCATTACACTGTATAGCTTGGCCATTGTAATCTGATGTTATTGTGACAGTAAAGTCAATTGGAATAGGGTTGGCACAATTTGCTTTTTCCTGAATAACTTGAGAATAGTTAATGCATACAAAGCCAAAAAGTAGAAATAAAGTAAAAAATACTCTCATTTAGTAGTTTTATTGTAGGTACTGTTGTCGGTTAACAACGTTTATACTCCGTTTATTGAAAAAGGTTATGATTTTTTAATAAATATAGTGTATTGTTTAGACGTAAACAAGGGACTACCTGTTGCATCTTATGAAATAATAGGTGGTTTTTTATGTTAATCTAATCGAATACTGGACAAATGTAGGAGTTATTCTTATCGTGAGGACATGCAGAAATTCCAATTATTAACTCATGTGTGTTGGAACTGACTGTTCTAAGTTTGGAAGTTGTAAAGTCAAAAGCATATCCAAATGAAAAGTATCTTGCAAATTTAAATTTAGCCATCAAAGCAATAGCATCTTGACTTCTCCAGGTAGCACCAATTTCAAAAGCCTTGTTTAGTTCCATGGTTAGATTAAGATCTAATGCAGGTGCGGAATATCCAACATACTTTATCATGGCAGATGGGACCAAGTTAAATCCTTTTCCAACTTTGTACCTTTTACCACCAACTAAAGAATAATGAAATCTATTTCTTGCTTCTACACCAATAGTTTTGCTCCATTTGTTTCTGACAATTTGTCGAATTGCAAGTCCAGCAAACCAATTATCATGATTTAAAAATATACCAGGCGTCACATATGGTAAAAACAGTGCAGTTCCTCCATTTTGAAGCACAGGATCATTGTAGTTTAAAGTAATAATTCGAGATGCATCTACTTTAAATTGTTGAAATCCAGCAAATAACCCCACGCTTGCTCTAATGTTTCTTCCCATAGGAAAATGGTATGCATAAGCTAAATTTATTGTGGTGGTACTCATGTAGCCTAGTACATCATTCTCTACATAAACCCCTAGTCCGTGATAGGTCCGGTTGATTCTCGTTTTCTTAAATTTTAGTCTAGTTTGAAAACTGGCAAAACCAGTTTGAGGATTGCCTTCTATTCCTACCCATTGAGTTCTGTACCCTAATTTAAAATTAAAACAATCTTGACTACCAGCAACTGCAGGATTGTATGCGAAATAATTGTAGGTATATTGTGTGAACTGTGTAGTTTGCTGACCAAAACTGATCAAGCTTACAATAAGTAATATGGATAACGTGAAATTTTTCATTTTATAACTGTCACATATCCGTTAAAAACATCTTCATCACTAGATGTGTTAAGATCAATTACATAATAATATACTCCAGAAGGAACGGTAATACCGTTGGCTTTGCCAGTCCATACATTTCCATTTCCATAACCTACAGAATAGTAAACTTTTTGACCCCATCTATCAAAAATTGTAATTTTAGCAGAAGGGAAATTTTCAATGGAGCCTATGTACCAAAAGTCATTAATACCATCATCGTTAGGAGAAAATGTGTTGGTTAATTCTAGGCCTTCCTGAACAAGAATAGTTACATCGTCTGAATAGATGCACCCGTTTGAAGTTACTGTAGAATAGTAATAAGTTGTTGTAGAATTTGGAGAAACAGTGTTTGATGGGGCTAGAGGGTCACTGACTAAGTCTGTTGGTGTCCAAGTAGCGTTTAATGGTCCTTCTCCTTCTATTGTTGTGGATTCACCTTTAAAAATAGAACTTCCATCCCCTGCTTCAATTGGAACTTCTATTCCAGGGCCACTCATAGTAATATTGAATCCACAATTTGCCGGATTAGTGTCTCCTGTTATAGAATCACCATCAACCTGAATATAATAAGTGGTGTTAGGAAGTAAACTAGTGGCAGATAATTGAAAATTGGATGAAGAAGTTTCACAATTAGAAACTGATTGATATGTACTTTCGTTACATGGAGAAGTTGCCAAAATCATAGTGGCTTGTAAACTTGTGTTGAAACCAGGAGAATTGTCACAGATGATATTAGTAATGTCTGCTGTAACATCTCCTCCGGTATCATTAGTTACAAAAGAAAACCAGACTGAATTATTTAGTGCATAACAAAAATTACCATTTAAGGTTGAGCCATCTTCACAGCCGTTGCAAACATTTACTGTGGCATTTTCATTACTTGCAGACCAAGTTTGATTAGCGCAAAGGGGTTCTGCGTTAATACAATTGTCTGCACCTTGGGCCAATAACAGCCCAGGCACAAAAAAGATTAAAAGTAAAATCAACTTCATCACCTCAAAATTAGGTATATTTTTCTAATTTGCGTGAGTGATTTGCTTTAAGCTTTAGTTTTGCAGAAAATTATGCATGCTGTTTAATTACCTGAGCTAATTGATCTGATGATAATACACCAGATTGTCTCCATACTAATTTACCCTCTTTGAATAAAATCAAGGTAGGAACACTTCTCACATTAAAATGTGCAGCAGCATGTTGATTTTTATCAATATCAATTTTGATTATCTTAGTTGTAGGGTCAATTTTTGTCTTTGTCTCCACTAGAATGGGCGCCAATGTTTTACAAGGGCCACACCATTCTGCAAAAAAGTCAACTAGAACTAATTTTTCTTTTTTGAGGTATTCTGTTAAAGATTTGTTATTCATAATTTTTTGGGTTTTCACATTGTCCATTGTAGCAGTTGCCACCGCAACAGCCAATACCTAGAATGGATTGTATAATAAATGCCATGCTCAGTATTATACCAAACCAAATTTGGTCAGCTATGGAGGCTGAAAGGTATAAAATACCAAGCCCAAGAAAAATAAATCTTTTGAAATTCCAACCGGTTAGAATTCTTTGGAAATTCATATTTTTCTATTTAAAGATGACCATCCGCCTCCATTATGTACGTTTTTAAAACCGTTTGATTCTAACATGCTTTTTGCGGATGCACTTCTCATGCCAGAAGCACAGCATGTAATAATTGTTGCGTTCTTTTTAAGTTTTCCATATTTATTTGGTAATACGTTGAGCGGGATATTTGTGCTTTTTGCAATATGCCCACCTTTAAACTCATTAGGCGTTCTAACATCTATAATAATAGCACCATCTGCTACTAATTGGGCAAAATCAACTTTTGGTTTTGACCCGAATAATTTGGCTAAAAATGACATATTAATTTTGATTTATGTAATAGTTAACATCCATCCATCCGCCACCGTTGTACACGTTGTCGAAACCATTTTGCTGTAAGAAGTTTGCTGCTTGCCCACTTCTATTGCCAGAAGCACAACAAAGTACTAAGGCACCTTGATGAGATTTTAATTCTTCAATATGTGATGGAATTTCATTTAATGGAATATTAATTGAGTCAGCAACATGGCCACCTGCAAATTCTCCTCTAGATCTTACGTCTATAATTTTTGTGTTTGATTGTGTTATTATATCTTTCATTACTTTAAGTTTTATAATGCAAATTTAACACGTCTTAGAATCTTTATTTGTAACCTTTGTGACATTAAAAAAGGCCCTTAATAATAAGAGCCTTTCAAAGAATTTAATACACAAATCTAATTAAATACTTCATTAATTATATCACTGTACATAGCAAATGATGCTAGGCACCAAATTTTTAATTGTTGATATTCTTCTTTTGCAACCCATTTAGTTGCTTTTTTTAATTCTTTGTGAAATAATGTGCTATCAAAACTTACGCTCTTAAGAACATTTTTTGTCATTTCTAACATATTAATATAATCTTTTAATCTTCGCTGAAGATGAGTTAATAATAGATAAGTGGATTGTAAATATAGACAAAAATGATGTGAAATCAAAATTACTTATTAACAATACTTCCTCAAAAACGAAGGATGTTGTCGGAAAATTGCTTTAAAAACGTTAATTATTGTGAAAAATCTATTCGGCTAGAGGAGTCTTCAAAACTTGCTTTATTTCATAACTGTCTCTGTTGGTCACTACTGTAATTATTGACAGGTTATTTATGTTATAGGTAGAGTCCAAAGTAGGTACTTTATATGTGAAGTTGTTGTAGATTTTTGTTCCTGCAGTAGATCCGCCAGTAATTATAGGAGTTCCCCAGGTTCCGTCAATGTTGTCTGTTAGTACATTATGGTGGTGGTAATCGTCTAGGAGTGTTCCTCCAACGGTTTCCTGAGGGGCGATCATAGTGTCTCTGACTAGAAATGAAATCAAGTTATAATTTTCGGAAACATCCGATAAGATTTCTGTTTCTGTATGTAAAAATAAGCCATTAGTTTCAGGAAAATAGTTGAATGCTGCTTGTAGATTAAAGTCTGGTGTTTTTGAAAGTTCTGCATTGACCCTGGTATTCCAATCAAAAGAATAAACAAAGTAGTCTCCATTTTCCATAGTTCTGTTCACGGTTCCTGCTGGATTGAAGAAAATATTCATGTCTGTAGCATATGCGTCACCGGCACTTGTTCTGTGATCTAATGGTAGTTCGGGTAGATTTGGTGCTTGAAATCCTCCGCTTGTGCTCGCGTGAACTGACATTACAATAACTTTTCCTCCGTTAGCATCTTCTATATTTTTGGCTTCAGCAGCAGCCGCAGGACAATTGGTACAGGTATGACCTGTGTAATCTTCAAGTAAAACAAATTGGCTTGTGTTAGTGTTTTGAGTCCATACTGGCCAAGGATAATTGGTGGTATCTGTATCTGGATATAATGACCAGTCTAGTGTAGAGTTATTAATTACCACTGGGTTTTCAATTCTATCGCAAGATGAATTAAGGATTATTGCAGAGAATAATGTAAGTATGAGAATGTTTTTCATAATTAAAAACTTGAAGTGATTGAAAATGTTAGTCCATTAGATGCAGGTACTTGTCTGCAAACTCCTCCTACACAAAAAACTCCAGCTCTTTGTCTTCCGTAGGCAAGTGTAAATCTATGCGGGCCTTTGATGTATCCAGCAGTTCCAAGTAAGTAATGTACTTGTTGATTTTCTATTGGGTTTCCGTAATTATACTGATCTAAGATGGCAACAAACCAATGCGGGCTATAAGAGTATTCAATTTGACCAAATCCCCAGTTTCCTTGATCTTGCTTGGTCCACATGTTTTGAACTTCGAAACGAATGGAATGATGAGTTGAAATTTTCCAAGTTAAGTCCGCTATAGCTATATCTGCAAATATTAATTCGTGGTTTTTGGCAACTAAAACAGTTCTGTCATCAAACACAAAGTTTAGGTATTGTAATTTGAGTTTAAGTTTTTTATTGATTTTCTTGCCAATAGTAATGTTAAAATCCCTGAAAAATAAACTATCAGACATGTTGAATAATTGGGTAGTATAACTTTTTCTTGCGGTAGAATCATCATTTATAAACTTTCTTTCAGGAGCATATGCGGTTGCCACATTAACACCTATATCCCAGCCGTATTTTCCGCCAAGTTTTGATTTTTTAGGTATTTTGTATAGTACATCAGCTTGAAAAGCTACTTCACCTCTTGAGTTAGGAGAGTATGGGTAGAGTGTTCCTGCGAGTGCATAAGTATGTTGAGTAGAAAGAGCGGGTAGATATCCTATTAGTAAATCCGTGGGTTGAACTGTTATGTTGGTGCTTCTCCAAAGCATATTGTCCATATGTTTTGCGTTAAGGTCTACTGAAAAGCCTTTTTGAGAATAACCTAGGTTAAGAAGGACGCCTTCACCATTTTTATAAATATAGTTGAAATTTTCATCCTGTTGGTCTGGGTAAGGGTCATTTTCTTTGTAGATGTATTCTCCAAAAAATCTAAATTTTCCATAGCGCATAGCAATTCGACCTCCGTAAGACCCTACATTTTTAGGAAGGATGAAGTCTGGTGTATTATTGTCATCGTTGTATTTACTAACGAAACTACCTCCAATGGTTACTTTAAGTTTACTATTGGCAAGTGTGCTGTCAAATAATTCATTGAAATTAACTTCTCCATCAAGACCTCTCACAATTCCATTGCCGTTATTGAGTCCATCATCAAAACTCAACCTTTGTTTACCGATAAGACCTTTTAAATAAATTCCTTTATATGGGTTGTATTTAACTTTTAGCCCATCCATAGCGTTATCAATACCGAGTTGTCTAGATTCCCAAATTCTAAGAATCATTCCACTCCCAAATTGGTCATAAAAATTCCCAACAGTAATATCTAAACCTTCATTGTTCCAGTTGGCATAACGGTATCCTATGCCACTGCCATTAAAGCCTTGTGGGTAACCTTCCACAGGATTTAGGTACGACTCAAGTCGCACTCCGGCAGAAAAATTGCCTTTATTAAAATTGATGTTTGCAAAAGAGTTTGCTCCAAGTTTGTGGTCTGGTTCTGCTGCATTAATTAAAGTATCTTCATTGTAGTATTGTACAGTAGAGGAAACATTACCAGAAATTACCCCTGGGTTAGAATTATTTTGAGCAAAAAAAACTTGTCCCGTAAACGAGACAAGTATAGATGTTTTAAATAGTAACTTTAAAGTCATTCCAATAGTTTTGGCTTATTTAGAGATTTTTAATAGCTGTTCGTGAAGTTCTTTTTCATCGCCTGCAGAATAATTATTGTGATCCCAAACGATTTTCCCATTTCCGTCTAATAAAAATGTATGAGGTACATTATTTACATTCATCGCTCTTTTAAAGTCTCCATTTGGATCTAAAAGTATTTGATAATCCCAACCTTGTTGATTTACATATGGTTCAACTCTACCTGTGCTACGAGCATCGTCAATAGAGACAGCTACTAATTTAACACCAGTTTCATCCACCCAGTCGTCATAGTCTTCAGAAATAGTATTTAACTCAGCCATGCATGGTTTACACCAAGTTGCCCAAAATGAGATAATCATAGGCTTTCCACCATTGTTTAATTTTGAAATATCGACTGAGTTACCATCGATATCTTTAATAGATACATTGTTTGGTAGTTGAGCAAAAGTTGCTCCAAGAATAAAAAGCGATAGTGTAAAAGTGATAAGTTTTTTCATGATAAAAGTTTTTAAATCGGGTGTTTCAAATATCGCGCCAAGAAAAATTTCTATACACTGAATAAATGAATGACACAAAAATATGTATATTTCAGTAAATATTAACTATTGATTTTGACTTCATTCTTGGATTTTCAAATTTTCAATTCTAGGAATCCAATTATCATTTGATTAATTAATTGTTAAATGAACCTTGGTTTTGTAGATTTGACATAATTATCAATATAAATTAATAACACTATGAAAAGAATATTACCTATTGTGGGGTTTTTGGCGGCTGGAACATCTGTTTTTGGTCAATTGCCAGTAAGTCAAGTTGCAGAAAACAAAAATGTAGTCCTAGAGGAGTTTACAGGTATATATTGTACGTTTTGTCCAGATGGACATTTGAAAGCGCAACAACTACATGATGCAAATCCTGATGATGTTGTTTTAGTAAATATTCATGTAGGTGGTTTTGCTGATCCTGATCCAGGAGATCCTGATTTTAGAACAAGTTTTGGAACAAGTATAGTTAATCAAACTGGGTT
>JBFHGR010000015.1:0-42556 GCA_041583015.1 Parvicella sp. | reverse complement strand
GTATTTTGTACTATAAAGAGAGTACTACTTTGGCGCAACTGAGGTATTACCCATATGTTATGCTGAGTATTATAGCAGTGTTTGCTTTAGTCTCATATCTGTTATTTAGCACTTTTAGAAGAGCAGAGCAAAATCAAGTCTGGGTAGGAATGGCTAAGGAGACTGCACATCAATTGGGAACACCTCTGTCATCATTGATGGCATGGATAGAATTGCTAAAAGCAGAAGGAGTGAATGAGAGTTATTTGGAAGAGATGAGTAAGGACCTAATGCGTCTGGAAACAGTCACAGATAGGTTCTCTAAAATTGGTTCTGAGAACAAATTAAAAGTAGAAAACATAGTTCCAGTTGTTTCACAAAATATAGATTATCTTAAGAAAAGAGTTTCTGGGCAAGTAGAAATAACATTCCATACGGAGAAAGAGGTGTTGAGTGCTAATCTTAATGCATCATTGTTTGGTTGGGTAGTGGAAAACATCATCAAGAATGCTGTGGATGCCATGGAAGGTAAAGGAACAATTAATGTAAAGTTATTACAGGAGAGAAATCTCAATGTAGTAGAAATCACGGATGATGGAAAAGGCATACCGGCTGCCAAAGTAAAAACTGTTTTTGAACCTGGTTTTACCACCAAGAAAAGAGGTTGGGGGTTAGGTCTTTCATTAGCAAAGAGAATTGTTGAGGAGCATCATAAAGGAAAAATTTTTGTAAAATACTCAGAAGTTAATGTAGGGACTACTTTTCGGATTGAGTTGCCGGTAAAGTAGAGAATTATATGTCAGAGAGTGAAAACCGCTCCAGAATCTTATCTGCCACCCTAAATGCATTCGCATAAATAGTAAAAGTATAAGTTACACTGCCTCCTGTAGGCATAAAACTGCCATCAGTGACATACAGATTATCCACTTCATGGGCTTTACAATTCTTATCTAATACAGAAGTTTTAGGGTCATTTCCAAACCTGCATCCACCTGCTTGAAGATTTACAGAAGGATAACTTGATACACCCCAAGATATATCAGTTCCGCCCATTTCTTCCATTATTTTCACTGTGTTTTGACCAATAATTCGACCTATTTTTTCATCGTGTTCATGGTTGCCTATCCAAATTTTTCCTACAGGATCTCCCCACTTATCTGTGATAGTATCAGATAATTCCACGAAACATTTGTCGTTAGGTAGCCAATCATTAAATATTTCAAACTTGAGTATTCTTTGTTTGGTGAAATAGTTGTGAATTTTTGTTTTTAATTCGCTTCCAAAAAGTAAAGTATCATCGTCCCATTTTGCTCTCATTACTCGAGATATTGGATTGGCATGTTCCCAAAGGAAATCTACCGTTCCACCTTTTAGTTTCTGACCAGTTTCTTCATCTGTTATTTCGTACCATTCTTGTGTGGCTCTATTTACAAATAAACCTGGTATGGACAATTGCTCTGCAATATCTGCATCAAAATCTTCAAATTTCAAAGAGCAAGAGCCAATGCCTCCTCCGGAGTAAACAATATTTTTTCCTACTTCCCCTTGGTTATTGGCAAGGCCGTTAGGAAAGTCTTCATTCTTACTCATTAATAATAATCGAGCCGTTTCTGTGGCTTGTGCACCTACCACAAATATTTTGGCTTCAAGACTGTTAACCTCTCCAGATTGGTCATAATATTTTGCATGTGTTATTTTTCCTTTTCCGTTGGTGGATAGGTGAAATACTTTTGCAAATGGAATGATTGTAAGGTTGCCGCTTTTTAGGGCGTCTTCCAATAATGCTGCTCTACCACTGCCTTTAGCATCTGAGGAACATCCGTAACTACCGCAAAAATTGGAGTAGTAGCAACTTTTTCTATCTCCTTTGGGTTTAGAAAGAATAGCGCGGGGTGTATTGAAAGAAGATATGCTTAGTTTTTCTGAAGCATTTGTAATTAATTGTGAGACAATATTAGTTGCCAAAGGAGGGTAGGGAAATTCGGCTTCACTACGTGGTTCAAGATGTTTGTGCTGTTCAACTTTTCCGGAAACACCAATTAGGTGTTCTACTTTGGAATAATAAGGTTCTAAATCTTCATAAGAAATAGGCCAGTCTTCAATATTTGCTCCTTCTATTGGTCCATAAGTGGATTTCAGTTTAAAGTCTACCGGTTTCATTCTGTGAAAATAACCACTCATGAAATTGGAAGATCCACCTACCACATTTCCATTCCAAAAATCAGAACCAGATTCTTCTGTAGATTGACTTTTCCATTCACCGGTTTCTTTATCAAGTTTTACAATTTCATGGCGTTCATCTTTTAAGTTGGGGATGTAAAGGTCTTTTCGTGTTACAACAAGTTCGTCTTTGTTAAAATCTGCAGTTTTAAGGTATGGTCCTTTTTCTAAGACTACTACTTTATAACCTGCTTTGCTTAGTTCATATGCTACAGGTGATGCACCTGCGCCACTACCTATGATGCAAACGTCAACCATAGACTGGGATGGTTTTATAAATTTCTGGGTACTTTGTTGTGATAGTCGGTCTTGGAGAGCCACCTGTGTGTGCTAGCCAATCCCAACCAATTTCATTGGGGTTTCCACCGTAAATTGGGTCTAATAACATTGCTTCAAAAATAACGGTAATCATTCTAGATAAGTATGTTCTTGTCCATCCAGAGGTGATGTTGTTTGCAATGAATAATTCTTGATCTTTTTTAGGGAGGTTAATTAGTGTTTTTCCAAATTTATCTTTGCTTAATTGGATAAGGTCTTGAAGTTTGTTGATGAAGTATTCTTTCTCGGAATCAGGTAATCTGTCATCTTGTAAAGTCCAAATGAAGTAGTCATGAGCGTTCACTTCACTAGCGGAAGGGCCATTGCCATCATTTGGCACAAGTATATTTTGAATGATATGTAATGATTTCATTTCTTCTGGATTGAGGATGCCTTTGCCATCCAGAATAGGTTCTTTATTTGATTCAATATTATTGTCACAACTTATGACCCATGGTATTTGAGATAGAACAGCCCCTGCTAGTGCAAGTTTGAGCCATTTTCTCCGTTCCATTCCCCAGTTTAATTGAGGCTCAGGTTTTATGTCATCTTGGTATAGTTGTTTCATGATGGCGATTGAATCTGCATTAAAATTATAAAAATTGAAACAAAAAAAAGAGGTATTCCTTAGGAATACCTCTTTTTTAATGTGTTATAGTGAATTACTCACCACATTTAGCATCTTTAATAGCTTCTTCAGCTGCTTCAGTTGTAGTTTCAACTGCACCTTCAACAGTTTCAGTAGCACCTTCAACTAATTCAGTAGCACCCTCAGTAACTTCTTCAGTAGCGTCTTCAACAACTGTTTCTACAGTAGTTTCAACTTCTTCAGTTACAGTTTCAGTTGCTTCTTCAGCTTGTCCTTCAGCTTCAGTTTTTGCTTCTTCAGCAGCAGCTTCAGCTTCAGCACATGAAGTCATTGTTAATGAAGTCATTGCGATCATTCCTAGGATTAATCCTACATTTTTGAAATTCTTTTTCATCTTAATTGATTTGTTAAAATTTAATACGCTGCAAAGGTATTGAAAAAAGATTGGACATTTCCTAATAAATTTACATTAATTTACTAAATTGTCAATAAAAACGTAGTTAATAGACACTTCCAGTAGCAGAAATCGCTTCAATTGGGTGCCAAGTAGTTTTTACTTCCATAAAATCAAGCATCAAGTATGGATTTTCCCAATTTTCATTGAAGTAGTCGCCTTCACTTTTAATTTTAATTCTTTTTAAGTTGTCTATCGCGAAATTTTGAAGCATAGTCATTTCATTACTATCATTTCTTCCGTAGGCTATAGCATTGATGTCCATATGTGTGCCAAAATGTTCTAGTAACTCTTTAGTGTTTCCAGTGAGAATGTTAACTACACCACCGGGAACATCACTTGTAGCTAATACTTCTGCAAATGTGATAGAACACAAAGGCATGTTTTCTGACGCTAGACATACACAGGTATTACCTGAAGCAATTATTGGAGCTACAAAAGAAATGAGACCTAGTAAAGAGCTTTCTTCTGGTGCAATAATACCAACTACTCCGGTAGGTTCTTGAGTCGAGAAATTAAAATGACTACTTGCTACTGGGTTGACTGATCCGAATACTTGTGTAAGTTTATCACACCAGCCAGCGTAATAAACTAATCTGTCGATTGAAGCGTTGATTTCTTTCTCAGCTTCAGATTTAGAGTTGCCTTGAAGTTCTAATTCACTTTGAAATTGAGCTCTTCTTCCTTCTAAAATTTCAGCGATTCTGTATAGAATTTGACTTCTATTATATGCGGATCTACTTGCCCATCCTGTTTGTGCAGCTCTAGCAGCGACCACGGCATTTCTTACATCTTTTCTAGATGAAAGACAGATGTTGCCAATTGGTTTTTTGTTTATAAATGGTGCGTAGTATCTTCCAGATTCTGTTCTAGGAAAGGCGCCACCGATATATATTTTGTAAGTCTTCAATATTTCTAATCTATCCATTACTAACTTGTTAAAATTTTAAATAAGCTTCTAATCCTTGCATTCCACCTTCTCTACCGTGTCCACTTTCTTTATATCCTCCAAAAGGTGATGTTGGATCAAATTTATTATAAGTGTTTGCCCAAACTACACCAGCTTTCATTTGTGAAGTTAGATTGAATACTTTAGAACCTTTGTCACTCCAAACTCCAGCTGATAATCCGTATGGAGTATTGTTGGCTTTCGTAATTACTTCATCAATTGTTCTGAAAGTTTGAATAGCCAAAACAGGACCAAAAATTTCTTCTTTGGAAATTGTACTGGATTGGGATAAGTTTGTAAACAAGGTAGGTGGAACCCAGTATCCTTTTTTGGGAAGATTACATTTGGGCTGGTACATTTCTGCACCTTCCGCTTTTCCAAGTTTGATGTATTTTTTGATACTATCTAATTGTTTTTTAGAATTAATAGCTCCTATGTCTGTGTTTTTGTCCATCGGGTCGCCAATTACCAATGCTTGCATTCTGTCTTTCAATTTTCTCATTACTAATGCGTAAACAGATTCTTGAATGTACAATCTACTTCCTGCACAGCATACATGTCCTTGATTGAAAAATATTCCATTGATAACACCTTCTACGGCTTGGTCTATTGGAGCATCTTCCATTATTATATTGGCAGCCTTCCCTCCCAATTCCATGGTAGATTTTTTATTGGTGCCAGCAATAGCTTTCATAATATGTTTACCAACTCCTGTAGAACCTGTAAATGCAATTTTATTTATGTCTGGGTGGTTAACAATGTGCGAACCTGTTTGTCCATAACCAGTAACGATATTCACTACACCGTCAGGAAGTCCAGCATCTTGGAATAACTCTGCCATTTTAAGAGCTGTTAAACTAGTGGTTTCTGCAGGTTTTAGTACTATTGTATTTCCAGTAGCTAAAGCAGGAGCAATTTTCCATGCTAACATCAGCATTGGGAAGTTCCATGGTGTAATTTGACCAACAACACCTAATGACGCAGGTTTTCTATTGGGAAATGCGTATTCTAATTTGTCAGCCCATCCTGCGTAATAGAAAAAATGTGCAGCGGCCAATGGAATATCTATATCTCTAGATTCTCTAATGGTTTTTCCGCCATCTAAAGTTTCTATAACAGAAAATTCTCTAGCTCTTTCTTGAATAAGTCTTGCTATTCTGTAGATGTATTTTCCTCTTTCTTTACCAGACAATTTACTCCAATTAGTGTCATAAGCTTTTCTTGCTGCTTTTACAGCTGCATCTACATCTTTTTCATCTGCTTCTGCAATTTGAGCTAATACCTCTTCTGTAGCGGGATTGATACTGTCAAAGTATTTTCCTGCTTTTGGTTTTACAAATTTACCACCAATGAATAAATCGTATTTTTTCTTTAAATTTATATGACTTGTACTTTCAGGAGAGGGAGCAAAATCCCAATCTGAAGATAAATCAAGTACAATTTCCTTTTTATTTTTCTTAGCCATTTTCTTTCTTTAATCGATTGAGAAATAATCTTTTGATTGATAATTCCCTGAAGTTTGTTTTGCAATTTGCATCAATACATCATTAGCTAGCGAACTTGCGCCAAATCTAAACCATTCATTTGTAAGCCATTGCCCTCCTAATGTTTCTTTTACCATTACCAGGTATTGTAATGCTAGTTTAGAATTTGAAATTCCTCCAGCAGGCTTCATTCCAACCATTCTTCCTGTTTTATAATAATGATCTTTTATTGCTTCTAGCATTACTAATGTTACAGGTAAGGTTGCCGCGGGTTTAATTTTTCCGGTTGAAGTTTTGATGAAGTCTGCTCCAGCGTCCATTGCTATATCACTTGCTCTTCTTACTTTGTCAAAAGTGCCTAATTCTCCCGTTTCTAGAATTACTTTAAGTCTTGCTTTACCACAAGCTTCTTTTATTGTTGCAATTTCATCAAAGACAAAATTGTAATCCCCAGAGTGGAATTTTCCTCTACTAATAACCATGTCCACTTCATCAGCACCATTGTCAATAGCGATTTTAGTGTCAAGTAATTTTATTTCCAATGAAGAATTTCCACTTGGAAATGCAGTAGCTACAGATGCTACTTTTACCTGAGAACCTTTTAGTGATTTTACTGCGGTTTTTACAAAGTTTGGATATACACAAACTGCCGCAGTTGTAGGTAGTCCTGGGATGTCGTCATGTAGGTGCATTGCCTTGTAACATAGTTGTTTAACTTTCTCATCGGTGTCAGAACCTTCTAATGTGGTTAAATCAATCATGTTAAGCGCCATTTTTAGTCCTTGCATTTTCGCTTCTTTTTTGATGCTCCTAGCTGTGACTCTGGCTACTCGGTCCAAAATTCCTACTTGATCTATTTTTGGAGAAAGACTATAATCTTGTTTTGCCATGTTTAATATTGAATTGAAATCAAATGTAATAAATTTTCTTAGTTGACTTGGTGAAAAGTGGGCACAAAAAAAAGGCTACACAATTTGTGTAGCCTTTTCTGTATCTTTTACGAGTCTTATTTTTGAACAAGAGTCATTGTGTTAGATGTTGTAGTTTTGTCAGTATCTGTTCCACTAGCATTAGTTTGGCTAGAAGAGTTTTCACCTGTAGCAGATAGTTGAAGTTCTTTTTTCTTAGACTCAACAATTAAATATACCATTGAATTTTCACCGTCAGCATAAGTATCAGAACCACTAGTGTTAGTAGTAGTAGAGTTTCCGCCAGTGATAGCGTAAACTGAAGATTCAGTCCAAGAAGCTTTAGTAGTGTTGAATACAACACGCTCATTTTTCTTGAATTCACCAACACCACCTAGGAAATCCCAAGTACCTTCGTTAGTTTCAGTTCTTGTTGTTGTTTCAGTGTATGAAGGATCTTCATCGTCAACTACTACAGTTTTTTTAGAAGAAGTCCAAGACCCATCTTTTTCGATAGTGTATACGTACTCAGTAATTGTACCAGTAGTAGAACCAGAAATAGTCACTCCTGAAGCAGATTGTGATGTGTTTGTAGTGAATGAAGTTTCAGTTCCAGTAGTTTTAGTACTTGACGAAGAACCATCATTATAAGTTGTAGTTGTTTCATCTACGTATGAACTTACAGTCCATTCGTTAGCCATTTTACCTTTAGAAGATTTTTTACATGAAGCTGCACCTGCAACCATTGCAATACTCAATCCGTAAACAAATAATTTTTTCATTTTAATTTTTTTAAATTTTAATTATGCGCAAATGTATAATTCTTTATTCGGATTCAGTTATGATTTGATTTGAATTAACATTTTTTACATATCAATGAGCTTTTTTAGCCTACGAATGAAAAGGGGTGATTATTCTGTTGTCATAGAGGTACTTTCTTTTTATCTTTGTGTCAAATTAAATATATAGATATGTATCCTCCAGAATTAGTAGCACCCATGAAAGAAGATTTGACTTCTAAAGGGTATAAAGAATTAACAACGGCAGAAGAGGTAGATGCTGCATTAAATAGTGCGGGAACGTCTTTTGTAGTTTTGAATAGTGTGTGTGGTTGTGCGGCAGCCAATGCAAGACCTGCAGCTATAATGGCTTCAAGTAATGATAAATTACCAAATAATCTAGTGACGGTGTTTGCTGGTGTAGATGTTGATGCGGTTAATCAAGTGAGAAAGTATTGTCTTCCTTATCCTCCATCTTCACCTTCAATGGCTTTATTCAAAGATGGTAAATTGGTACACTTTATAGAAAGACACCATATTGAGGGAAGACCTGCAGAAATGATTGCAGAAAATATTGTAGCAGCGTTTAACGAGTTTTGTTAAATTACTGACTGATTACTTTTGGTATTTTGAAATAAGTACTATCTTTTTTAGGGGCGTTTTTTAACGCCTCTTTTTGTGTAATCTCTATTTTGGCTACATCAGCTCTAAGCACATTAATTTCATCCGTAATGTGAATAAGAGGCTTAACGTTTTCTGTATCTACTTCTTGCAACTTGTCTACAAAGTCTAACATTTTGTTCATGTCTTGAGCAATTTCCTCTTTCTCAGCTCCATTAAATTCCAATTTTGCTAGAGCAGCAATTTTATCTACAGTGTTTAAATCAATTTTCATTTTCGAGCCCTTTTTTTATGATGTCATAAGTTTGATTACGCAAAGTTACTAAATCTGTTTCTTTGTTAACCTCAATTTTTGGATGAATTATTATTTTGGCAATACCAGGATTGCCCGCCCCAAAAACATCCTCATGATCAGAGAATAGCTTATAGTTATTTTTAAAAGTGAGGGGAATGATAGAAACATTATATTCCATTGCTAGCGAAAATGCTCCGTTTTTAAATCTTTCCATTTTTGGCGGTGAATCTTGCATCTTACCTTCAGGGAAAATAGCTAAACTCCTACCTGAAGCAAGAGCTTCTTTAGCGTTTAGTAGACTTTCCGCAGCTTTTTTTCTGTTACCTCTGAAAACAGGAATGTCAATTCCTCTTTTAAAGAAAATATTTACTAGTGGCCATTTGAGAACCTCCGCCTTTCCTAAGAAAGCAAAATCATGTGGAACTATTTTATACATTAAAATTATGTCGAGATAAGACGCGTGATTTGCACAAATGATGTATTGATCATTTCTGTTAAAGTTTTCTTTACCGTCTACTCTAACAATAATAAAACAAAATAAACATATGATATCACTCCAAAGTCGCTTGACTTTAACAGCATTTTTAAACTTATTTTTCCCTCGTAAAGCAAGCAAGAAATAGGGGTAGAGAATTGTACCAGAGATTATAAAAATAATTCCAAAGTATATCTTATACAAAAACCTAAAAGGCGCTCCTATCCATTTCATAATCTATACAAAAGTAATTTTTTTATCAGGTATTTTAATAAAAAGGCTTGTATATCATACTTTTGTAATAGAAAGATAATGAATTTGAAGAAGTTACTACCTATAATTATTGGGTTCCCAATTGATGGCGAATTGCTGCCTAAGTTGGTAAGTCTCAATAATACTTGTGATAAAGAAAAAGGTGTTGACTTCGATATTCACATTCCGCACATTACACTTTGGATGGGATTTATTAAGGAAGAGGATCTTAATACTGTGATAAAAGACTTTTATCATATTTTTAGATCTATCTCGATTGCTTTAACAATAGAAAAGGGACAAATTTTTTCTGGTGTAAACGGAGATGTTTTAAGTTTTGATATAGCTTTCCAAAGAGAGTTGTTTACGCTGCAAAATAGAATATTTCACTTTTGGGAACCATACAGAGTAGTGACAGAATGCTATCAGGGTTTTAATGCCAGTACTTTGGCTTATGTTAATGATTTTAGCGAACATTCTTTGACTAATTATGAGCCGCATATTACGGTTGGATTTTCATCAGAAATAATTCAGTTGAATGTGAAAAAGTTTACCGTAGAAAACCCAGAAATATTTTTAATGGGTAATAATTGCACTTGTCTAAAGGTTATTAGTGTATAAAACTTAATTTTGCCGAATGCAAAAGAAATTTTTGTCCAATTTAATACTTGTATTGATTCTGAATGTATTGGTTAAACCCTTCTACATTTTAGGGATTGATGCGGAGTTTTTGAAAAGGGTAGAGGAGGCTAATGCTGGTGATTATGGAGAATATTTTTCTTTAGTTGGACTAACATTCATTTTTAATATTTTTCTTGATTTAGGAATTACAAATTATAATACTCGGAGCGTTGCTCAAAAGGAGGAGAATCTTCAAAGTCACTTTTCTGGTATTCTTTCTCTAAGGGTTCTCCTCATATTTGGATATGTTGTTATGCTTGCTTTGTCGGGTTGGCTGCTAGGTTATTCTTCTCATCAATTTTATTTACTTTCCATATTGGGGCTAAATCAAATTATGGTAGCATTTATTCTGTTTTTTAGATCAAATCTTTCTGGTCTCTTACGGTTTAAAGAGGATAGCATTATAAGTGTTTTGGATAGGGCTATTTTAGTAGTAATTTGTTCTATAATTCTCTGGAGTAGTATCTGGAAAGTGGAAGTTACAATAGAGTTATTTGTATGGTTACAGACATTAAGTTACGCCTTGACTTTTGTAGTGGCATTTGTTTTGGTACTTAGACAAACTAAGTTCACTGGTTTGAATTTTGATTTTAAGTATTTTAAGAGAATATTAAAAAGAAGTTTGCCTTATGCTTTGTTGATATTGCTAATGATGATCTACTATAGAGTAGATGGTGTGATGTTGGAGAGAATGCTTGTAAATGGTAAAAGAGAAGCGGCATTGTACGCCCAGGGCTTTAGGTTTTTTGAGGCATTTACTATGATAGGTTATTTATTTGCTGGTTTGTTATTGCCAATTTTCGCAAAGATGCTAGCCAAAAAGGAAGATATTTCAGGCATGGTTTATCTTTCGTTCAAGATAATTCTTGCTATTGGTGTCCTCATTGGCGTAGGAGGTTATGTATTTAGTTACGATTTAATGAACCTTAGGTATGAGGTTATTCAGGGAGATTTGGAGAAAAGTGCTGCTGCATTTAGATATCTCATGGTGTGTTTTGTAGCTATGTGTAGTACTTATATTTTTGGAACTTTACTCACCGCAAACGGAAGTTTAAAACAGTTGAATTATATGGCTGCGGGTGGTGTTGTTCTTAATTTTATCCTGAACTTTGTTTTGATAAAGTCTGAAGGTGCAGTAGGGGCGGCTAAGGCAAGTATGGTAACGCAAGGTCTTACTGCCTTGGCTCAAATATTCTTAGCGATAAAGATTCTTAAAATCAAAATTGAATATAAAGAAATACTTAGAATGGTAATGTTTATTGTTGGTGTTGCTGTATTGTCTAAAACGTTTAGTTTTGACAATTGGATATTCAATGTGATGTTGTTTTTTATTTCTGGAGGACTTTGGGTGTTGATTTCAGGAATGGTTCATCCTAAACAAGCATTGGCAATTTTGAAAGCAAGAGAATAGTTATTTCCCTTTTACGGTTCCTGTTTTTTTGTCGTAGCCATAGGGGCAATGTTTGCAGCCACTTTTACAGCAGTAACCTCTTTTTCTATGATAGACTTCGGTGAAAACTATATAACCTTCTGGTGATAGATAGAATTCATCTTCTGCTAACTTTGGCTTTTTGTTAAAACCACTCATATCATCTCCGTTTCCAATCATTTTATAATACAAATGTAATACTCTGCTATGTCTTTGCGGTCTATAATTCGTGTAGAAATCACTTTGTGATTCATTTGAGGGTACACTTTTATCAACGATTCAAATTGCGATTTATTGGCAATTATTGCAATGTCCTTCTTGTCGGAAAGGTACTTTATCAATTTAGTATTGTCTTCTTCTATGGTAATGGGATTGTTATGTGCTCCAAGATAAAAAGGTAAACTAGGTTGCTTTCCTGGTGCATGTGCAATGATAATTTCGGTGTTGGGATTTATGTTTTGGAGTACATATTCACTTACTTGTTTTGAACTGTTTATGTGATTGGTAAACAATGGAGCAATTGCCCATAAGAGTAAAAGAACTAAAACTGAGGAATAAGATTGGATACCAAAAAATGTAGGCTGTTTGAACTTTAGTATTTGAACAATAAGCGAGATAATAAACAATGACCCAATAATGGAAAGTGCAATACTTAAGTCTGTATTTAGTGTAATTTCAGAAATGCTAGAAATAATAAAAGGGCCAATTGCTAAAGCAAGGCCAAAAATTAGGTTCAATGAAAAGTGAAAAATGACAATGAACTTATTGGGTCTAATATCATTCTCCTGAATTTTGTTTAAATAATTGCCCATTAATAAGGCAAGAGGAACATGTCCAGCAATAACATATGCAGGTAATTTGCTTGGTGAAAACTCATAGAAGAACCAGCCTGAAATAAACCATGCACCTAGAATTATTAAGGTGCTATCTTTGGTGAAAAAACCTTTGATGCTATCTCCAAATGCATTGAAAAAATACATTGAAGAGAGAAGAAAGAAGCCAAAGATTAATAAGATATGAGTGCCAAAAGGACCTTCCTGATCGTATACACTTCCATTAACTCTTTGTTTAACGTACCAATCATACATCCAAGATAAAAACTCACCACCATCTCTTAATGTGGTTAAATACCCCCATAAAAATACTGGAGCAATGGCTATTGGCAGAAAGAACCAGGGGTGGAGTTTGAATAAGTTTTTTCTATTGGGGTGGGCTATAAAAAGAATTAGTGCGAACGCGCCTATAAAAAGTATGATTGGTGGTCCTTTGGTTAAAACACCCAAGGCTATTCCTAACCAAAATAGTATACCCCATTTCAAACTAGGTTTTAAAAGTGTATTGATAAGACCAAAAGCACTTAAAGTACTATAGAATAAAACAGTTGCATCAGTTACGGAGACTTTTGCCAATGCGGTTACAAGAAAAGAAGTGCCAATAATGATAACACCCTTAAATGCTGCATTTTTTCCAATTAGTTTGGCGCCTTGAAAAAGCATCAGCAACAATGTTCCCAGGATAGCAAGGAACGAAGGTAGTCTAGTAGCAAATTCATTTTCACCAAAAACCTTAAAAGACAAGGCTATGTCCCAAAAATGTAAAGGAGTTTTTCGGTGGTCATGTGAAAAATAGAAGTCCGGAATTAAGTAATCTCCAGTCTTGTTCATATTTCTAGCAAAACCGGCATAGGCTGGTTCGTCTTGATCCCAAAAAGGTAAGGACCAATTATTGATCAATAGGATTAAGGTAATTAATCCAAGCAATATCCATTGTTTTTTACTCAGCAAAACTTATATTAGAAAGGCAAAGTTAATTGTAAAATACAATGGATATTAAGTTAGAACTATAAAATAATTTGTTTAAGCCAATTCTAAAGTGGTTTAGTGTTTACTAATGACTATAGGCAAAGCATCAATTCTATTTTTTTATAAATGAGTTTTTCAGTATGTTGTTTTGGTCATCAACTCCTTTGATGATGTAAACGCCACTTGCTAAACTTGATATATCTATATTGATGCCTGTCTTACTTGATATTAATACATTGCCTAGTAAATCAATGATTTGAATGTTTCTAGCATCAGTCACGGTTACGAAGTTTGAAGTTGGATTTGGGTAATCAGTAAGTTTAGAATTGTTCAATTCTGATACTTCACTTGGGAATGGCATTTCCATAATCATGATGCCAGCGTCTGTTCCCATGTAAATCTTATTATCTTGTTTTAGTAAATCACGCACATATCCGTAAGGTTGGAAAGCTGGGAAGTTACTGTTACTAGAGTTGTAAGTTGTGAAAACACCATTGTCTAATATAGTAACCCCATCTTCTGCATTAGATGTGAAAACGACTCTGTTTCCATAATGCGTCAATGCAGAAAGTGAATTGTTGGGAATGGTTGAGTTGTTGGTGTTATAATGTGTCCAACTACTTCCATCAAAAGAAAGTAAACCTCCTTGATCTGGGTCGTTAGCGTTACTTTCTAATGCAAACCAAACCTTACCATCGTCAGTAACGGTCATGTCTTTGAAGTTGGAAGAAGATAAACTTGAGACACCAGCAGATGAGATGGCGTACTGTGTAACATTAGAACTAGAAATTTTGTAAATAGTTGACGAGTAAATTATCCATACTTCATCTGTGAGTCTGTTTCTTTCCATCAACTTAGGTGTGAAAATATTATTTAGAGGGCTAAAATTTCCTGTGAAATCTCCTTTATTAGTCCAAGTACTACCTGTTACTTTTGATAGTCCAAAGCCGTTACTGTATCCAATCCAAATGTCATTATTGTTTCTAGGTACTACTCCTACCACATAATCATTTACCATATTTGAGTTGCTAGTAGTCATAGTGGTTACAGTACTTCCATCCCATACGTCTATAGAGTTGAAATTAACTACCCAAATGTCTCCGTTTGAGAGTATCTCAAAATCTGTAGGGGCAGATCCTACAGGGCTAAAACCATTGGTATTTCTGCCTATTAAAGACCATTGATTATTTTCCAATGTCATAATGATAGAATCTCCTCTGGTGAGGCAATGAATTTCTCCGTTAAGGCCTTCTCTTATGTGAGTGGTGTTATTTACATTAAATCCGGAAGTTCCAGCAGGCTGTACAAATTGAAAAGATTGTCCAAACGAAGTGATGGAAATAAATAAGAGTGAAATTATAGTCAGTTTCATATTAATTGCGTTTTGTTAATATGCAAAAATAGGGTAATTATACATTAGTTTTCCTAGTATTTGACGGCTTGCCGTAATGAGTTATTATTTAATGGGTTCTACTTATTAATTCCAGTATATCTATTTAGTCCGATGATTTAAATTGTTGGAGGACATCAAATTTTCCATATCTATTTATTAATTTTACATTTCTATTTTTATATAAAAAAACAATGGCAAGAATTCTCACAGGAGTACAAAGTACAGGAACACCACATTTAGGAAATATACTAGGAGCAATAAAACCGGCAATTGATTTGTCAAACAATGGAGATCATGAGTCTTTCTTGTTTATTGCAGATATGCACTCTTTAACACAGATTAAGGATGGTGCTGTTCTTCGAGATAATACTTATAGTGTTGCTGCCACTTGGTTGGCTTTTGGCTTGGATACATCTAAAACTGTTTTCTACAGACAAAGTGATGTTCCTGAATGTGCGGAAATGTCATGGTATTTAAGTTGTTATTTTCCATATTCCCGTCTGGCATTAGCACATTCTTTTAAGGATAAAGCAGATAGATTAGATGATGTAAATGCTGGATTGTTTACTTACCCGATGTTGATGGCTGCTGATATACTTTTGTATGATGCTAACTTTGTTCCTGTAGGTAAAGATCAATTGCAACATCTTGAGATGACAAGAGATGTAGCCGCTAGAATTAATCATAATATCGGAGAGGAGTTGTTAATATTGCCTGAGGCTAAAATTCAATCAGATACACAGTTGATTTTAGGAACTGATGGTGCTAAAATGAGTAAATCGGCTAATAATTTTATCAATATATTTGATACAGATAAAGCCTTGAAAAACACTATTAATAAAAAGGTTATTACAGATGCTACTGCTCTTGAAGATCCTAAAGAACCTGAAGGTGCAGCGGTGTTTGAATTGTATAAATACGTGGCGAGTACATCGCAAATAGAAGAATTGGCCAATAAGTTAAGAGCCGGTGGTTATGGATGGGGTCATGCTAAAAAAGATTTGCTAGATGCAATCATAGCGGAGTTTTCTCCGGCAAGAGAGAAGTACAACTATTATATGGAAAATAAACACGAAATAGATAAAGTTTTGGAGGAGGGAGCAGCAAAGGCAAGAGTTGTAGCACAAGCCACCTTAAAAAGGTTGAGAAGTAAAATTGGATATTAGGTTGGGAGTGATTAACGTTTTAGTTTTTAGCCTTGGTTTGTAGTGTGTTGATCAAAAGTATTGCAAATTACCAAACCTCAAACCTCGAATCAACTACCTTTAAAAGGTATTCTAATCACTACACGTGTTCCTTTTTCTAAATCAATTACTTCTGTTGACATGTTAGTGGCGTTCATTTTATTAAGGATTTCCAAACGTTGTTCGATGTTTTTCATGCCGGTAGAAGTGCCTTGTTTTTGATTTTGTGTCTTCATTTCTAGACTTGCTTTTCTGCCAATGCCGTTATCTTCAATAGTCCAACAAAGCGAATTGTTTTCCTTTGCAACAGAAACAGTAAGAGAACCTTTTCCTTCCAAGTATCTTAACCCATGCCATACGGAATTTTCAATATACGGTTGAATAAGCATTGGTGGTATTTGAATTGATTCTGTGTCAATGTCGTTAGCAACGGTAAATTTATAGTCAAACTTATCCTGAAACCTTAAATGTTCCAACTCAATATATAATTCAAGGATTTTTAATTCACTTTCTAGGGATACAAAATCATGTTTCGAATTTTCAAGTACAGCACGCATTAGTTGACTAAACCTTGATAGGTATTTGTTGGCACTTCTATCATCATTTTTAGAAATGAAACTATTAACTGAATTGAGAGAGTTGAAAATGAAATGGGGGTTCATTTGCGTTCGCAAAGATTTAAGTTCCAAAAGCATATTTGCTTTGGATCTTTCTCTATTGCTTTTAATTATCAAAAGTGCTGCAATCAATAAGATTATAATTCCACCCGTTAAGCCATAAATCACATATAGTTTGGATTCATTTTCTGCACTTTGTTTGGATAGTTCTAAATTGAATTTGTCTTCTTTTAGTTTCTCATTTTCAATAAGTAGACCTATCTGTTCGTCTTTTTGTTCCAGTTCAAGAGATAAGTTTTGAGAAATTAGACCTTGTTTGTTTTTGACTTGTTGAATAGAGTCTTGAAGAGCCACAAGTTCCTGATATGCAAGTAGAGCTTGTTCGTAGTCTCCTACTTCTTTATAGGCTTCAGTAATGGCTTGAAGCGCTTCTTCCTTGGCAGTGATTTCACCTAATTCTTCAGATAAATTGATAGAGTTTCTCAAGTAGGTTATAGCTTCTTTGTTGTTTTTCTTCTGCATGTTCAGTTTTCCTAATTGCAGATTAGCTTCGTTCAGTCCTGATGTGTTGTTGCTTACAGTGTTGTATGTTATTGCTTCTTGATTAACTTGAATTTGTTGCTCTATATTTCCTCTATTTGAATAAAAATTATTGGCATTACTGAAGTAGTTATTGGTTTGTTCTGTAAGTCCATTGGATGTAGCAATGGTGAGTGATGTATCATAATAGTTGAATGCACTTATAGAGTCATTAGCCACTTCATAAAAATTACCTAAATTATCTGCTGCTTGAACTTGTCCTATTGGATTGTTTCTGTTTTTTTCAATGGTGTAAACTTGTTGGTAATAGTTTTCAGAGTCATCGTATTTGTTGAGTGCTTGATTACACCTAGCTAGACCGTTGGTAGCAAAAACAATGTCGTCCTCATTATTTTTGTTTTCAGCTAGTTCCAAAAATTGAGTGTAGAATTTTATAGCAGTGGAGAAATCCTCTTTTTTTTCATGAGCAGCACCAATAAATTTCATGGAAGAATAGTAGCCTTTTTCTTTTTCAAGACCTTCAAAAAGAGTGATGGAGTTTTCAAAATATTTAATACTTTGTTTGTACTTCTCCAATGTGAAGTTGAGTGCTCCCAGAGAGTTGTAGGCATAGGCTTCGCCTCTTACATTTTTTAAAGTAATAGATAACTTTAGTGCTTCTTGAATGTAGTCTAACGCTTTTTTCGGTTGTTCTTCGGAAAGTTCATTGGCAGCATTGATCCAGGAAAATATTTTAGCAGCGTTATTGGGTAGGTTATCAATTCTTGTATACGTGGTGTCCTGTTGTGCAAATATCATTGCAAATTGACAGAGCATGCCTAAGACCAGTATGTATTTGCGTATGTTCATATTCTTGTTGGTACAAATCTAGGTCCAAAATATGACATAACAAAATGTCTAAATTGCTCATATTGCCTGATTTGTAGGGTGTTTTTGAACTTTACTTATTTGGTGGTTGATTTCACTAAGTGAGAAGTGTGATTCCCTAAGTCTGCTTTTTTTTTAAACTATTTTAATGAGATGTTTGTGTCAAGAAAAACAAATGAATATGAAAAATTTAATGCTGTCATCTACTTTTATACTTTTAACTTCTTTTAGTATTGCGCAAAGCAGGGGCGGGAGAAATGTTAATTTTATTTCTAATGTGGATAATAATAATGTTTTATCCAATGGCTTCAGTAATGTTTCCAATTTGAATCAATCAAATATCCAGAACAGAGGATTAGCAAATAATGTATTGGCTGCTAATAACAGTAATATATCTCAGCAGAATAAAGTAGTCTCAAACAGAGGTAATCAGAATGTTTCATCAAGAAATAGAACTAATCCAACTGCAAAGATTGTGGAGCAAAGAGACAATGTTCAGGTTGCTAATAACCCTGTAAGGATTCAATCTTTAAACAATTCAAATGTGAATACTATTAACTATTCTCAGCAAGTTGTGAATGTTCAGGAGGTTGCTGTAAGTGAAAATATTTTTGCCAATGACAATGTAGCTAATGTTGGAAATTTAAATGTTGAAATACCTTCTTTGTCTAATGAGAAATTACTCAATGAAAAGGAAAGTAATAAAGTAGAATTGAAACCAAGCTTTAATATGAATGTGGCAATTGATCTACCTAAACCAAATATAACAATTGACTTGAAAGTAAAAGAGGAGAAGGTCAAAATAGAGAAAACACCAATTTTAAAAGTTGAAAAAGGTACTGGGATTTCAGGAGAGAAAAAGAAAATCAACACCAAATCAAAAAAGTATAAGGCTAGTAAGGGGTATCATTACTACAAGCAGAATGTGAAATTTGCTACCCACGTGAAAAATACTTTAATGAAGTTGAAAAGAAAAATTACTAAGAAAGAAGTTAAAAAGCCGGTATTTTCTGTTGTTTGTTATCAGTTCTAAACCATCTTAATCGATTTTCATTAGTTTTGTAGTAATGAAAATAAGCGGATTTACTTTTATAAAAAATGGAGATAAACTCTATATTCCTTTAAAGGAGGCTATTCTTTCTGTGTTGCCTATTTGTGATGAGTTTATTGTTGCAATGGGTGACAATGATGAAGATGATAAAACAGAAGAAATTTTAAAAAGTATTGATAGTGATAAAATTAAAATCATAAAAACAGTTTGGGATGCGGCAAGTTATCCTAAAAACACTATTTACGCACAACAAACAGATATAGCAAAGGAGCACTGCACAGGTGATTGGCTCTTTTATATTCAATGCGATGAAGCTATTCATGAGAATGATTTGCCTAAAGTTAAAGCCGCTTGTCAGCAATACTTGGATGTTCCAGAAGTAGATGGGTTTTTATTCAAGTATTTACATTTCTGGGGTGATTACCAACATTATCATAAGAATCATAGTTGGTACCAAAGAGAAATTAGAGTAATTAGAAATAACACCGAAATCCATTCTTGGCGAGATGCGCAATCTTTTAGGAAATTTAGTAAATGGGAAGGTAAATACGAGGATTATCAAAAAAAGGAAGATAGTGAGAAATTAAATGTAAAGTTACTAGATTGTCATATCTACCATTATGGGTTTGTTCGTCCGCCATTGTTGCTTTCAAAGAAGATTAAATTACAGTCCAATACGTACAGAGGTGATCAAGAGACGGCATTGATGTTTAAGGATCATCCAGACTTGTATGATTATGGACCATTGAATAAGTTGGATGAGTTTAAAGGTGAGCATCCAGCAGTAATGAAGGAGTGGATGGCAAAACATGATTGGAAAGATTTGTTACAGTATTCAGGTGGCGTAAGAAAAGATAGACCTTTGCATCAGCATGAAAAACTAAAATACAGACTCGTTTCCTGGGTTGAGAATAATCTACTTGGTGGCAGAATAATAGGAGGATTTAAGAATTACAACCTCTTGAAGGATTAAATGCTAGATTTTAGTAAGTCTGATTTTTTAATTTCTTCTTTCTATAATAACCTAACCTTACGGTGTATTGAATGTTGTTAATGTGAGGGTTGATGTTGTAATCTAGACCTAAACCTACAATCAGAAACTTAGAACTTTTCACTCTTAGTCTTAAGTCTACACCTACACCAACCTTATATAGTGGGAAAAAGTTTTTAGACCGCCATTCAGGATTTTGAAGAAGAAAGTGGGGGACGTCATAATCCATAACCATGGCAGCAGAGCCTTTGATGTATGGGTCAACTTTTAATATTCTTTTGGAGATGTAAATTGCCGTATTGATGTTTGGGGCTATGCTTGTTTTTTTTCTGTATTCGGTTAGTTCGCTACTAGGTGATGTAGGATTTTCATTTCCCGAAAAGGTAGTGCTAGTGGCGTTGGTGGAGTCATATATGCTGCCATATGCGTTATAATGCTCTTGATAAAGGTCTATTCCAAGTCCTATCATCCATCTGTGGGTTGCGTATGTGTTGAATGCAAGACCAAAATTGATGTTTGGAGTAATGCTATAGCCATTCACAATTTTAGTTATTGTATCATTTTGATATACACCAGGAGTAATCATTGAACTATCTAAGTCGTAGTTTATAGAAGATTTTTGGTCAAGTCCGATGGTCAAATAAGAGAACTTATCTCCCTTTCGATATTCTGAAGATTTGGCTAAGCCTAAATGTTGGTATTCGCCATAAATTACTTGTTCTTTCCCAATTTTTGAAAGTCCTAATATCTTGGAATAACTCAATTGTAATGAAGACTCCTGTAGGTTGGTGACGCCATTTTCATCGTCAATTCTACCTAATGCTAAATTGTACCTTCCGGAGAAAATATGAGAGCCAAACCGTAGAGATATTCCTAAATATGGGTTTAAAATGAATTGTTTTTGATTAAACTGATTGTTTAAGTTGCTGTATACATAAGGAAATGACTCTTCGAGTACAATGCTGTCTGTAGAATTTAAATTAAATCTTCTTTCAATACTTATTCCCGCATCAACGGTAGGAGCAAATGATTTCAACCTGAATAATTCTCTCTTATATCCTATCGACAATCTTAATGTAGGAATGTTTTTTGTAAGATTAAATGAGTTGGTTCCGTTTGTTTGGATTTCAGTCCAGTATTCAGGGTCGGTGGTTGTGGTTTGACTTGAGTCTTTTATGGCAGTCCTTAGGTCTCCTTGCTGCTTGATTTTTAATTTGAAATCATATACATGTAGACCAACTCCTAATGATGTGGTAAAAATATTTTTATTAAGAATAATGTCATTGCCAAAACCAATGAAATAAGAGTTGCTGGTAGCGTTGGTGTTATTCATTTTGAAACTATTGTCATACACTCCTGAAGGAAAGACTACCGATGGGCTTATACTTTGAGAGGAGTCAAAGGCAACTGTTTTTAATGCGTATTCAAATTGTAAAGAACTAAGCCACTCTTGGGATAAACTATGCTTGTTAACCAACACTAACAACGCTATTAAGCCGATATGTTTTATTATTTTTTCCAAATGATAAAGTCGTTTTCTATATTTTCTGTTCTAAAGGTTGGAACCTGATACCCATTGGTAAGAATAGGAACATTAATCTGTAGATATTTCAACATATCTGATACGGAAACAACACCATTGTGATCTAGGTCTGAGTCTCCTGTTTTTAGACCTTGAATCATACAATAGGTAAATGCTCCATTCTCCCAAATGTCACTTTCTACTGCGTAGTCGGCTCCTCCAGCACTGGAAATTACGGTAATCCCATTGTTTTCTTTCAGGTCTGCAAAAACCATTTTTAATGCGTCTAATGAGCCATCGTTTTTAACAATCATTCCTGAAGGTCCATTTCTAAATTTAATGTCCTTTCCTATTTCTACATCTCCTGTGCTAATAACAGTACTTGCTTTATCTAATTCTCCGCTATGGCAGGCGTCTAGAAAAAGTAGTTTTTTTCTGCTTTCGCAATTGAGCAGTGTTTTTTCCAAAGCTTGATATGGAATTGCATTTAACTCTGGCGCATAAAAATCATTATCGTATGAGGCCAAGTAATAATCAAGATTTTTATTTAATAGTCCGTGACCAGCGTAGTATACTATAACAACATCATTTACAGAACTTCTCTGTAAGAAACTGTTAATGGAACTTAGGCTGTCCTTGCTAACAGCAGTGTTAAAATAGGTTTTGAAATAAGTATGATCATATATCTTAGACTTTTTCAAAGTTTTAGTAATGTCCAAAATATCTTTTTTGGCATACTTTAAATTCTTAGTAGTGTCTTTGTATTCTGATGCACCTATTCCTACAAAATATAGGTTCGGTTTTTTTTGTTTTAGGTTAGACTTTATATATGTTGTTTTTACAACCGAAGTAATATTTTTTACGTTGGTTGCTATTAAGTCAATTTTATTTATTCCGCTTTGTAGTTTAACATCAATTAATGTGTCAATATCATTTTTTAAATAATCATTTTTCCCAGATTCATAAACAGGTACACCATCAATTTTGATGTTGAAATGTTTAACACCATAGATGTCATGTATTTTTATAGAAACTGTGGCTTGATCATTTTCAGAAACAGGACCTGAAACGGATTCAATTTTAATGTTAGGAGCTTTGTCAGACGTATTGATGTTTTGTCCGGTTATGTTACTTCTGTTTAATCTTTTTTGATGAAGTAATTCAAGGTTTTCTATAATTTCAGGATTACCAAAAGGGATGCTGCTATAAACTTTATCAGGTCGGTTGTAAAAAATGTCGTATTGTTGAAATGATACCGACTTATGCCCTTCCGTAAAACCAATAAAAGGAAGTGAACCTTTAGTGGCGTAATAATAATTATCTGGATTGATCATCACAAAATCATCTGTTTGCAAAGCGGCAAGTCGAAGCATTACTTTTCCATATTTATTGTAAATTAGAATTTGACCGTCCCAACTTGCAGTAAGGTATAGCCGCTTTGATAGATTGTAATCTATGGAAGTAATGTCGTTGGAGTGTGGCGTTTCAAATCCTCGATCTTCAGGTTTGTCATTTCTATATTCACTAATCATTTTGCCTTCAGCAATAATAAATAAGGTGTCATTTTGAAATGTTCTATTGCTTTTGTCAACAATGGATTGAAAATTTTGAGTTAGAGGCTCATGGTTTTCTACAAATTTTTCAGTGAAGGATTTGGAATTTGTTTTAATATTCCAAACAAAATCATAATATCTACATTCTTTATAGTAAGTCGTGCCTTTGTAGGGTTTGGTTAAAACTACTTTGAACGTATAAGTGTCTTCAGTTTGATTAACAAGTGAAAGTACTTGATATCTCCAACCTTGTTTTTCTTGCTTGCTTGATAATCTAAACTTGTGGGTGTTGATTATTCCACCGTATTCTAAATCCCAAATCCTAATTAATCCAGAGTTATAACCTAGAATAATGGATTGATTATCCATAGAAAATTTCGCAACATTGATTGCAGAACTATTGCTTTTAAATTCTCTAACCAAAGTGCCGGAGGCAATGTCCCATAAATATATTTTACCGTCATTGGCACATGAAATAAATATCTTTCCTTCAGGATGAATGGCTATGTCTTTTGCTTCATAATAGTTAGAGGAAAAGTATTTTTTGATATTGCCGTTTTTAGGATTTATGAGTGAAACCACATTGTCACGCCCTAAACAAAGGAGGCTAGAGTCTCTTAATGCAATAGCATTGGTTTCGCTATTGAAATTGAACCCTGTTCGTAATGTTTTTTTATAACTATATGAGCCTTTTTTATATTCAAACAGTATGACATTGCCACTTGAGGATGATGTGATTAATTGTTTTTCGTCTTTAGAGAATTCAAAGTCAACCAAAGAACCGTTTCTTTTGGTTTCTATACTATCTTTCTTGTGAAAAAAGTGTCCAAGTTTGTCGCCTCCATAAATATAACTTCCATCGGAGAGTACATGAACTCTTGTGAATGGTCTGTTTTTCGGTGATTTAATGATGTTAATCTCACCAGTGATTTCATTGTACTTGTAAAGGATTTTTGCTGCGATGTATAAGTCCTTACTTTGACTATTATATGAGATCGATTTAGGTAAGAAGTCTGTTTTAGTTTGATTTAATACTTTGCCAGTATAGGTGTCCCAAAATTTGATGGTTGAGTCATTGCTGCAACTCACTAAAACACTGTCGGATTTAATGAATATAAGATCATTAATGTGGTTGTTGTGTCCAGATAATAGCCTTAATTGTTTTCCTGTTTCAACTTCCCAAAGTACTATATTATTATCAAATCCGGCAGAGGCAAAAATGTTTCCTTTGCTATTGAATTCAAGTTTATTAACTTCAGATGAGTGACCAGTCTGAACAATGAATTCAGAAGATTGTGCAACCGTAGTATAAACTTGAGCAAGTAGAAGTAGGGTTATAAGGTGACGAATCATGATGCAAATATAACTAAATACTCATTGTCATTTATAAAGGATGACTAAAGGCGGGAATCTATGTTTCAATAGTTTATAATTTTTGTTGAAATTATTGTGTAACGAATTAATAAGGTGTTTGTTATAATAGAAACTTAAAAACTTTACGCCTATGTTTACTTCATTATTTCTATCCATTTTTATGACTTTTGCTCCGATTAAAACAGAGTCAATTGATATTCACGAAGCAGTGTCAAAAGACTTGATAAAAGTCGAGGCTATATCCAAAGGTGATTACTCAGGTCAGTGCATGGCTGTAGTGATTAATCCACTAAAGCCAAATAAATACACCATTACTATTCCAGCAGGCACTCATTTTATTGCAGAAAATGATCCTGAGCAAGACATTTTTGTTGTGGAAGACCAAATTCTGGTAATGACAGCAAAAGAGTCGCAAACTTTTTCGGTGGAAGGTTTTTGTAGTCAGCATGATGATGCGTCTCCGGATGAAGGGTCCTTGTTTAAAATGACGAAATCTAAAGATGAGAAGTTAATGGAATTGGCAAAGTTTATTAATGGAAAAGGGTATTCGGAAGATACAAAGCAAAGTGCGATTTGGGCAGTTTCTGACGGGGAGACAATTGCGGCAATTTTTGAAAAGGATAAGGATGAGGTCAAAGAATTAAGAGAGTATGTTTGTGATATAACTGAAAGACCAAATCCTTGGTATAATACTGTTCAAGAGTATAGGGTTACTGAAACGCGTAGTATAGAGACTCTTCCTGTTGAGGTTTTTGGGGAGTTGGAGTATGAGGTAACGGAAAAAGGAAAGATGAGACTGTCTGTATATAAGTCAGATGGAGGTTTGGTGAGGGATATCTTTAAGGATGTTGCAATTAACCATACTGGACAGACTACATTTAATTTTAAAGGAAAGGTTCAAGGATGGGAGAAAGGAGGATATGAGGTGAAGGTTTTTATCAATGAAAAGGAGATTCATAAAATGCCTTTCGAGGTTTAAGTAAATGAAAAGGGCAACTTTAAAGTTGCCCTTTTTTGATTGTCTAATTAATTAAAATGATCTTTCATTCGTTGAAAAAAGCCTTTGGCTTCTTTTTTGTTTGGAGCAAAATTTTCATTGTCTTGAAGACTTTCTAATGTTGCTCTTTCTTCTTTTGATAGTTTTTGAGGTGTCCATAATTGAATATTTATTAATTGGTCACCTTTTCCGTATCCATTAATGTCGGGGATTCCTTTGCCTTTAAGTCGCAATGTCTTTCCACTTTGTGTACCAGGTTCAATTCTTATTTTTGCTCTACCTCCGTCTACTAAAGGAACTTCTACGCTTTTTCCAAGGGCTGCATCTATAAAACTCAAATGTAAGTCATAATGAATATCAAGCCCGTTACGCTCAAGAGACTCGTGTTCAATAGCTTCGATTTGAATAAGAAGGTCTCCTGGTATACCACCTGGTATTTCATTACCATTTCCTTGCATGTTTAATTGCATGCCGTCTTCAACGCCTGCGGGGATGTTAAGCGTGATAATAGTTTCTTTCTTTTCAAGTCCATTTGCATCAACGCCTGGAGGTCTATTCCCTATGATTTGCCCTGTTCCACCGCAAGTGCTGCATGTGCTAGCCATTTGCATTTGACCTAGCACGGTGTTGGTAACCCTTACAGTTTGACCTGTTCCATTACATGTGCTACAAGTTTTAAAATCAACACCTGTAGCAGTAACTAATTTGTTTACTTTGATTTTTTTCTCAACTCCAGTTACCATTTCGGCAAGTGTCATTTTGATTTTGACACGCAAATCAGTTCCTTTTCTTCTTCGCTGTCCGCCACTTCTTCTACGGCTTCCACCGCCAAAAGCACCGCCAAAGATGTCGCCAAAATGAGAGAAAATGTCATCCATGTCCATTCCTCCGCCACCAAATCCACCGCCTGGTGCATTGTGCCCAAATCTGTCGTATTGTGCTTTTTTCTGTGAGTCACTTAGCACATCATATGCTTCTGCAGCTTCTTTGAATTTTTCTTCTGCAGTACTATCTCCAGGGTTTTTATCTGGATGATACTTAATTGCAAGTTTTCTGTAGGCTTTTTTAATTTCGCCTTCAGATGCGCTTTTAGAAACCCCTAATACTTCGTAATAATCTCTTTTACTCATAATTTTTTTTACTGTCCTACTACCACTTTAGCAAATCTTAATACTTTGTCGTGTAGTACGTAACCTTTTTCGATAACATCTACTACTTTTCCTTTTAGGTCTTCACTTGGAGCAGGAATTTGTGTTAATGCTTCATGTTTGTTTGTGTCAAATTCTTCACCCATTGATTCCATTGCTTTTAGGCCTTTACTGGTCAGAGTTTGCATTAACTTATTGTGAATTAATGTGAATCCTTCTTTTACACTGTCAATGTCTTCGGCTTTTTCGTTGTTTGCAATAGCTCTATCAAAATCGTCCAAGGTGGGTATTATTTGTTTCATAACATCACCTCCTGCATTCAGCGTAAGGTCTAGTTTTTCCTTTGCGGTACGTTTTCTGAAATTATCAAACTCACTAAAAAGTCTAATGTATTTGTCGTGTAGTTCCTTATATTCGATTTCTTTTTTTTCTAAATCAGATAGTTCCTCTTTTGGAGTGTCTTCATCTGATTCATTAGTTTGTTCTGTATTTTCTTGATCATTGACGTTTTCCTCGTCTCTGATTATTTCATCTTCGTTTGTCTTTTGCTTACTCATTTTAGTCCACTTTTTAAACATTAATCTCTTTTGTCAAATTAGCTGCCAAAATATTTTTGAAGTCATAATGTCATATAAGAAAGCTTGTAGTGTTCGAGATGTCAGAGTAACTAAGAAAAAATGACATGTTTTCTGTTATATTATGTCAAGTAGGTTGTTAATCTTTTCGTGAACTTTTTTACTGTGAGGAAGTTTGTTGGTGATTGAGATGCCTTTTAGTGTGAAGTCTTTTTGTCGGCAATAACCAATGCCAGAGTTCTCATGATGAAACTCGGCTAAATATTCTTGCTCCGTTTGTCCTGGTGTGGGAACGAAATAGATAGGTTTTTGCAAAATTGAAAAGTCCATAATTGTGCTATAGCCTGATCTGGATATTATTGCTTCGCTTTTACAAACAACGTCATAAAAGTCTTCTGTTTTTAGGTGGGGGTAATAGGTTAGATTGTTTTTAGTAAAATGATTTTTTTCTAATGGTTTTCCTCCAATGATGGCACATGGTTCGTTGAGTTCTAAGAATGCTTCTTCTAGAATCTTACAGAATACACTGCGCTGAGGCTCTGGTCCAGATAGTATGCCTAAATATTTGTAAGTTATATTGTCGTTTGTAGCAGCAATATTAAAGCGCGAAATTGGTCCAATGAACTTAAATCGATCTATAGATGTTTTAGAGAGTTGACCTGCTAGTGTGTTGTTTTTTGTATCGGGAATTATGCAGTGATGAAAATTGTCGATATAATTTTTGTGAATAGTATAAAGTATTGGTTTTATTAAAGAAGGTCCCTGTATGTTTATTTGGTGTGTGATGTAAATGCTTTCTACTCTTGGGTGGTAGAATCCAAATCGATTGTCTGAAATAACAATATCTTGTGGGTGCTCACTTATATAATTTTTGAGCCAGTGATTTTCGTTTTTTATGGCTGTAAATATTTTAGAAGATTGCTTAGCCATGTTCCAAGTCATTGATCCGTTCACGGGATATTCAATGTTGTAGCCTTCCAAATGCGCATATGTAATAGTGGGAAATAATTCTTGAAGAATTGATTTCTGTTGTTCATTAACCGCAGCGGTTATTTGATGTCCTTTTTGCAGTAGACTGTTGATGATTGGAATACATCTTGATGTGTGTCCTAGTCCCCAATCTAATGGTGCAATAATTATTTTTTTACTTGTTCTTTTCAATTTTGAAATAATCCGTTTGTTTCTTCTATGAAGTCTAGTATTTCGTCTCTCCCAGTTCCTTTTTCTGAAGAACTCAAAAACATTGGAGGGAAAGAGGCCCATTGTTTAGACATGGTTTCTTTATATTTTTCAATATTCTCTACTTTTTCTCTTTGATTGAGTTTGTCCATCTTGGTAAAGATAATTACAAATGGAATTTTTTTTTCTCCGCAATACTCCATAAAGTCAATGTCAATTTGCTGAGGTTTTATTCTGCTGTCTATCAATACAAAAGTACACATCAAATTAGGTCTATGGTGCAAGTATTGTAATGTGAAGTTGTGAAATTTAGTTCTTAAAGTTTTGGAAACTTTAGCGTAGCCGTATCCAGGTAAATCAGCCAAATACCATTGGTTGTTTATGCCGAAATGATTAATTAGCAAGGTTTTGCCTGGTGTGCCGGAAACTTTTGCTAATGATTTTCTTCCTGTTAGCATATTGATAAGAGAAGATTTTCCGACATTACTTCTGCCGATAAAGGCGTACTCAGGTAGTACAGGATTGGGACATTTTTGCCAATCTGTATTGCTCATTAAAAATTTTGCGTCTTTTATTATCATTGTTGTTTGCCTGAATATGTGTTGATGTGTCTGTCTTTTTTGCTTTCGTAGATGTCTGCAATACTTACAAGAATTCCTGTTTCTTCTACGTCTCCAAAGTGATCGTTTAGTGCAGTGCCAAATGTTTTCATTGTGGCGGAAAGATTCATGTAAGCATTGATTAACGGAGGGATGTTTTCTCCTAGTTCTCTGACGTAGCCATTAAGTAGTTTATGCCCATCTTTATAGTTTAGTTTGCGAAGTTCTTTTACAAACTCAGATGTGTCTGTGTGAAGTTTTAGCGGTTTCTTTGGGGTGAGAAGCTTTTCTGAGTCAGGAAAATAATGATTCATGAAACTAAGGATAAGATCTCGGCCTCTTTGATTGAAGTCTAGGTACATCGTGACTTTGCCGAAGAAATATTTGATACTTGGGTTATCTACTACAATTGCACCAAGTCCATCCCAAAGGTTGTCTAAGGAGAATAAGCCGTTTCTATTGGTTGGGCTAGGTTGGTATTTAGGTTGGACAAATGATCTTCCTAATTCTACTGTGTTGTTATAGTAATCTGATAAAAATTTACTATCAAAATTAAATAAGTGGCTGGTTGCTAATTCAGGTACTCCATTGGTGATTTTTGCAGTTTTGCAATGGATGAATCTGTATCCTCCAACGATTTCTTCCAACTCCGGATCCCATACAATTAATTGCTCGTATGGAGCAGATGGGTGCGTGTCAAAATGATCGATGTCTACTGGTTTTCCTGTTCCACCTCCAGCTGCTCTAAAGGTTACTTCCCTTAATCGCCCTACTTCTTGCAAAAGTCGAGGTGCGTTTTTATGGTTAAAAATATAAATTTCATTATTCCCTTTGTTTGTGTGTCTAACAAAGGTTTCTGAATTTAATTCTTTTCTAAGTAATTCTTTTTGTATTGGTTGAATAATATCTTGCATGATGTTTACTCCTTAATATAGCAAAGTTAAGAATAAAGGTTCAGCAAAAGGTTTGTGGAGTAGATTAAAATTAACCCGCTTATGTTAGAAAAATTAGTCTTTCTTTTGTGTGGCAAGGGAGTAAACGTGTTCCTTGAGCCATTGCACCCATTTTTCAGGTCTTTTGTCTTTTGTGAATGTGCTTGCAGGTAGCGGTTTTCCAAAAGTGATATGAATTCTTTTACCATTTTGTTTGTACATCTCGTCTGCTAAGAAAAACATTTCTAGGTTTGCTCGGATGCCTAATTTTTTTCTCCAGTAAGAGAGGTTGTAGAATTTTTTTGAGTTAGCAGCTTCAATGTGGACAGGTAAGATAGGTTTGTTGTATTCTATTGATTTCTGTACAATGCTTTTTTTCCATCTTAAATCTAGAATTTTTCTGCCTTTTTGGCGTCTTGAAACCATCCCGGCTGGAAAAATAATTAGGCAATTTTCTGAATTGTAAACTTTTTCAAATGCTTCTTTGTTTCTTTTGTCGTTCCTTCCTAGTTTGTTGACTGGGACAAAGATGTTTTCCATAGTTTTTACTTGCATTAATACATCGTTGACAAAGAATTTTAAGTCAGGTCTAACTTTGAGGCATACTTGAATTAATGCTGCACCATCTAGGCCTCCCAACGGATGGTTGGCAGTAAGGTATATGCCACCTTCTTTTGGGAGGTTTTCAAGTCCTTCATATGTGACAATTGGCCCCATTTCCTTCATTCCGATGTCCATGAATTCGGAGATGGAAGAGTTTCTGGTTCTGTAGAATAGGCTGTTGAGGTCGTCTTCGTGAAGGATTCTTTTTATATAGCGAAGTAAGAAACCGGGCATCCATTTTAGAAGCTTTGGGTTTTTGTCTCTAATGGCTTTTTCTACATTGATTAATCGATCTTCCTCCGGGACAAATAGGCTTTCTTTTTTTTTACCGCTTTTCATTTCTTGACTATTTCTGCTGCAAATATATTCAATTCTGTTCATTCTAGGGTGGGGTGTTTTGCTGTTGGGTTTTAACAGTTTGATGTTTATAATCTCCCACTTTTTCCCACGATTGATTTTGGTCTTGATTTTGGTCTTAAATCTCTTTAAATTAAGAAGTTTTGGTGGTTTGATATTTTTGATATATTTTTGTTTCGCACGAAAGTTATTCACAATGGAAATATTGTGGGAAAATGTGGGAGAATTTTTTTTAGCTTTACACTCTAATTCGCGCGAAAAGGAAATATGATTGGATTTATAGGGGAATATCACTGCAAAATGGATACGAAGGGTCGTCTTTCGTTGCCAGCGGATATGCGCAAGCAACTCTCTCCTGAAGATTCAGAAAGTTTCGTGATTTCGCGTGGGGTTGACGATTGTCTTTCTCTTTATCCGATGACGGAATGGTCTAGGGTGATGGATAAGTTGAGGTCGCTCAATAGGTTTAAGGCAAAGGATAGAAAATTTGCTCGTATGTTTCAAAAAGGTGCAATCAAAGTGTCGCTTGATTCTAGTGGGAGAATTCTTTTTCCGAAGACTTTAATTGAGTGGGCGGGTATCCAAAAAGACATCGTCATGGTGGCTAATGTGGACTTATGGGAAATCTGGGATAAGAAAAGATATGAAAGTCTTTTGTCTGAAGATTGGGATGAGTTTGAAGATTTAGCTGCAGAAGTAATGGGCGATGATAATGGGGAATAATGAATATCACATACCGGTTCTGCTGCATGATGCGGTGGAAATGTTGATCACAGATGCTGCGGGGGTATATGTTGATGTCACTTTTGGTGGTGGCGGACATTCTTCTGAGATTTTAAATCAGATTTCTGCAGGGGGAAGGTTGGTTGCTTTTGATCAGGATGCTGATGCGTTGAGCAATTTGTTGGAGGATGAGCGGTTTCTTTTTGTTCCTCAAAATTTTGCTTTTGTGAAGAATAATCTTCGGTTACATAGCTTGCTTCCTGTGGATGGAGTGTTGGCGGATTTGGGGGTTTCGTCTCATCAGTTTGATACAGCGGATAGAGGGTTTTCATTTCGCTTTGATGCGGAATTGGATATGAGGATGGATAAGAAGATGGATTTAGATGCTAAGAAGGTGTTGAATGAGTATGATGAAGCGAAGTTGTTTGAGGTGTTTAAATTGTATGGGGAGTTGAAGAATGCAAGGTCTATTGCTTCTCGTGTTGTTTATAAGCGGGCTGATAAACCTTTTAAGACAATAGAGGATTTGAAAAATGCACTTTACAATTTGGCGCCAAGAATGAAAGAGAATCGATTTTTTGCTCAGGTTTTTCAGGCGTTGAGAATTGAGGTGAATCAGGAGATGGAGGTGTTGAAGTTGCTTTTGGAGCAAATGAGTGATGTGGTTAGAGAGGGAGGGAGGATTGTGTTTATTACATATCATTCGTTGGAAGATAGGATGGTGAAGAATTTTGTGAAGACTGGTAATGTTGCTGGGGTGTTGGAGAAAGATTTTTATGGAAATGTTTTAAGGCCTTTCAAGGAGGTGAATAGGAAGCCGATTGTTTCGGGTGATGAGGAGTTGGAGCGAAATCCTAGGGCGAGAAGTGCTAAAATGAGGGTGGCTGAAAGGATATGAGTGAGGTGAAAGAGAATATTAGGAAGAAAAGGGGGCTGGGGCTACGTAGTTTGGTTTCGGGTGATTTCTTACAGGATGGTAAGGTGGTGGCGAATCTGCCTTTTATTCTGTTTGTGGTGTTTTTGATGTTGGTGTATATCTCTTATGGGTATTATGCTGATAATACGATTAGGAGTTTGTCAAAAGAAGAGAAGCGTTCTGAGAAGTTGTATTCGGAATTGCAGTCGTTGATGGAGATTTATGATCAAGAGAGTTTGCAGAGTACGGTGGCAGATAAGTTGAAGAATAAGAAAATATATGAGGCGAAAGATCCTCCAAGAGTAATGAGATTGGAGCAAAAAAAATAGATGAAAGAGAAGAAACAAATAGTGAGAGTTTATATGGTGTACATTGGTATGCTTGTATTTGCGGTTGCGATATTTTCTCGTATTGTCTTTTTGCAATTGATGGGAGGTGGAGAGTTGAGTGCTGAGGTAGCTGAGTCTACGATTAAGTTGAAGCAAATTGATGCGCCAAGAGGAAATATTTTTGCTGATAATGAGCAGAAAACTGCATTGGCATTGTCTGTTCCTAGGTATGATATTTTTATGGATTTAGAATCTGTAGATGATCAATTGTTTGATGATGAGGTGGTGAGTTTGGCAGATAGTTTAGCTTTTTTGTTTGGTGATAAATCTGCTTTTGATTGGGAGCAAAATCTTAGAAATGCCAAAAGTAAAGGGAGTAGGTATTTTCCAATTAAGAAAAATGTAAATCATATCCAGTTGCAGAAAATCGAAAATTTTCCAATCTATAATTTAGGTCAATTTAAAGGTGGGTTTATAAAATTGCCTAAAACAAAAAGGGTTCCTCCATTTGGGGCTTTGGCTAGACGGACAATTGGGTATTATAAACCTGGTACTGCAACTTCAAAGGAGTATAAAGTTGGTTTGGAAGGGGCTTTTAATGATTATTTGGAGGGGCAGGATGGTGAGTTGCTAATGGAGAAAATTATAGGGAATGATTGGAGGCCAATTCCTAGTGAGTCTAATAAGGAGCCTATTCCTGGGAAAGATATTTATACTACAATTGATATTAATATTCAGGATGTTGCGCATGATGCTTTGATGAATCAGATGGTTGCTCAAAATGCGCAAAAAGGATGTGCTATTTTGATGGAGGTTGAGACGGGGTATATAAAAGCAATTGCTAATCTAACTAATGATACGATAAATCATACGTTTAGGGAGTCGTTTAACCATGCTGTGGGGATGGCTTCAGAGCCAGGGTCTACGTTTAAGTTGGCATCCTTGATGGTGGCTCTAGATGATGGTAAGATAAAAATTACGGATAGCGTTGATATGCCGGGTAAATATTGTTTCTATGAAACATGTTTGCATGATTCTAGGGTAGGAGGTTATGGGAAAAATACTATTCAGCATGCGTTTGAAGTGTCGTCTAATGTTATTTCAAAAATCATAAATGATAATTATGCTAAAACGCCTCAGTTATTTGTGGATGGTTTAAAAGATATAGGATTACATAAGAAATTGGGGTTGAAAATTGCGGGAGAGGGAAGTCCTGTTATTAAGGATGCGAGTGATAAGACTTTTTCTGGTATTTCCTTGCCTTGGATGGCGATAGGTTATGAGGTGCAGCAAACTCCATTGCAGACTTTGACACTTTATAATGCGGTAGCAAATAATGGTGTGATGGTTAAGCCGCAGTTTGTAAAGGAGATTAGGGATGGTAATAAAGTGATTGAACATTTTGGACCTGAGGTGATGAATTACGCTATTTGTAAACCTGGAACGCTGAAAGATGTGCAAAAGATGTTGGTGGGGGTTGTTGAGCGAGGAACTGCTAATAATATTAAGGCAAGAGGTTTTGAGATCGCTGGTAAAACGGGGACAGCAAAGATTGCTGTAAACGGTAGTTACTCTAATAAGTATCAAGCGTCTTTTGTTGGTTATTTTCCTGCTTCGAAACCTAAGTATACGTGTATAGTGGTTATTCAGGGACCTACAAAACAGATATATGGGTCGTTGGTTTCTGGGACTGTTTTTAAGGAGATCGCTGATAAAGTATATGCTTCAGGATTGGAGAATACCGAGAAGCAGAGTGTGGAGGCGTTGGCTGTGATGAGTTATCCTTATTCCAAAAATGGATCTAAACAAGAGTTGTCTACTGTGTTTAAGAAAATGAAAGTGCCTGTGAACGATAATGCTTCTCAGTCTGCCTATGTTGTAACGAGTACAAATGATAAGGGGGTAAGCCTAGGTAGTAAGGATATTCCAGGTGGGCTTGTGCCAAATGTGATAGGGATGGGGTTGATGGATGCGCTTTTTATCTTGGAGTCGCAGGGACTAGTGGTTAAAGTTTTGGGTAGTGGTGTTGTTAAAAATCAGTCGCTTAATCCAGGTACAAAACTGAGTAAAGGAAAATTAATAATTCTTGATTTGATATAGTGATGAAGTTGTTGAAAGATATAATATATGGTGTGCGCATTGAGGATATTGTAGGTTCTACAAATATTGCAATTGAACATGTGGCGTATGACTCTAGAAAGGTGTCTCAGTTTTCAATATTTGTTGCGCTTAGAGGTACACAAGTAGATGGTCATTCTTTTATCGAGAAGGCTATTAGTGATGGTGCTGTTTGTATTGTGTGTGAGGAATTGCCAGAGATTTTACATAATGGAGTTACCTATGTAAAAGGTGTAAATACTTCTACAGCACTAGGTGTAATTGCGGCTAATTTTTATGATAACCCATCTGAAAAGATAAAACTAATTGGCGTAACGGGAACAAATGGGAAGACTACTTCTGTAACCTTAATGTATGATTTGTTTAGGTTGTTTGGTCTTAAGGTCGGGTTGATTTCTACTGTGGTTAACAAGATTCATAATGAGGTGGTACCTTCTACGCATACTACTCCTAATGTATTAGACTTGAATGAGTTACTATCTAGGATGGTGATTAAGGGTTGTAAGTATTGTTTCATGGAAGTGAGTTCTCATGCGGTTGATCAACATAGGATTCATGGGGTGAAATTCGCTGGGGGTGTATTTACTAATATTACGAGAGATCATTTAGATTATCATAAGACTTTCGATAATTATATTGCTGCTAAGAAAGGGTTTTTTGATGCTTTGCCTGACGGAGCTTTTGCTTTGGTGAATGCTGACCAAATACATGGTGCTACTATGGTGCAGGATTCTAAGGCTAAGGTTTATACTTATAGTGTTAATGCTCCTTCTGATTATAAAACTAAAGTAATAGAAAACAGTTTTGCTGGTCTTCATTTAGAGTTAGATAATAAAGATACTTACTTAAAATTGATAGGTGATTTTAATGCCTATAATGCAACGGTGGCTTATGCGGTTGCGGTGTTGTTAGGTAGGGATAAACTTGAGGTCTTGGCTGCTTTGTCAAATTTGGAGCCGCCTGCAGGAAGGTTTCAGCAAGTGGTTACAGAAACTGGTGTGATTGGTATTGTGGATTACGCTCATACACCTGACGCGTTAGAAAATGTATTGAAAACTATCAAGAATATCCGTAAAGGAAATGAGATGGTTATTACTGTTGTGGGCTGTGGAGGTGATAGAGATAAGGGTAAGAGGCCTATTATGGCGGAGATTGCCGCAAAACTTTCAGATCAAGTAATTCTTACTTCGGATAATCCTAGGACCGAAGATCCAGATACCATAATTGAGGAAATGAAAGTTGGTGTCGCTCCTGAGGATCTTAAAAAAGTATTAAGCATCACAAAAAGAGATGAAGCGATAAATACTGCGTGTGCTTTGGCGCATCGCGGAGACATATTGTTAGTGGCTGGAAAAGGTCACGAAAATTACCAAATCATTGGAACAGAAACATTCCCATTCGATGATTTACAAATAGTAACAGAAACCCTAAAAAACTTGAATAAATAATGCTGTACCACTTATTTGAATATTTACAAGAGATGGATGTGCCTGGCGCAGGGCTATTCCAGTATATCTCATTTAGAGCGGCAATGGCTATTATTGTTTCGTTGCTAATTTCCATGGTCCTTGGAGGAAGATTGATTCGTTTGTTGCAAAGATTGCAAGTAGGTGAGTCTATCCGTGATCTAGGTTTGGAAGGTCAGAATGAAAAAGCAGGAACGCCTACAATGGGAGGCTTGATTATTTTGTCTGCTATTCTGGTGCCAACTTTATTGTTTGCTAAGTTAGATAATATTTACACCATCACCATGTTGATTGCTACAGTGTGGTTAGGGTTGATTGGTTTCTTGGATGATTACATCAAAGTGTTTAAGAAGAATAAAAAAGGATTGGCAGGAAAGTTCAAGGTTATTGGACAAGTTGGTGTAGGGATTATTGTTGGGTCGTTGCTTTATTTTAGTGATGATGTAGTGGTGAAGGATAAAATATATTTGTCGGAAGCGGAGAATGCACAGGTTGTAGAGTCTTGGGTAACTGCAGAATCTGTTGATGCTGTTGAAGAAGATATGGTGAAAGTATATCATATTAATTTGTCTGATAGTCTTAGGGAAGTAAAGGTGGATGGCTCTGGAAATTATTATTATTGGCAAGAGCATAAATCTACTACTACTACAATTCCTTTCATTAAAAACAACGAGTTCGATTATAGTTGGTTTGGTTTGGGGAATTATACTTGGATATTGTATATCATTCTTGTAATTATCATTGTTACTGCAGTTAGTAATGGGGCTAATCTTACTGATGGATTGGATGGGTTGGCGACAGGAACTTCAGCAATTATAGGAGTGACATTAGCAATCCTGGCTTACCTAACTGGTAACGCTGTCTTCGCAGATTACTTGAATATCATGTATATACCAAATTCTGGAGAGTTGGTGATTTACATCTCGGCATTTGTAGGTGCATGTATTGGTTTCTTATGGTACAATTCTTATCCAGCAAAGGTCTTCATGGGAGATACTGGAAGTTTAGCATTGGGAGGAATCATAGCAACATTCGCTATTGCAATTAGAAAAGAATTATTGATACCCATCATTTGTGGCGTGTTCTTGATTGAGAATGTTTCGGTGATGGTTCAAGTGGCTTATTTCAAATATACAAAGAAGAAAACAGGAGAAGGTAAGCGTGTGTTCTTGATGGCGCCATTGCATCACCATTACCAAAAGAAAGGAATACATGAGGCAAAAATCGTAGCGAGATTCTGGATCATCGGAATCATCCTAGCGGTATTGTCTATTGTGACATTGAAATTGAGATAAAACAATTGTCATTTCGACCGAAGCGGAGAAATCTGTTTGCCGAGATGTCAAAAGGAAGAAAATTGAAAAGACAAAGTAAAAATATGACACAAAGATTAGAACATAGACAAGTAAAGCACAACGCAAGTTGGCTTAAAGTCTTATGTCTTGAAGTCTTTTGTCTCAACAACTTATGTCAATGAATCGAATAGCAATATTAGGGGCTGGAGAAAGCGGAGTAGGTGCAGCTATTTTGGCATAGCAAAAAGGTTTTGACGTATGGGTTTCTGATATGCGAAATATCAAAGACAAGTACAAAGAAGTTCTTTTACATAATGAAATTAAATGGGAAGAGGGAGTTCACTCTGAGAATGAAATATTCCTTGCCAAAGAAGTAATTAAGAGTCCAGGAATTCCTGAAACGGCTCCGCTGATTAAGTCTTTAAAAGCAAAGGGTATTCCAGTTATATCAGAAATTGAGTTCGCAGGAAGATACTGTCAAGGTAAGAAGATTTGCATCACAGGGAGTAATGGTAAAACTACTACTACACTGATGTTGAATCATGTCTTAGACAAAGCAGGATTGAAAACTGTGGCTTGTGGCAATGTTGGAAAAAGCTTCGCAGCTATGGTTGCGCTAAACGTACATGACTACTACGTGATTGAGCTGAGCAGTTTCCAACTGGATGATATGTATGACTTTAAAGCAGACATAGCTATCCTTCTAAACATTACACCGGATCACTTGGATAGGTATGAATACAGTATGGAGAAATATGCTGCAAGTAAGTTCAGAATTATCCAAAATCAAGGACCTGAAGATGTTTACATCTACAACCTTGATGATCCAATAATAAAACAACAAAACAACAAACTTAAGCTTAAGCAAAAGACGTATGCTTTTTCGCAAGAAGAACAACTTACTGAAGGTGCTTGGCTAACAACAAACAAACAAATACAAACTAACATTAACAACCAACAAACAAACATGTCAATTCACGAATTAGCACAACAAGGTAAGCACAATGCTTACAACTCTATGGCTTCTAGTATAGCTGGAAGAGTATTAGAGATTAGAAAAGAAATCATCAGAGAGTCTCTCTCTGACTTTCAAAATGTAGAACATAGATTGGAGCATGTGGCATCAGTGCATGGTATCCAGTTTATCAATGACTCTAAGGCAACCAATGTAAATTCTACTTGGTACGCTTTGGAAAGTATGGAGCAACCAACTGTTTGGATAGCAGGTGGTGTAGATAAAGGAAATGATTATACAATGCTTGAGGCTTTAGTAAAGTCAAAAGTAGCGGGGATCGTTTGTCTTGGAAAAGATAATTCAAAACTGCACGCGGCCTTTGAAGGTTTAGTGGAGAATATTTGGGATGCTACAACCGCTGAGGAAGCTGTTGGTTTAGCGTACAGAATGGCTAAAAAAGGACATAATGTATTGTTGTCTCCAGCTTGTGCAAGTTTTGATCTTTTCGAAAATTACGAAGAGAGAGGGAATCAATTTAAAAGAGCGGTTAGAGCGCTTTAATAATTGTTATTAATTCAAGGTATGTTTTCATTGTTGTAATGGAGATATGCTTTGCTGAAACAAATTATACAATGAAAAAAGTACAATCATTAAGAAATCAAATGCTGGAGGCTAGGAAGAAGAGTATGAGCCTTTTTTCAGACATATCACATAGACTCGAGTCGGTGGCTACAAAGAATGGGGTGGAATGGATCAATGATTCTAAAGCGACTGATTTGGACTCAACTTACTATTCTCTAGAATTAATGGAGAAGCCGGTTATTTGGATAGCTGGTAGTTCTGACGTAGAAATGGATTATAGTGTGTTGGATAAGCTAGTAAAATATAAAGTGAAAAGAATAGTGTGCTTCGGAGCATATGAAACTAATTTGAAATATTCATTTGCCAATATGGTGGATGGTTATGCTCATAAATCCACATTGGAAGAGGCGGTAGCAACAGCGGCTGAATGGTCTGAAGATGATGATGTAGTTTTGTTTTCTCCAGCATCTTCTAGTTTTAACTTATATGACAATTATAGGTTTAGAGGAGAGCATTTTAGACACTTAGTAGAGAAACTGTAAATGAAGAGGGTTTAAAGTTCGAAATTTGGGGTTGATAAGAAGCAGCCACTAGCAGTAGATAATAAGCCAAGAATGAAAAAATGCAAGAGTTAGCAGAGAAATATCTAAAAGGTGATAGGTCCATTTGGGCAATAGTTATTCTATTGTCGTTGGCTTCTGTCGTTATTGCTTTGAGTGCGAGTTCCAAAATGGCGTATCGACTCACTGATGGCAATGCTACGCCTTTTTGGTTTAAGCATGTGGCTACGTTGGTGCTAGGCTTAGTTTTTATGATTTATTTGCAGCATTTTAAGTTCAAGTATTTCTCAAGGATTGCGCAACTTGGTATTTGGGTGGCGGGATCATTGTTATTGGTTACGCTTGTTTTTGGTAAGAATATTAACTCTGCGCAAAGGTGGATTATGGGGTTTCAACCTTCCGATTTAGCCAAGATTGTCTTGATATTGTATGTTGCCAGACTTTTGACTGTCAAAAAAGATAAATTAAGCAATTTTAAAGAAGGTGTTTTACCATTGGTTATTCCTATTGCTTTGATTTGTGGCTTGATTTTACCTGCAGATTTTTCTACAGCCTTTCTTTTGGGAACCGTTTGTTTTGTGATGCTCTTTGTTGGTGGGGTGTCAATAAAGCATTTGGGGGCTGTCATAGGTAGTGCAGTTGTTATCTTTTTGTTGTTGATTATGATTAATAAAGCTACGGGCATTCTTCCTCGAGCTACTACTTGGGAGACAAGGTTGGTTTCTTTTTTTGGTAGTGAAAGTGATGCGAAGGATTCTGAGTCTAAAATAGATAACTTTCAAGCTAATCAAGCAAAAATGGCTGTAGCAAATGGTGGTTGGATAGGTCAAGGGCCAGGTAGAGGAAGTGTAAAGAATGACACGTATTCTGCACAGTCGGATTTTGTATTTGCAACCATCGTTGAGGAGTTTGGGGCTTTGTTTGGGGCTTTTACTTTATTGATGTTGTACATGATGTTTTTCTTCAGATCTATTAGAACTACGCTTAAAATTGGAAGTAGTTTTGGTGCATACGTGGCTTTTGGGCTAAGCTTTTTATTGGTCTTACAGGCGTTAGTTAATATGGGGGTAGGGGTAAATCTGTTGCCTGTAACGGGGCAGCCATTACCGCTGATTTCTATGGGAGGGACATCAATTTTGTTTACATGTATTTCCATAGGGATTATTTTAAATATTAGTAATAACATCGACACAAAAGAATCGATAGCATGAGTAAATTGAGAGTAATTATATCGGGTGGCGGAACAGGAGGTCATATTTTTCCTGCATTGGCAATTGCTAATGAGATAAAGGAAAAACATCCTGATGCGAACATCCTTTTTGTAGGTGCTAATGGTAAGATGGAGATGGAGAGAGTTCCTGCTGCAGGTTATCCTATTCAAGGATTGGATATTGTTGGTATACAAAGAAAGAAAATTTGGAAGAATTGGAATTTTCCATATAAGTACTTCAAGAGTAAGGCAGCGGCTAAGAAAATTATAAAAACGTTTAAACCTCAAATAGCAATTGGAGTAGGAGGTTATGCAAGTGGACCATTATTGATAGAAGCTGGTAAAATGGGGGTGCCAACTTTGTTGCAAGAGCAAAATTCTTATGCGGGACTGACTAATAAAATTTTAGCAAAGAAAGCACATAAAATATGTGTGGCTTATGATAATATGGATAAATTCTTTCCTAAAGAAAAAATTGTCATCACTGGTAACCCGGTAAGAAAAGATATTCTTTCCTTGGAAGGAAAACGAGAAGAAGGTCAAAAGCACTTTGGATTAAATTCAGAGTTGAAAACTATCCTGATTATTGGAGGAAGTTTGGGTGCTAGAACTGTTAATAATAGCATTGCAAACGGATTGAAAGAATTGACAAAGGCAGGTGTGCAATTGATATGGCAAACTGGTAAAATTTATTATGATGAAATGAAACAATTGGCAGATGCTAATGGTGATGATAATATTAAACCAATGGCGTTTATAGATAGAATGGATTTGGCTTATGCAGCAGCAGATGTTGTAATTAGTCGCGCAGGAGCATTGTCTGTAAGTGAATTATGTTTGGTTAAGAAACCTTGTGTTTTAGTGCCTTCACCTAATGTTGCAGAGGATCATCAAACAAAGAATGCAAAATCTCTTGTTGATAAAAACGCGGCACTGCTTGTCAAAGACATTGATTCAGAAGCGAACTTAGTATCCTGTATATTGTCTCTTCTGCAAGATGAGGCAAAAATGAATGAATTAAAACAAAATATAGCTGCACTTGGGAAACCGAATGCGGCTGAAGATATTAGTAAAGAAATTTTTAAAATAATAGGAGCATAATTGCTTAAGTAATGAATTTAGAAAACATAAATAGCGTTTATTTTATTGGAGTTGGTGGCATCGGCATGAGTGCCTTGGCTAGATACTTCAATGCAATAGGTAAGCAAGTTGGTGGCTATGATAAGACTGCTTCTCCACTTACAGCTGCGCTTATTGATGAAGGTGTTTTTGTTCATTATGAAGATGATGTTAGCGTGATTCCAGAGCCCTTCCTCAATGAGGATTGTTTAATTGTGTATACACCTGCCATCCCTAAAAGTAATGCTATTCTTAATCATTATTTGTCAAATGGTTTTGAAGTGATGAAAAGATCACAAGTCTTAGGGGTAATTACTGGCAATTCTTTTGCCGTAGCTGTTGCAGGTACACATGGAAAGACTACCACATCATCCATGGTTGCCCATTTGTTGGATTCTACTGGCGTAGGTTGTAATGCATTCTTGGGAGGGATTGCTTCGAATTATAATTCAAACTTAATTCTCAATGCTGATAGTAACAATTCTGTTGTCGAGGCGGATGAATTTGATCGTTCATTCTTGACGCTTTCTCCAAATATTGCAATTGTAACTTCTACTGATGCAGAT
>JBFHGR010000014.1:0-43752 GCA_041583015.1 Parvicella sp. | reverse complement strand
TTATCAAGTTTAATTTTTAAAGTACCAGATGAAACCTCAATATTATCTGGCTCGAGGGTATTGATATGATATTTACCTCCTTGCTCCCAAGGTTTCAATTCCCATGTATCTAAATCCAAACTATTACCATCAAAATTATCCAACTATTTTTCATTTCCATTCAATTTATAAGTTAATTGAACTCCTGACAATAAGGTAAACATACTAACACCATAACAACCGCTTGGACAATCATAGAAAGTAGGAGAGATATCAAATCTAGTTGAAGTGAAAATTGAGAATGTATACTTTTCACTAATTTCAATATTCATTTGCGGCTTCAAATAAACTCCAATTGTAAAAAATTTGGTTTCTACTTCTCTACCAAGATCATAAAAGTTATCATACTGCAATTTTATCTTCGAATAAACACCCACGACAGGCTCAAAATATATTTTTCTATTTGATCCTAACTTATATCCAAAGCCCAAATGAATCAACATTTCAGTAAGCTCACCTTTAGTTGAGTTTTTCCATCTATTCATCAACGATAATTCAGAATGAAATCTCAGTTTATTCGTTTTAAAAATACTGTCCTGTTGAAAGACGACTCCTCCTTCAATTCCTATCGAAGCCTCCGGAATTACAGGATAGTAAAAATCATTAAAAACAGCATTTGAGGAAATTCCTATTCTGCTTTGAGCGTATGCACCTGAACAGATAACAGTCCCTACAAACAACAATATTATAACCTTATACTTTTTAATCATTTCTCCAATTCTTTTATTCTCTTTTCCAACTCAATAATATAAAGCGTCAACTCTTCGATCTTACCCATCTGAATTTGCTGCATTTCCCCTAAATCTAAACCGTCTTTCTTCAACTCTATTTCACTTGGAACATGAGGCAAATGTCCATTTTCTTTTATAAATAATTCAACCTCTGATAAATCTTGTAACACATAATCTTTGTCAAAAACATAATCGGCCCATCCAAAATCATAAATCTTAATTGCTCTTGCTTTAATTCTACCGTCCAAATCCACAGCAAACAAATATTGAATATTTGTATTAGTACTTCCTATTTCATTTTGACTCCTTCCATAGTAGAATCCCGAGGTGGTCATTCCGATTCCAGTTTAATAGCCATTTGATGCTGGTTGAGACGTTACCCATGCAGCCCCCATAGGTGAACAAATTATTGTTTCCTATGAGTTCCAAACTGGTTGAGAACCATCAAAAACCAATTTAGCCTTATTTTTTAGAAATACATTCCCATTGCCCAACACTTGAAACACAGAATTTCCATTAATATTTGTAACCTCTATACTTGCATTTTGGTCAACTTGTTCATGAAGAGATATTCTACCATCTCCATAAACTGAAAACATATTTGTTTGTGTTAATTCATTATATACATTATAGGCAATTCTGTTGTTTTTATTAACAACTGTATTAATACCAATACCAGATATGGTTGATGAAGCACTAGTTAAAAACACATCCAAACCATTTTTATTTGGAGCATTTTGATTAACAGACAACATGGCTCCTGTCGCTGTGTGTCCACTACCAATATATGTTGAACCTCGCACATCCAATTTACCCAACGGAGAACTTGTCCCAATTCCAACATTTCCTGGGCAATTATCTGCAGTATACAAAACACCTGGAGCACCACTTACCCCCTGAATATTAGACCAAACTGGCGCGAAATAATCGCCATTAACATCTACTACACAAAGTTTAGGCTCATATAAACTCAAAAGGCCTTTTTCCATGGCACCTACAGTTCCATCTCCTTTTACCATCAAAATTAAATCTTCCTGGACTAATGCTGTAGCTGCCAGCGAGGGTAAAATAAAATTATTACCAACATAAAAATCTCCCAGATTCTTAGTACTTCCCTTAATAACCACATTTTGTTCAATGAGTAACTCACCGTCTACTTTAACTGAGTCCCGCATTACAACTTTACCATCCAAATCAGTATTCCCATGAACTTCCAATTCACAAGCAGGCACAGTAGTTCCAATCCCTACATTACCATTTACAGGCAAAGTATTTTGACCAAATGAAATTATTCCAAATGAAATCATTGTTAACAACAGTAGGTTAAATTTTATCAATGTCATGGTATTAAGTATTTAATATCTGACAACTAAACTAAACTAATAACATAATCAAATTATTTTGAACGATTTTAAGAAAAAAGAATGAAGAGATACCGAATGCAAGGCGTTGGATGCGTGACGTGGGGGTAAAATAATGCTTCCTTTCTTCAATGTTTTCAACATTTGAAGTTTTAACTTCAAATGATACCTATATGCACTTAACAAACTTTAAATCTGGTATATTAACCCCACCTTATACTTTCCCTACTTCGCTTTCAAGAACGCAATTGGAACTATCATCTCTTCTAGTGAAATTCCTCCATGCTGAAAAGTATTTTTGTAATAATTCATATAATGATTATAATTGTTGGGATACACAAAATACTTAGCCTCCTTGGCAAAAACGTAAGATGAACTCAAATTTGATTTAGGTAAATAGGCCTCAGCAGGATTTTTAACAGCAAAAACATCTCTTTCTTTATAATCTAGATTTCTCCCTTGCTTATACCTAAGATTGGTAGTTGTATTCTTATCTCCAACAATTTTACTCGGCTCATCACATTTTATGGTTCCGTGATCTGTTGTTACAACAACATCACATCCATTCTTAGCCATTAACTTAAATAAATCATACAATGGTGAATGTTCAAACCAACTAACAGTTAGAGACCTGTATGCTGCATCATCATCCGCTAATTCTCTTATAACTTCCATATCCGTTCTGGCGTGAGAAAGCATGTCTACAAAATTATAAACTACCGCATTAAACTCGTTATTCAACAAGTTATTGAAATTCTCCACGAGTTTTTTACCAGCATTAAGATTTGTAATCTTGTTATAACTAAACTTTCCTTTAAACCCTGCTCTCCTTAAATTTGCCGAAAGAAAGTCTTCTTCATACAAATTCTTACCACCTTCATCTTCATCATTCTTCCACTTATCTGGGAATTTTTTTGCAATTTCTGAAGGCATTAATCCAGCAAACAAAGCATTACGCGCATATTGTGTAGCAGTAGGTAAAATAGCATAAAACGAATCTTCTCTCTCTATTTTAAACTTGTCTTGCAATATAGCAGACAACAACTTCCATTGATCCAATCTTAAATTATCAATTACCACCAAGAAACTTGGCTTATCTGTAATTTTTGGGAAAACTTCCTTTTGCAAAACCGTATGTGACATCAATGGACCTGAACCATGAGATACCCAATCAAAATAATTCTTTTCTACAAACTTACAAAACTGACTATTCGCTTCTGACTTTTGCATTTTAAGAATCTCTTGCATGCCTGGATCCTTGCTTTTGCCTAATTCCAACTCCCAATAGACCAATTTATCATAGATATCAATCCAACCATCTTCATCTAGTCTGTCTTGCATATCCATAGCAATCTGACGAAATTCTTGTTGATAATTAGAATTAGTTTTTTCATTCACCAAACGCTTACCTTCCAAGTTTTTCTTAATAGCCAATAAAATTTGATTAGGATTTACAGGTTTTATTAAATAGTCTGCTATTCTTCCTCCTATTGCTTCCTCCATAATAGATTCCTCCTCACTTTTGGTAATCATCACAATAGGCGTATTCTTATTAGACACTTTCATTCTTTCCAAGGTTTCCAATCCGGTCAACCCTGGCATATTTTCATCCAAAAAAATGATATCAAAATCTTCTGCATCAGCTTTATCCAATGCCTCATTTCCACTTTTTACAGTTACTACCTGATTCCCTTTTCCTTCAAGAAAAATGATATGCGCTTTTAACATATCTATCTCATCATCTGCCCATAATATCTTTGCCATAACTGCTACGTTTTTACTGTTTAATTCTCAAACGTACAAAATTTAAGAGTTATTGTTTGAAGCTGATGCTAAATAATGTTAAACCGTATTCTTACTGTTTAATTAATTTAATTATTCTTTGACGATTATTCGATGTAATCGTTAAGAAATAAACACCTCTATCGAAAGCACCTAAGTCTAACTGAATTTTGTCTATAGATTGATAAAGCATCTCACTAATTAGTTCCCCTGCAAGATTTACTATCGAAACACCAACATCAGAAGTTCTCTCCAACTCGATACTTACTTTTTCATTGAAAGGGTTTGGATATACATCAATATTCATGTCCGACAGTCCGTTTCCAACTCCTACATTGGTTAGAAAAATACATGCAGATGTATCTGTACAATTGTCTTCAGTTACTATAACAGCATAATTGCCATTTTGTATAGGGGTGAATGTTTTACTAGTAGCGTTAGGTATTGGTGCATAACCTTGCGTACAATTCACCCATTGATATGTAGCATTAGAGGCATTAGATACAAAAGTAGAATTGTACAAATCAACCACAGTATCAACACTTGAAACCGTTAAATCTAACGTTACAATAGAATCACAACCTCCTTGATTAACTAGCACATAACTAGCCGTATTATTGTTATTGAAATATTCATTTCCGTCAATCCATGTATGTGAACACCATGCATTTACAACATCCACTCCAGTATTGGCTGAATTAATAACTAAATCTGTATTTACAACACTATCACAATACATTCCCGAAAGTGTATCTACAACAATTTGAGAATTGAAATATTTTTTGCCATGTAATGTTATGCTATCACATCCTTGAACAGATTGATTTATATTCGGAATTGAAGATAAAACAAACGGTTTGCTATTTGGAGTTGGACAACTTCCATTGGTTGTATAAGTAACCATATAACTACCTGCAGAACTTGAGTTTATATCTACCATTCCAGTACTAGCATCAACAACTAACCCCACAGGAGAAGCATTAAATACACCCCCAGAAACTCCTGAGATAGTAACAATAGCGTCTGCATCATTAGCACAAAAATGTGTCGCTCCATATGAGAAACTAGCATCATCCACATCAGTGACTTCAATCATTTGAGTAGTGGCATTAGCACAACTACCTCCTGTTGCGTATGTAATAGCATAAGTTCCTAACAAACTATTCGATAAGTCAATTGTCCCATCTGCGGCATTAAAAGACAATCCAGAAGGAGAGAAAGAAAATGCACCACCCGATACTCCTGTAATTATAGGAGTAGGATTAGGATTTGAAGTACAGTAGGAATTTGCTGAATAAGCAAAACTCGCATCGTCAAAAGCATTTAGCACTACATTCACATCACTAGAATTTGGACAAGTTCCTTGTGTAGCATAAGTTATAGTGTAACTATTCAAAGCGCTAGTGGCAATATCAATTTCACCAGTAGAAGAATCTATTGTTATTCCGGTTGGGCTAGCACTAAAAACACCACCAAACTCTCCAGTTATTGTAGGAAATGGATTAGCACTAGATGAACAGAACGAACCTTGCCCAAAATTAAATCCAGCGTTATCTAATTCATTCACAGTTACAGATTGTGTACTTGAACTAGGACAACTTCCGTTAGTAGTATACGTCACCACATATGTATCTGGCAAACTGGTATTTAACGTGATAAAACCAGAGGTTCCATCTAAATCCAATCCAGATGGTAAACTTGTAAAAGTCCCCCCACTTACTCCACCGATTGTTGGGGAAGGGTCAGCATCTGTGACACAATAACTTGACGCTGAAAAATTAAAACTTGAATTATCAATTGCCCCTATGGTTAATGTTTGAGTATTTGAATAGGGACAATCTCCATTGGTAGTATAAGAAACATCATAAATGCCTGGTGTACTAGCACTTACATCAATCTTACCAGATAATGCATTAATAACCATTCCCGATGGCACTGCAGCAAAACTCCCACCAGGCAAACCTGTGACCACAGGAGAAGGATCTGAATCCGTAACACAATAAGTACTTTGAGGAAAGTTAAAACTGGCATCATCAAAATTTCTCAATTCAAAACTCCTAGAACTTGAATTTGGACATGCACCTGATGTGGTATAAGTAATCGTATAATCACCAATACTACTCCCACTCACATCCACTTCGCCATTTGCAGTATACAGCATTAAACCTGCAGGACTTGCTGTAAAATCGCCACCGGAAACACCAGAAATAACTGGAATAGGGTCAGAACCTGCTGTACAAAAGTTAGTAGCTGAGTATGAAAAATCCGCATTATCTAAATTGTCTATGGTTACAATTTGCGTTTCAGTGTTGGGGCAGTCTCCACCAACAGAATAAGTTACATTATAGGTTCCTGCGGTACTTGCACTTACATCAATCACACCCGTATATTCGTTTACTACAAGGCCTACAGGAGATGCTGAAAATATTCCTCCTGTTAATCCCGTTATAGTAGGAATTGGATCCACTCCAGAAACACAATAATTAGTTGAACTATATGAAAACCCTGCATCACTTGCCTCCAAAATAATAATTGATTGTGTACTTGAATTTGGACAAGTTCCACTTGTAGTATAAGTAACTGTATAGACTTCAGCGATTGATTGACTTAAATCTATTATTCCATCTGCTGGATTGATATCTAAACCTGAAGGCGAAGATGAATATGTACCTCCATTGAGACCAATAATATTTGGCAATGGATCTGCATCCGCCCCGCAATACTCTACTGCATCGTAATTGAAAGATGCATCGTCAGCAGAAATAACTGTTACATCTTGGCTGCTTGAATTCATACAATCACCAGCAGTTGTATAAGTTATAGTATACGTTCCAGGATTACTTGCTCCTGTATTGATATAACCATTATTTTGCTGCATAATCAGTCCTGCAGGTGAAGCAGAAAAAACTCCTGAAGTTAATCCAGTAATAGTTGGAAGAGCGTCTGTAGAAAAAGCACAATAAGTAGACGATCCATAATTAAAACTGGCATCATCCAAACTACTTAGAATAATAGATTGCGTACTTGAATTAGGGCAATTACCCGAAGTAGTATAAGTTACATCATAAGTATTTATACCACTTAATCCAATAGTAATTAGACCAGAAGTTGAATTAATTGACAGCCCTGATGGCGAACTTGAAAAAGTTCCACCGCTAATTCCAGTCACTGTGGGAGTAGGATCGGAACTTGTTATACAATAATTATTCTTAGCGTAATTAAAGTTTGCATTATCTAAATTACTTACTGTCAATGGAAAAGTTGCACTATTAGGGCAATTCCCTGCAGTTGTATAGGTAATAAGATAGTTCGTTGGAACACTAGCACTAAGATCTATCAATCCTGTAGTACTATTTACAGCCAACCCAAATGGAGATGAAGAGAATACTCCACCAGTTACACCTGTAATAGTTGCTATAGGATCTGTACCAGACAAACAATAATTTCCTGCGGGATAATTAAAACCAGCATCATCCATTGCACTAATAGTTATTGTTTTCACTTCTGTATTGGGGCAATTTCCATTTGTAGTATAAGTAAGACTATATACACCATTGGTACTAGCACTTGCATCTAGCAGTCCTGAAGTACTATTAATTGATAAACCTGTAGGCGTAAAGGTAAAAGTTCCAGTATTGTACGTAGTCGGCAATTGACTTGCTTCCAATTCACAGAATATTGTTTTCCCATAGTCATAGTTAGCATTATCCATTGTATGTAAGTCTATACTAAAATTAGAAATGACTGGACAAGAACCATTAGTTGTATAAAACACATTGTAATTATTGGGTACAGAAGCACTTACATCAATTTCTCCTGTAGATGAATCAACTACCAAACCATTGGTTGAAGAAAAAGACCCTCCGGTCAACCCTGTAATTGTAGGTATAGGATTTACCTGATTAGGACAAAAATCAGAAACGGCATAAGTAAAAGCTCCATCGTCTATATCATTAATGGTTATGTTATGTACGCCAGCATTTGCACAATTGCCAGAAGTAGTATAAGTGATTGTATAGGATCCAGCAGCACTAGCTCCAATATCAATAATACCATTAGAAGAATTCACTACAAGATTTACCGATGATGACGAAAACACACCACCAGGGACACCGCTTACAGTCGGTAAAGGATCACCATCAGTTTTACAAAAAGAAGTGGCGCCATAAGTAAATGTAACATCATCTAAACTTGTAATAGTAACATCAACCGACTTACTTGCCGGACATGGCCCCAAGGTGGTATAGGTTATAGCATAGGTTCCTGGAGTACTTGCACTATTATCTATTCTACCTGTAGATGCATTCAAAGCAAGTCCAGCAGGTGCGGCTGTAAATGTCCCACCGGCTTCACCTATGATGTTAGGAATAGTATCCGCATCCTGTATACAATATGAACTTGAATTATAACTAAAACTTGCATCTTTGAAATCAGTGGTAATACTAATAGATTCATAATACGCATCGGCAGCATAAACACACCCTCTCTCACCTCTAACGTAATATGTTCTCGTTCCTTGTAAAGGAATAAATGAAAATGTGTTGGACATTGTCGAATCTATTACTTCACCACCAACCGAATCTTTATAAACAATCCAATAAGTTGCACTATTAAGAGCTCCTCCAAATGACAGGATTTCAGTATCTCCATAACAAGTAGCAGCCTGAACTACCGAAATATCTGCTGAATCTGGATTAACACACGATGACCTAGTAATATACATAGAATGATTAACAGCATCTGTACCACACATATCAATATTAAGGGAAACTTTGTACGCCCCACTAACAGGTGCTGTAAAAGTTATTTTTCCATCATTCCCACAACCATAACTACTAAATTTTATAGATTTTCCAGCTGTATCTCTTAGAGTTAAACTTGTATTAGCCGGATCTGAACAAGCATCTACAATATAAGTGGTATTAGCTACTATGTTATTTAAAGTTACATATTGACCCGCCTTTATTGTAGATGAAATTAAAGTTCTTGTATTGGCTACTAAAGGAGCTGTGTTAAAAGAAGAGTGAGCAATACCTTGGGAGCAAAAAGAAGTATCCTTCTTCAAGTATAAATCATGTTCTACATTATCTGTAGCACATCCATCTAAATTTAACTGAACAAAGTAAGTCCCTGAAACTGGTGCAATAAATGTTATTCTTCCGTCATTGCCACAGTCGTCACTATCAAAGGCAATACTAGACTTTGATTCATCAAATAAAGTAAGATAAGTATTTGCAAGATCTGCACAGACATCAATGGTATAGGTAAACTCTGCTTCGATATTCAGAAGTGTGAGGTATTCTCCAGCGCTTATTGTATCATTAATTTTTAATCGAGTTCCTATTGAAAAAGAAGCAGCATCGTATGTCCCAATAGAATCACCAATAGTACATTGTCCATATTTTTCTTGGGAAATAAACTGCAATAAAAACGTAAGCAGAATTAATTTTGAAAAGTTTCTTACAGTTTTACTTATACTACTCATACTTCGGATATTAAATATAACTAAAAAATTAATCTTCGATTTCGTAAATCCAAGGCTTACCTACATAAATGCCCTTAGTATCAACTTTTTTGACACGTTTTAACTCCTTCTGCGCGTCCTCTACAGATTTCGTTTTTTTGGTATAGATTAAATACCAAGTTTTCTTATCATTTTGAACAATACTCGTGGTTTCTTTATATTCTCTCGCAATTATTGTTTGATACTTTTTAGCAGTCTTAATGGTCCTTGTTGCACCTATTACAATGAACTTATCCCCATCCTCTTTTAGCGTAGTATGGCCTAGTTCATCAGCAGCAGTAACACTATTATTGTTTTCAGTTTTCACCTCTGTCGCAGTTTGTTGAGTGGCTTTCCACTCTTCTAATTCTTTTGTTAATTCTTCTTTTAGTTGATCCAATCCAAAAACTTTGTTCTTCAATTCCTCCTTTTGTTTCTCCAATTCAATTTTTAATGCTTCATTTTGCTTTTCAAGGTAATCGGTTTTTTCATAAAGTTCATTGTTTTGCTGTTCTAATTTATCCAATCTTTTATTTGGGATTTTTGAATTAGAACTACCACCTTGGCTCCCTTGAATATTAACTCCTAGAATCACTTCATGCGTCCCCGTATTGTATTTAGAAAGATCATTTGAAGACATTCCATAGGCATAACCGATGGTTACTTGGTTTGCAATTAGCACCCCAATACCTGCGGAATAACCTACATTATGTTTATACCTCAACGTCAACCAAGCCATATCATCAAATTTGGCCGTTAAATTTCCATCAAAAACAAAAGGTATTCCTTTAGCACTTTTGGCAAGAATAGAAGGTTGAATAAGCCATTTGCTTTCACCTAAATGAAAGTCATACATAGCATTTAAGTAATAATGATGAATATTTCTATAAACCAATTCATTAGAAGTAGCAGTGTTCTGATAGTGAAAGGTAGTTGGAATTAAATTCTGCGCAGAAAAGCCCAATGTAAAATCTTGTATTTTATATATAAATCCCGCAGCACCATCAAAATTTGTACTATTTTGCTTATTACTAAATATGACTGCCTCCTTACTATCTTCCGCAATGATTTTATCAAACAATACTCTATTTTGTAAAAATCCAGCCTCAACACCAAAACGGATTGATTGTACTTTACCTATCTGAAATTGATACGAGTAAGACAGATACCCTCCAGTTCTACCTAGAATATTTACTTCATCGTTAATTAATTTAAAACCTAATCCATATTTATCCTTTTTGAATGACTTATCAAACGTAAACAACTGAGTTTCTGGCGCCCCACTAAAATCTGCCCATTGTTTATGATAATCCAAAAACATTTTTGTACCTTCAACTCCGGTTGCAGCAGGATTATAAAGATATGGATTGACAAGGTAATGCTCCAAATCCGGTGTTTGTTGTCCAAAAAACAAGGTATTTCCCGCAAAGAATAATGCGATTGCTATTACTAAATTCTTCATTTAAATATTATTTATTTCTTAAAACAGTTAGACCACCTTTGTAAACTTTCTCTTGATTAGGTACAGAGATAATATAGTAATATGTACCATCAGGCAATTGATCCGTTCCCGATACACCGTTCCAGTCATTCTGATAATCGGTTGTTTTCAAAATTTCGTTACCCCATCGATCATAAATATAAACTGTTGCAGCACTATAATTTTCAATGTTGCCAATTACCCAACTATCATTTACTCCGTTCCCATCTGGAGTAATAAGATTGTGAATTAACAGATTAAAATCATCTATTACTTCTACTGTAATACTATCACTTCCAACACACCCATTTCCATCTGTAACAGTCAGCACATAAGTTGTTTCCTCTGTGGGTGCTGCAGTAGGATTAGAAAGTGAGTTATTGTCTAGACCTGCGCTAGGTGACCAACTGTAAGCCAATGCTCCTGAATAAAACCCTTCTAATTCTACAGCATCTCCTAAACTAATAGAAAGATCCGTACCCAAACTAAAAACTGGTGGAGCAAAAACCTCTGCTACTTTAATAACGGAATCAACACACCCTTTACCTGTGGTAACAATTAATTTAGCATCATACAATCCAGTACCAAGGTAAACATTAGTAGGAGAAGCCAAGTTTGAAGAAGCACCATCTCCAAAATCCCATAGATTTGATATTGTTCCTATGGACACATAAGAAGTATTTGTGAACCCTACTGGAAAATCTGCACACGCATCTTGAACAGTAAAATTGGCAACTGGATTTGGATTGACTACCGCAATGATTGTCGTATCATCCGTACATCCTTTATCTGAAACAACAGACAAGTTGACATTATAATTACCTACATTTAAATACTGATGAGAAGGAGTAGTTCCTCCTGCTGAAGACCCATCTCCAAAATCCCAATTATATGTATTAATGGAACCAGCATTAATACTTGATATATCTGAAAAAGGAGTAACATTACCATCACACACTTCATCAAATGTAAAACTAGCTAAGGGCTTAGGATAAATAATATACGGTTTAACTACGGTATCCTTACATCCATTGTTAGAAGTCGCTATCAATTCTACCTGATATGTTCCATCTGCAGCATAAACTAAACTTGGAGAAGTTGCTGTACTAGTAGTCCCATTATCTAGGTTCCAATCATAAGTCATACTACCAATATTAATAAAAGATGTATTTACAAAATCAGTTACTGAATTTAAACAAACATTTGTAGCGGTAAAGTTAGCAGCGGGCATCTCAAATATTTCTACTTGTTTTGCAATTGAAGATGTGCACCCAAACACCGTTTCTACTTCCATTGAGACATTATACAAACCAGGTATACTATATTTATGAGAAGTATTTTGAGTTGACGCTAGGTTTCCATCATTAAAATTCCAACGGTAGATAAGATTTCCCATTCCACCCGAATACACTGTTTGATTTACAAATGATACTGTATCCGATAAACATTTATCAATAAATGTAAAATCAGCAGTTGGTCTTTCATATATTTCAACATTTAGTGTTTTAGAGGATTGACATGAAGTATTATTCCCGGTTAGACTAGCTTGCAAAATCACGCTGTATACTCCTTTTGCAGCATAAGTATGAGAAGGACTAGTTAATGCTGAAATAGCCCCATCTCCAAAATTCCATGAATATTGAATATTTGCAGATCCACTTGCAGATGTATTGATAAACTGAATTGGCTCTCCCAAACAAACACTATCCGCAATAAAATCTACCGCTACCGGCTGTGCTATTACCACTGGTTTAGTAACTGAATCAATACACCCTTGTGCACTTGTAGCGACTAATGTCACATCATATGTATCCGCTGATGCATATTGGTGATTGACATTAACCTGACTAGAAGCATTTCCATCATCCAAATCCCAATTCAAATTTGTAATCGTACTTCCCGAAACAGAAACGACAGATTGAAAAGACATTGGAAAACCTAAACATACATTGGTAAAGTTATAATCAACACTTGGATTTGCATTAACGTTAACCATTTTTGTTTGAGTGTGACTACAACCTTTATCAGAAAGGGTTGTTAAGCTTACAGAGTACGAACCAGCTGCTGCATATTGATTAAAAGTATTCTGAGCAATACTGCCACTGCCATTACCAAAGTTCCAACTATAGTTAACAATGGAACCTGCTGAAATTGTAGACAAATCCGTAAACTCAGTATTATCGCCTTTGCAAACAGTAGTAGCGCTAAAATCTGTCACTGGATTAGGATTAACCGTAATTGTTGTTTCTGAAGAATATTTTGCTGGGCAAACCCCGCTTTTAACCAAAGCTCTATAAGTAGTTGTTTCCGAAAGGTTGGAATAAGACTCTACAGGATTAGCATTCGTAATTGGTGTCCAAGTAAACCCATCTGTTGTTGACTCCCAATTAATGATATTTCCATTTTGATAAACCAAATTAACATCACCTCCATTTAATCCTTTACAAACTTGATCAGTTCCCAAAGTGAATCCTCCAACCGTTGCTTTATCTATGTTCACCTGAAGCGGAGCACTTATAGCTTGTGGACATGCCCCACTTTGCACAACAGATCTATAGTAAGTAGTATCAGACAAATTTTGGTAATCAAGGCTATTTGTAGTATTAGAAAGCGTTACCCATGGTCCTCCTGCACTATTAGACATTTCCCATCGTAAAATATCGCCATTTTCTCCCGACAGATTTAAAGTTCCTAAATTATATCCTTCACATAAAGTGGTCGCTCCAGAAATACTTCCAGACACTGAAGCAGATGAAACCTCAACATTTGTTGTAATACTTGTAGCATTACATCCACCAGGCATGGTAATAGTAACAGCGTACACCCCGTCATAAGATGTTGATGAAGTAAATGGTGTAGGATCTTTACTTGCACTTGTAAATGAATTCGGTCCTGTCCATGAATAAACGGCACCAGCATAATTATCCGTAGAAAGAACTATTAAATCACCTCCACAATAAGGCCCCGTATTAGTTGCAACTGGTGCAACTGGTGCTTCATGCTCCACTACATCGGTAAGGCTTATAATATTGGAGGCATATTTTCTTACCCTAACATAATCAATTGTAAAACTTCCATTGGTTAGTCCTGTATTAATAGCCGAGCCTAAAATTAATTTTTTAGCATTCCCAAATGATGTAAATTTATCTGTGTCAAAATAGTCTTTTACTCCTCCAGGCCATGATATTTGCTGTTCTGCAGCCGCACTCCATTCAAATCCCATCACGCCAGAAACTAGTGCAACCGAAGTAGGTGTTGGACTAACTAATTGCTCAACCAATTTGCAATCTCCTCCTAAAGATACCTTCATCATTTTCATGACCGTACCTTCATATACAGTAGCATAGCCATCACTTGCATTATCTATTAACCCTACCATTGCTCTTCCTGCACTTGCTGAATTCACTTTAGTCTCAGCAATTACTTGAGTAGTGAATAATTGCTTAGACGTAATCAAATAATCTTTAGGTGTAGTAGCGTTATTAGATTGAAAGGTTACATTACCTCCAACAACACTAACATTACTATTATTACCACACTTATCCCATGTAAGAGGGGAGATATTACCTGTATTGAAAGTATCAAAAAATTCAAAAGTCCCTTCTCCACTAGCCACAACAGGAGAAGTAGCGTTTCCATAAAACATATAAATATTGGATGAGCCACTAGCTACATTTGTTTTAATCCAAAACGTAGTCGTAGAAGTATTAAACTCTGCGGGGTCATACCAATAGGACAAATTACTTCCGGAAGCATCCGTAAATCTTATATCACCTCCATCCACTCTAACTTTACCAACGGCAACCAATGCCTGAGTATTTAAAGTAATAGAAACTTGATGACTCGTCAATCCTGAACCACTATTAGTCATTGATATCGTTTTCCTATACTGCCATCCCTCCAGACAAGGCTGCGCTATAACACTTAAAAGCAAAACATTAGCTAAAATCGCTAAGGAAGTATACTGTAACAGTTTTCTCATTAAATTAATTATTAATTTTTACAAATTTTACACTTTGACTTTCTTTACCCACCATAACTCTTACTACGTAAAGTCCTGCTTTAATATGACTTAAAGAGTAATTTCGAATGGTTTCTTCGGCAATAAATTTTTCTTGATGAATTAATTGTCCCATTAAATTGAAAATTTCAACTTGAACTGCGGCTTCTTTAGACAAGTCAATTTTCAAATTAAAATCGCCATTATTAGGATTAGGATAAAGGACTAAACTTTCAATTTCAGTAAAAACATTTGGTATTTCCATTTCATACTCCAAATTTTTCACAGGTTCAATTGTAATCGTTTTTGTTTTTACAGATTCACAAAATCCATTATTAACAGTCAGTGTCACGTCAAAGTCACCTGGAACAAAATAAGCATACGTAGGCATTGTATCTGTAGTAGTATAGCCGTTACCCATGTCCCATTCTAAGGTATATGGTTTGGGGTATGACAAATCAATAAAAATAATGCTATCTCCAAGAATAACTTTACTATCTGCTAAGAACACTGCATACAATGCCAAGTTAGAAGGTAGAATAGTTATTGAATCTGAGGCAGCACAACCATTCTGATTAACAATATCCAGGTAAACAACTCCCGTATCCGCCACAGTATATGTGCTAGTAGTGCTTACAACTCCGAATGAGTTAGACCATGTAAATGCTGCACCGGCAAAAACCGTGTCCAATTCGAGTATCACTGACGATCCTTCACAGTAAGGCCTATCTGCTCCTAAGTCAAAAGTGAAAATTGGGTTAACAGTTACGTTTATTTGGTCATTATTAACACAACCATTTGCATCAGTCACCTGAACGCTATAATTTCCAGTAGATGCTACTGTTATGTCTTGAGTAGTTTCGCCTGTATTCCAAAGATATGTAGCATTAGTTACACCAGACTCAATCAATACATTCTGGTAACTACATAGTATTGTATCATTACCTAAATTCACGACTGGCAATGGATTTATGACTAAATCAATAGTATCATATGCCACACAATTAGTCACGGTATTAGTCACCTCAACAAAATACTGTCCTGTACTAGTCACAGTTAAATTGGGTTGAGTTGATGCATCACTCCATAAGTAAGTTGAATTAGCAGAAAATGCATTCAATGAATGATTTAGACAATACGAATTATCATTCCCTAGATTAACAACTGGTGAAGTGTTAAAAGTTAACTCTATAGTATCTCCCGACACACAACCTGCAGCATTTGTTAATATTACAGAATAATATCCGTCTTGAGTAACATTAATAGACTGTGAAGTTTCTGCGGTGCTCCAAGCATACGTTGAACCAGGTGTTCCAGCATCCAGTGTCACGACTTCTCCAACACATCTTACTTGATTTGGGCCAAAATTCACCGGAGAACTAGTAGAAATTGTAACATTTGCACTAGCGGATCCAACACAACCATTTTGATCTGTAATGCTGACATTATAAGTAGATGTGCCTAATATTGTAGCATCTATAGTTTGACTAGTTGATGTAAAACCTGAGGGTCCTGTCCAAGAATATGTGGACCCAGGATATCCAGCATCTAGAGTTACTAAATCACACCCACTTTGATCGGATATGTTAGGAACTACTGCAGAGTTAAGTGTTACGGTTGTTGTTTCACTAGCAACACACCCTACAGGAGATGTGACAGTAACACTGAATGTTCCGCTGTAAGTTGCATTAAACTGAGGAGTAGTAGCTCCTGTATTCCAAAAATAGGTTGACCCAGCATTATTACCTCCATCTGTCGCATCTAAGACATAACTAGTACCACAGGTTGTATTACTCGTGCCTAAGCCAATATTTGGCAAAGTATAAATCTCTACGGAATCAACAAAACTACCAACACATCCATTACTAGATGTTGCTTGTAAATTTACAACTTTCCAGCCTGGAGTACTAAAAGTATATGATGGATTATTAGAGGTAGATGTTTGTCCTAGGCTAGGGACATTCCAGATATAAGACACGGAGTTTGTAGATGTATTTATCAAATTAACTGTATTACCAACACATTGATTATTCACTGAATATCCAGGAGTAGGTCCATCATAAACGGTGACTGTTTGCACAATTGAATCTGTACATCCTTGAGTAGTTGAAACTGTCAATTCCACATGATAGGTGCCAGCAGTAGCAAAAGTTTGCACCTCATTTTGATTATTAGAAGTGATTGAGTTGTCAAAATCCCAATCCCAGGAAGCTATGGAACTATTCCCTACAGTAGAAAGGTCAGCAAAAGAGATACCTGTATTGATACATTCATCTGAAAAAGAGAAATTAGCAACCGGATTCTCATCTATTTCAACGGTAATTGTGGTATCATGAACACAACCATTAATACTTGTTGCCTCTAGGTTTACTGAGTAGGTATTGGTACTTGTGTACGTAAAATTAGGATTAGTTAAAGTAGAGTTTGGACCAATGGGTGTGTTAAAATTCCAATTATAAGTAAGGGCAGTAAGATCTGATATAGAAGAAGTATTAGTGAATTGGACCGGCTGACTTTCACAAGCATTGGTAAATGTAAAATCTGGTTTTGGCAAAGGGTGCACAGTTACAGAACTTGTATACGGAATAGAGTTACACCCATTAGAACTTGCTACTAATGTCACATCATAACTTCCCTCAAGAGCAAAAGTATACGTAGTATTTCCTCCTACTCCACTCCCGTTCCCTGAAGTAGTTTCATCAAAACTACCGTCATTATCAAAGTCCCAAGTCAAACTAACTCCAGCCATTGGGTTTCCTGTAGAATTATTATCAAAAGTAATCTGGCTACCAGGACAAGCAGAAGTAGCTGTAAAACTAGCAACAGGAATTGGCTGAATAATTATTTGTTCTGTTGTAGAAACTGAGCAACCTATATCTGTTGTAACTTTCAATCCAACTGAAAAAACACCATCACTTGGAAAAGAATATGATGTAACCTGATAAGAGGATGTTTCAAACGAACCATTATTATCCAAATCCCATTCATAAGTATATGCTGCATTATACGCTGAATCTGGTGTAAAACTAAATTGAGCACCATCACACAAATTAGGAGATGAATAGGTGAAATCTGCATTTCCGTTAGGCGCAGTTGTCACATCTAAAGTTTTTGTAGCGATACATCCTCTTCTATCTTCTAATATTAGGGTATAAGTTCCTAAATCTGAAAAAGTATGATAAGCACCACTATCAGTTAAAAGTGGGTTACCAACAGGTCTAATCCACAAATATTTACCTGGATCACCAATTACCTGTATATTTACATCTGATGAATCACAAGACTGTGCGGTTGTTACATTTTCGACTGTATCAATGGGATTAACATTTGCATTAATTTGATTAAACTGAATAAAAGGGATGTAATCACAAGAATCTTTTGCGGCAGTAATAAAAGTATTATTATTTAAAGTTTGAGTTGCAGCAGCGCTATCCACACTATTGGGATAAGATTTTCCTCCAATGTCAGACCAAGTATCTCTATTATTATTAGAATAGTAGACATGCATGCTATCCATATCAGAAAGAAACCCAATTTCTTCTGAGTTATGAAATTTCATAGAAATATTATTCGCTTCGCCTGTGCTTGATGATAAGTTTTTAATTTCAAAGGTACGATTAAGAGAACCTGCATAACCTCCACAATCTTGAATAAAATTATATCGATAAATATGTGGTTCATTTGTACCTAGATTGGAAAGCACATTCATACTAATTCCAATACCTTTTAAAAACTCGTAGGTTTTATTACCTGGAAGGTTCCAACTCACATTGGTTACTTTAATGAAGCTTGGTCCAAAAACTCTATTGTCATTTGTCTCATTGATTAGACCACCTGGAGATGAAACTGTATTTAGGTATTTTAGTTCTAAAGAATCGTTTAATAAAATATCACCTGTGCTTAAAATTAAACTATCATTTACGATAACAAATTTGTTAAGCATCAAAGTGTCGGTATCCTGATTATAGTTGACACTTAAATTATGAAAGTTTATTGGACCTGTACCTTTTATTTGACTAGAAGATCCTATAACATGCGCATGACCATCCGAATTAATTACCCCAAATATTTGAACAGTTCCATGATTTGTTATGTCTCCATTAAAATACATATCACCTAGATTCACGACACTATTCGTTGATGATGAATCCGTGAAATTACCCATAATATACAATTCAGTGCCAGCATTAACTTTTAAGTAATTACCGGTATGAATGGTATGTTCTACTTGTGCTTTTACATTCTCTAAAAAACCAAAAAGGCAAATGAGAAATAATATGTATTTATGTATTTGTATCATTAAATGAGTATTAGTTCAAAAAACTATAATTTGATAATGTAAGCCAACACATAATAAGCAGATCTTGTGTCTACATACTCTGCATCACAACCAACACATCCGTTATTAGCCGCGTCCTTAGTGGTAAAGTCATGATAATGCGCACTTCCATCTGCAGTAACAAAACCACTTCCTCCTTGATCGTTATTAAAACTACCTCCTCGGCCACCGACATAATAACCAACACCATCATTGTCATCATTATCTGCTTTTCCGCTCTCTTGATTGTTATGCACGTGACCTCCATCAGTATTTGTTCGTCCTACATGTTGATGCTGTGGAAGGTTTTTGTATGTCAATTGTACAGAATCTGCACCATTAGGACCTATTGAGGTATAGTTATTTCCTCCGTTGTTTCCGTACCCGATAACAGTTCTTCCGCTTAAGTTAGGGGAAACAATAGTTCCGCCATTAATTTTTGTATAAGTTGTTCCGTCACAAATCTTCCATCCTGCAGGAATATTTGCTATTGAACCATACCATAGAATTATTGAACCAGCAGGTAGTAACTCATTACCACTTTCTTTAACCTTACCCACGACATTTGTATTTCCATAAACAGTTAAAGACCTATCAAAAGATAAAGACCCGATTTGAGTATGTAAATATGAAACTGTAGAATCTGTATTACTTGTTGCAGAGGAATTTTCTCCAATCTTAACACTTCCTTTACCTTCTTGCAACTTAAGTACACCTCCAGTGGATGGCCCTGACTTCACCATTATCTCATCAGCATCAAAGGTCATGTGTGAGCCTGCTGTTGTATTTCCAATAAATAAAGCGGCAGAATTACTAGTAGCAAGCACATCTTTCCCTGTTGAAGAAACATGTAAATAACCAAGCATATTAGGAGTAGTAGGAGTGCCTAGATTTATTCCTATCCCTACACCTATCAATCCAGCGGGATTAAAAGAAATTGCCTCCTGTGTTTTTCCATCATATTTATATTTCCATGGATTAACGTGATTAAAGGCATTGGAATCCCTTAAATACAATCCATTATTATAATAAATCAACATACCTACAGTATCTGTTGTAGCTGTTGTAGGCATAACAGAACTACGCGGCATGACTACTCGTTTATTATCAGTATTCGTCATATCCAAAATAGCTCTCGGGTGTGGATTAGCGATACCAATACCTACTTGGGCTTGCATTTTTATTCCCATTGAAGAAAATAATGCTAAGCATGTGAAAATTTTAATTGTTGTTTTCATATTATGTTTATAAGCGTTCATAATTCTATATATCTCTAGCATCAATTACAAAAAGTTTGGATTTAATAATTTCACCATTTAATGTATAGGCTCTTATTTCAAAAGTTTTTTTAGCGTCTAAAGGTTGTTTAACTTTAAGTTCGTTTTTTTCACTTAGGCCCGAAAAAGGCTTAAGAATACCATCGTCCGACATCATGTAAACCACAAAACCCTTTAATTCTTGATCGCCTTGCCATTTCCATTGAATAGACAATTCCTTTTTACGCGTGGAATAGCCAGAATTTGTAACTAAAACAGTAGAAGCAGAAGGCTTTTTACGTAAATTAAAATTGAATTCATTGGACAAGCTTGATTCATTTCCTGAATGATCAACTGCTCGAACCGCATATACATACTGATTACCCACTTCGGCAGACCGATCTTTGTACTCTGTCACATCCTTAGGTATCAAACTATAATTAATTTGAGTAAAAGTAGAGTCATTTGCAAGCCTTCTGTATAATTTATACCCAGTAAGATCTGCGTCCACATTAGGAATCCAAGTCACCACAATAGTACTTGTATCCTTGGAAATACCGACATTAGACAAAACTGGTTTTTTAGGAGCAACGACATCAGGCATTTGAGCCAATGAATTTATAGATGGTTTACTTATATTATACAAAGTATCTACTGCAACAACTCTATAAACAAATTCGTTTTTTATATTTTTTGGAAGTATTATTTCATAACTATTATCCGTGCAAATTTCACTATTTAGAATAACATAGTGATTATCTAGATTATTAGAGTCACTTAATGACTTCTGAATATAGTACCCCATTAAATCTCCTTCTGAATTGGCTGTCCATGATAGTGTAATTTTACCAGACTCTGCTTTACTTTCCAAATTTCTAGGCGCCTCTGGAGGCTCTATATCCCTTAATTCTCCGAACATCATTCCCGATGCTGTTTCATTTCCTGCAACATCCACTGCAGAAACAACAAAATAATGACCACCAACTTCTAAATTTTTGGCATCAAACATCTTTGTTTCCTTAGACAATAACTCCTCATTTATTTTTCTAAATGTTGCATCTGGATCTTGACTAGTATAGATATTAAACCCGTTTAAATCTTCTTCCTCTATGGCGTCCCAAGTAAGTCTTGCAAACCCTTCAACAGAATAAGCTCTCACTTTAAAACTATGTGGGCTTGCAGGTGGGGTAAAATCTTTGATAGGTATAGTAAACTCTTCAGTATACTTAGATTCTTGCCCAAAATAATTGATGCTAACTAATTTATAGACGTATCCTTTATCATTATTTACAGCAGTGTCTCTATAAAACACATCCGTAGTTTTATAATTTCTTTGCGTTTTAATGTCTATTGTTATTGGACCTACAGTTGTTATTTTTTTAAAATCTCCTTCGCCAATTTCTTTTTTATAAATATCCACACCGTAATACTTATATACATCTGGCTGCCAATTTAAACTGATAAACTTTTTCTTTCTTTCAAATAGCACTCCTTCGGGCGCAAAATTGTCATCAAACTCACCACAAGTAATTTCTTCCGATTCTGCAGTAACCTTCGTTTCGTTATGCTTTGTAATTTTGTATTTATATTTCTTACCTATTTGAGCCGTTTTATCTTCATAGAAAATCCCTACTTCTTTAGCAAAATCATTATTATAAATTGCCTTAATCAAAACAAATGCTCGAGCAATACTAGTGCTAAACTCCTCATAAGAAGTTTTTGAAATTGCTTGGTACAACTGCTTCGTTTCTTTATCAAACTTAGCATCATCTGCGTTTTTGTTTAGTGTTATAGGAGAAGAACTTATTTTAATCCAATTATCTTTTCCTTCACTACGATAAACATCAAACCCTGCAGGATGATAAACCTCAGAATAGAGCCACTTCACCAAAACGGCATCACTTTTCTCACTGTTTGTTACAAACAATGCTGCTTTACTATTTCCTTGCCCTAATATTAAAACAGGACATAAAACAACCAATATGTAAAGTATTACTTTCATTTTAAAAATCTGCATTAAACCCTAAATCAAATGAGGCCGAAACGATATCAAGTACAGTAACATAACCAGATAAATTACCGCTTACATTCGTTCTACTCTCATGAAATTTAGCTATTAAATCTCCTCTCAATCCAATCGAAGCAATTGTTATGCTTCCACTCGCTCCTGAACACCAGTATCTCGCTTTTAAAGCCGCATATATTTCAACCCATATTGCAGCCTCGTGTATTGAGAAATTAGGATAAATATCTGCTATTGCTCTTGCTCCTAATTCAGCATAAGCCTCTGCTGACAATCCAGCGCCACAAAAATCACTTCCTATCTCCGCGCTTGCTGCTGCTCTCCAGGCAACAAAAACACCTAAATTAACCGAGGTATTTGCTGATGTTGATTCTAAACCGAACCACCCTCCTCCACCGAAGCCAGAACAAGTTGGGAATATTTCTACTCTTTGCTGCTCCGTACCAATATTTAATTTGAATCTACTAGGATTAACATCCAATGACATTGCTCCTTTAATACAAACGGGGCTAGTACCTTCTACTGCTGCATTTGCAACTAGGTGACTTGTTTTACTATTGAAAGAGAGTTCCGCCATTCCCTTAATAGAACCACCCGCTTCATCTGAAACGCTATTAGTCAAAAACTGTGGTCCATCGGTTGCTTCTACACTTCCTGATCCGGCTAAGTATTCTGGAGTTGGAGGCTCCGGTTCTGTCCCTGTAATCGGAATAACTATCCCATCACCCTTCTTAAATCCATAAACACTTCCATCCTTTATGAACCTTGCTTCAAAATCTTTATTGGCCTTAACTGTTAGATTGGCTTCACCATAATCTGGTGATGAAATCCCTACAGTAACATCTGTGTTTCTCTCTCCTTCTACATAAATCGTATTTCCATAAGCCGTCACATCTATTCCTGGTTTATTACCTCCACTACCACCTCTGATGCCAAAACCGTAATCACCTTGCTCATAAGTCATGTAATGTGATTCTGAAAACAATCCGATAGTTCTTTCACCATCTGTAATACTTGCTTCTAAATCCTTACTAAGCCATGCCGTGTATTTGCTATCGCTATATTGAATTTTATCATCTTGCGTAAGCGCTATAGATCTTTCTCCATGTTTAAGTTCAAGGAAATTATCATCTCCCCCAACAACCAAAGCTGTTTCATTTTGAACATAAGAACCACCATTAGATTCAAGTAATAAATACTTATCTGAATCGATATCAATCTTTAGATTTTCTTCTTCATTTACTGCATATCTTTTGCCTTCATACTCAACTGCAAAACCTTTTTTACTCACCTCAAATAAATCCGCACCATTCATCAATTGAATTTCAGGCACCCCATTATCATTAAGCAAGGCTAGGCTTTTGTCTCCATCATTCATTCTCAAACCTTCTTCAGACAATGCGAACGCTCTTGACCCATCCGAGAAGTGAACATAACTGTCCATGGCAAATCCAGCACTATAATCTTCATAAGCAATTTCAGCAGATGATTTGGTGACAACTAAAGACTTATTATCTGCTAGTTTTACACCACACTCTGTTTTACTTAAGTAGAATTCTTGTGCATCTCTTGTTAGTTTCAACTCTTCTGCAGTCAAAGTTGCTGAATTCGTACCATCGGTATAACTAAAGTCATCTTCAGTAACTCCTATTTCGTAATTCTCATATTTTAATGCTATTGAGTTTTCCGATACTGTGAATTGCTTATCGCTTCCTTTTGACAATTGAACAACTCCATTCTCGTAGGTTCCTTGATAATCTTGGTACTGAACTCCATACTGATCAGACAATTTAAACACCTTATATGTCTCACCTGCATTAACAAGTGTAATACTTCCGTCATCAAACTCAAGATTAGATGCTAACTCTATGCTGCTTCCTCCTTTTTCTACTGCTATGGAAATATCTCCAGTATTCATTGTGAAAACAACATTCACATCATTAATAACTTCTGTATGTGTAAAGGTTAATCCATTAGCAAAGTCTTTAACCGTAGATCCATCTATTTTCAATTCTGTTTCTGACACATATAATGAATGACCAGAATAATCGATATTAATATCTACTTCGGACAATGTAACTGCCACCCCTGAACCTGTATAAGCAATAGATTTTACTCCATCTGTATAGGCCGCAGATACTTTATGACCTTGGAAAGTAGTACCTACTTCATAATTACCGTCATCATTTTTTGCATAAACATCTAGATCAGATCCTTTTTGATAATGCGCCATCTGATTGGTTGGTGAATATTGAATTTCAAACTCACTGTCGCCATTTCTTACAAAAAGATTATGCTCGTTGTTCTGAAAATCTGTTGATGCACTATACTCATCTTGTCCATCTATTGCGCTAATTGAACCAACTTCGCTGGGAAGATTAGCATACATTTTCAGTTCCTTGTCACCGTTTTTGAATAGCACTGATCCTGATTCTTTGTCAGTCATTCCTACGACAAATTCAAAAGCATCTTTTTTGAACTGTACAAAACCAGTATCAGTCTGTACTGCAGCTGCAAAATAATTTCCATTAACGTCATACAGTATGCTTCCTGTACCATTTGGCTTATCTGCTTCCAGTCTAATTTCATCCCCTCCATTTTTAAATGAAGCACCTCCATTCTCACCATCGGTAGAACCAAACAATTCAAACTCTAGGTCGTTGTGTTTAAATTTCAACAATCCTTCTGTTCCATCACTTACTTCGGCAAGAAATTCTTTATTACCTTGATCATAACTGTAATGAAGCGATCCTGATTTAGATTCTAAATCCACTGCTACTCCTCCACTTAAATCTCCATTAGAAAATGAGAAAGAACCATTTTTATCTGCTACAGCAGCTGCATTAATGGTGGTATTACCCACTGCTAAATTAAATGCTCCTGATTTTTCTTGCGTATTGACATTGAAGTCCATTTCAACTCCATCAATTTTTAAATCTATCAAACCTTCGCCAGTAGTGTTATTTCCAGATAGATTGAATTTGTTAGACCCATAATTTAAACCTAAATACCCAGACTCTTCAGCGGCATCAAAACCTGTTTTGAACGCAATATCAGTGTCTAATTGTAAATCAAAATAACCACCTGTAGCCGTTTTTCCAATTTCAAATGTTTTACTATCATATCCTACTGCCAACATACCAGTTTCATCTGAGACATTGACCTCAGAATTGATAGTAACATTATCATAACTTAAATTAAAATAACCTGCATTGCTTCCCTGTAAACCAATTCCAATATTATCACTCCCTTTGGCTAGACTCACATCAAAATCACCATTGGCATTTGCTCCAAAAGCAAGTGCCCCATCACCTTTAGCAAATCCAAAGTTTATTGCAGGTGTCCCCCCCACATCACCTCCAAGGGTAAATTCATAATCATCCTTTGCATATTTAAGTTCTCCTTTTGTTAGGTTTTCCGCTTTTACAGTTAAAGTACCACCTCCAATCTCCTGAGAAAACTCAATTGGGCCAACTGCTTCCATCACCTCATCTACAACAGTTTCTGCAACTTCAGAAGCAATAGCGCCACCAGTAGCAGATCTTCTATTAACATTCAAAAAGGACCCAGAGCCATTGATACTAAAAATAAAATCTCCGGATTCTTCAATGCTTATTTCTGCTCCTGCATCAATTGCAAAAAGAGCTCCCTGTTGCGCATTATCTATTAATTGCAAATACAATGCTGCACCAAATGCTAAATCCGGATTAACGACATATTCATTGTTGCTCTTTGACATATGATGAAATGCCCTTCCTTCCATCGCTACCACATTAAAATATGGAGGCACTTGAATCCCTAATCCTTCTGTATCATTAAAATAAGCATCAAAATACCAGAATTTAGTTCCTTCTCTATCTCCAAATATGATATTTGACCCCACTTCTATTCTTGCTGGAATTTTTAACGCGCCATTGATTCCTCCTCTAAATGAAGTCCCCCAATTTGGATCATTATTGGTTAACTTAATATAACCTTCTAATTCTACCAAAGGATTATCAATAGCAATAAACATCTCATCCACTGTCAAGGTAGATTGATTTTCTTCGATATTGCTAGGAACGGAAATAGTGGGTTCTGGTTGAGGATTTGACGGTCCAAACTCAGGTAATTCTACGGATCCTCCAACCGGTTCGACACTTGATATGGCCAACACAGGAGGTCCATCCTTCCCAACAACGCCATCTCCCATGTCAATTTGAGTCTCATAGGAGAATACGTAACTACCATTATAAAGAGCTGCGCCAACAGAAATTACTTGAGCAGCAAATCCTTTGTAGTAACCTGTTGCTTGATTAGTCAATGGAGTTGAACCATTAGGACTACCTATCCCAATCATATTATTCCCATAAACTCTAAAATCATCTATACCAGCTACATTAGCATTAATTCCAACTAGTTCAGCGTCAATTTCCAAATCAATACGTTCGTTATCAGCAAAAACAGCTCTATTTATAGACACATTGACTCTATTCTCTCCACCATATGGATTGAAAACCAAATCTCTATTGGTTAAATCCTGTGTCAAGTAACCAACACTCAATCCTTCATTTGCAATAGGAATCTCAAAATCAAACTTATCTGTTTTATGAATAACTGGCAGTCTAATACTTCCTTTCAGCAAACTACTACTTACCTGGTTATTCTCCACTTTGATATTTCCAGTCAAAGTTGTCGTAAAACCATTGAATGTTGTTCCTGTTTCATTCAAAGAATAACTATATTGACAGTGCAACCCTTGATTAGATAACCATAATTCAGTATCTCCGTTAATTGCAACATCTCTATCGATATCTACAAAAGTTTTAAGTTGTCCTGACCCATCGATTCCATCTGCATGAAATCTTGCTAAAAATTCTGAAAAATAAATCCCTTTCCAGGAAATATTCCCAGACAACTTACCAGGCGACTCACTTTCCGACATATCCAAAATAGCATTTTTGGGATAAAATCCCAATCCAAAACTTTCGACAGGCTGCAGATAATTAGTTGCTGAGTTCATTAAATTTTCCAATTGCATATAATACAATTGAGGTGCGTTTGCAAAACTAACAGCATATGGCAAGCCGTTATTTGTCTTCACATTTTCATTACCTGAGACACTTCCATTAAGACTTAATGTAAAGTCATTGTTTACAATGATAAACTTAGAGTCACTTTTAAGTCTCATATTGAACTCGTATAATTCCAACAATTCATAGTCGGAATTTCCATTAAGAACCAACTCTCCACTCAATGTATTATCACTAGAAACCGTAAGCCAATTATCTACTGAACTTACATATCTAATTTGATTATCAGTTGTAGCATGAGGGAATTTCCACACAGCATGTGCTTTAATTCTCAAACCACCTGAATTAATTTTTCCTTCAGAAAAATGTAAAAATGCGTTACCATTTTCTGCCAAAGTCCCTTCCATTTTTAAAGAATCTCTAGAAGACAAATCAAAAGTAGCCTCACCACCAGCCAAAATCATATTTCCAGACATATCCTCAATATTGAGGTGCTCAAAATCAAATTCTACATAATCGCCAGGAGCATCAGACATATTTATACGACCTACTCCACTTACATCAGACAGGTCCGATCCATTTAAAGTAACGATAGATACTTTAGTCCCTCCAGCATCAAACTCATCTAATAATGAAGGTGCATAAAAAGTTCTAATTTCACTTTTTGCCACTTCTTGTGTTTCTGTATGCGCAACCACTTGCCAGACATAAGTGGCTCCTTCTGTAAATTGTTGTGTTAGGTTAAAACCATACCCAGTCATAGAGGAGGTAGTAGGAAAAAACTCTTCATACCAAATAGGATTAACATCCATTGCATCTTCCGGATCTTGCCCTGAATTTAATTCTTTTATTACGATAGAATAATCATACTGCTGACCTGGTACTCCAAGCGAACTTGCGGACCATCCGAAATTTCTGTTTTCGTATTTATCAAATACATATTCGTCATCCGGAGATTGTAAATCAAGCACACCGTCACTTGGGTATCCATAATAAAACCAACACCATTCACTAAAACCATCATTACGATAAATATTCTTTTCATCGGCATCCACAGCACGAACCCTCCATACATATCTCTTTCCCGCCACTAAGGGAGTGGTGGAAGCAGATGCATTGTCAATAGTCAATGAGGTACTAGAGATAAACCCAGATTCATAAACAAGAAGAGCATGATTATTCTCGACTGCAAAATAGGGGTCATCATTATCGCTAGTCACTTCATACAACTTCATATTATATTTACTATTCATTGCAATAGTAGGGGAAGCGCCTCCAGCAATTTGCCATGCAAAATAAAGATTTTGAGGATTACTAGGTGTTACAATATTTTCACAAGCAGGCTGCAACAATACTGGTGGTGGTTCAAAAAATATAAATACTGTCTGGCAACTCATTCGAGAGATTGGCTTACCAGAATTATAATCTAAGATCTCAACACAAAAATTATAAAGCCCCTCAGGTAATTTTCCGCTTTGATTTAAACTAGCTTGAGTAATTCCTTGTAAATTTAAATTATTCACATCAAAATATCTTGCAAAATCACTTCCAGACAAAGACAGAGGAATGCCACTAGTAAGTGTAATTGGCAAAGGTGGGATAAAAGACTGTTTCGTCTGTAATTTGATACCTTCACCTTCAACAGTAATCTTCAAACGAACATCCCAAGTCAACTCATTTAAGTCATTTAAGTTTAAAATAGTTTGAAACGCATTGCTACCAATACCGTAGTAATCATTTATATACACCGGATGAGGTGGTGTCATAATCACAGTTGCAGATGTAGGGTACTGCTGTGCGTTGAACTTCAACACAGCCATAAGACCTACAAATATTATTAATAATGAATTTTTCATTGAATTCTAAAATGTGTAATTATAACCCAAAGAAGAAATTACCTCTTGGGAATTAGTTGCTGTACTATTTTTCTTAATTAGCGAAAAATTTAAATTAAATGAGTGATGTCTATTTACTCTATAAACTCCTCTTAGTTTAGAATTGAAAATAAACCCATCTGACACTCCATCAAGAAATGTCTTCATACCAATATTTGAGAAAGAGGTCATTATTTTACCGTTGAGGAACCTTTTACTTATCACCAGTGATGGTCCTAGCGTCATAATTTGATAATCCTCAGTAATATTGGTAGAGGAGTTCATCGCTAATGTAAAATTCAAACCTGTTTTCAAGAATCCCAATTGTGTACTTAAACTTCCATTATATAAAGTAGAATTATCTACACCATTTATTTTAGCATTCTGATAATTACCACCTAAAGCACTTGCTACTCTTAATTTCTTAGAGGCTTTTGCATACATTATTTGAAGGTTTCCATTTTTAGTAACCTGGGCATACCTCATTGTATCCAACGTATTCACAACAGTCATTTGACTCTCCGAATTAAAATTAGAGAAAGATCCATTTAACATCCAATGCTCATTAACATTGTAATTAACATTTACAGAACTTATTAACCTACTCATTTCAGAAGCCTTAGAGTTATCCAAATTATTATTCTGCAAACCAACGGCACCACTCAACACCACTTTATTCTTAAACATTCTAAATGAAGTTTTACCTTGAATATCTTGAAAATCGTTATTCAAGTACACAGAACCCATAGTTTGGTATTCTGGGTCAATACGCCTGAACCCAACTCCTACTTTAAATCTCTTTTGATTGTAATCCAAATTAAACTTCATTGCTTTATTCAAGCTACTTGAAGCATTTGCATTAAAAAATGGAGCAATATTATTAAGATACGTATACCCTTCTAAAACTGACTCTCCTAGTCTCTTGTCTTTGGTATACGCACTCCAATCAACCTCCCCTTTAAATGTTATATTTTTTCCAATTTTTTGATTGGTTGTCACCCCCATTATAAGGTTTTCCCCAGGTTTTATAGTAGCATCATCTGCAAAATTGACAATCGATGACACATCATCTTTTGCCCTAAATAGTATTAAAGAAAAATTGTTCTTGGGTTTCCCTATTTCAATTTGGCCTCCATACCCCCATCTCTCAAAACTTGGTTCACCAACAACCTTTCCCTCCGTATAATAGCCATCTACAGCCTTAGCGAACCTGCCATAAAGAAACTTCCCTCTGATAATACCTTTCTTTGGTGAAATCTCTACACCTGCTCCTAAAAATTGATTACCACTTAATGAAAAATCTGAAAATCGCAAAGAACGGTATCCTAAATGAAGCGTAACCGCTTTATAATTGGGACTCAACCCATATTGATTAAATGGTTGTGTAAAACTCCTATTTTGAGCATTCATAACAGCAGAAAACGGCAATGTGATTTGGCCAATTTTCAAATTTAAATTTGCATTTACTTGCCAAAACAATGGATCTCTTTGTGCGTCTACTCCTGATGCCATATAATAGGTACCAACACCTCCTATACCACCAGACAAACTAACGTTATCTTTTACAGCCTTGACAACCTTACCTGGAATAGTATCCTCCTTTTGAGCAATTGAAGCATTAACAAAAAATGAAACCGTAACAAAAAACAAAAGTTTCGTGAGGTGAATTCTTGAAAACGCCAGGGTAGTGTCTCTTTTTTTTATTCCTTTTTTCAAAAAATTAATAATAAGTTGTCCTCAAATGTAAAACACTTATTAACAATATTTCACATTTTGTTGCGGAATGTACATTTTTTGTTGTGAATGAAATTTCGCCATATATGAACGGTTTTAACCAAACACGACAAAAACAAAACTAACAAGTTGACTATCTATCACTTAACACGAAAGAGAAATTGTCAGAACGTAGAGTTTCACAATACGAAACAATCACATCAACATAATGATTCTGTTCAAAATCTGTTGACTTCACTAAATTCAATATCGAGAAAGCAGTAATGGCTAAATACACATGTACTTTTAGATTAGCATATTAGTTTTAAAATGACACTTCCTATTATTAAGAAATTAAGCGAAATCATTTTTATAACTTTTGGAAATAGGAATTTCAGTTTCTCCTATAGTGATTACATCTCCTTTAACTTTCGTGATCATATTCATATTAACAATATAAGACCTATGACATCTTTTGAAAGCGTCTCCTAACTCACATTCAAAATCTTTCAATTGTTTTCTTATAACATATTTTTTGGATTTAGTAAATACTAAGACATATACATTGTCCGACTGCAGATAAAGTATATCTTCTAAATTTAAATAGTAAACTTCACTATTGGATGAAACCTTAATCTTACTTTTAAAATGCTGAAAACCTAAAGCCAAACCAGCCAACACATCAATTTCTTTAAAAGGTTTAGAAATATAAGCCAAAGGTTTTGTATGGATTGCACTACTCAGAGTAGCATCTTCGGTATTGGCTGTAATAAATATGAAAGGTAAATTTCTTTTATTTAACTCCTTTGCCAACCTAATACCATCTACTTCACTTGACAACTGAATATCCAATAAGAACAAAGCATTTTTTATGGTGTCTAATTCTTGAAGCAGGTGCTCACCCTCATGAAACTGAGCAACAACTTCGTAACCCGCTCCTTCTAAGATTTTTTTCAAATGATTGGACACAAAAAACTCATCCTCGACTATGACTATTCTTTTACTCATTAATGATACTTGGTTAATCTGGATTCTGTGAAATGAATTAACACTTCTTATTATTAATTATTTACACTGTTTACATATGAAATCAATACCAAAAGTAATCACATAAATTTACACCAAATTACTTCAAACTAAATAAGACCAATACTAATCAGTAACTTATTGAGATACAAAAGTAAATTAACAACAAAAATATCATATTGATTTTTTCGTAAAGTAAAATTGTTGTAGATACACCATATTATGTTGTGAAATGATCGCAAAGGTCATTTTGACGCAACATTTTTTACTTCAAAGAGATTGAATAAGGCAGTTTCAATATAAAATTATATATTCTAGACTTTCCAATACCGCTTGCTGATATTACAACCTACACATTGAAACAAAATTTATAGAGACCTACCTTCGTATCTTTAAAATAATCTACACCGTCTAATCTTTTAACCAGCCCTTCAATCAAATTAATACCATTACTCATTTCAAACTCACCAAAAGAAGAGTCGTCTTGGTAACTAAAACACCACAACACGGAATTCTCTTGTTTTTTTATAGCCACTATAACAGGATTATCTTTCTTTCTGTGTTCGATGGTGTTGGATAATAATTCATTCAATATCAATCCAAAGTAAATCATCCGTTCACTCGGCAATTCCAAAAAGTCAATATTTGTTTTAACTTCCAAATTGGAGTTATTAATCTCGGTATAACTATCAATTATTTTCTTAAAGAAGGAGTTGAACTCAACAGCTTCGTTGTGCTCTTGAAAATTCAATAATTTATGTAATTCGGTTACGATAGAAATTTTGGATGCAATTTTAGTAACACTCTCCTGAACTTCGGTTCTCGCGCCAGTCTTAGAAAATTCCAAAATAGATAATATCATTTGTAAATTATTTTTAATCCGATGATTACTCTCTTTGATGAGTAATTGGTAATTCCCCAAGGTGCTATTCAACACTTTATTGGACGCATTCAATTTATTATTCAGTTTCTTTTGCCTTAAAAAGAAAAACGTAATTGCAAACACTAAAAACACACACAGTATAATGATTATGACATTACTTCTGATCCTGATATTTTTAGTACGAATTTCCTCTGCCTGTAATGCCAACGATTTCTGTCCACCTTTCACGGCTTCTTCCAATTTTTCAAGATCGTACAGAACTTGCATTTTTTTCAAATGATTGTCAGAATTTTTAACTACCAAATCTCCATTGGCTTCAGATGCTCCGAGTCTAAACCTGTAATAACCCAAACTGTCGTTATCCAATAAGGCGTAATCTGCTAATTGATTATATAAATTGATTTGATTTGTTAAATTTATATTACTTTCTAACCATTTAATCATTTCCTTTTTTAAGGAATCTTTATTTATTCCTGGTTCAGCATAAACCAACCTAACATAGCCGCTTAAAGCGTTTACATAATTATTCGTATCCCCATTTTCAAGGAACAATTGCATAGATTGCTCGAAAAGTTCTCTCGATTTCAACTTATTCTGTTCGCAATTTATTTTGAGATAGTGACATTCATCACTATATGTAACGGCCTCCAAAAGCACAAAAGAACCTAACATATTAAAATCACTTAGAAGCAATGCCGTTTTTTTAGACCTCTCCACAATCTCAATAATCTTCGTCTTTTTTTCTGAAAAATTCTCATTACCAAAGTCAACCAAAATAGCCGCATGATTGAAATCAAGTTTTAATTTCAAGTTAGGAAAATCCTCAAAAACAGGAAGGCTTTCTATAATTTCCAGCGCCTTATTAGGATTTCCCGTTTTCTTGTAAATCTCCACCTCAACTAACTGATATTTAAAGTAATTCTCCTTTGAAGTAGTTGGACTAAGACTTGTTTTTAATTCCTCAAGTTCATTTAAAGCTTGGGCATATTGTTGTACATCAATTAATAAATTTATTTTATTGAATTTTTCTTGAAGCAAACTATCTTCTCGACTAAGATATCCTGCATTTAAAGTACCACTTGCTGTTAGGCAAATAATAAAGGATAAAAATATTTCCGTTAAAGTTTTCATTTTAAGTGCGTCAAATATAGTTAAAGTTTATCCTACTTTTCAGAACACACAAAAGCCTCATTGGTCAAACCTCGCATGAGACAAGACAACAGAAACTTCCTCTCCTTTCTTAATCACTTGGAAATCATCATAAACATGACTCGGATATCAAGGACTAATAACACGACTAAAATTGGGATAAGAAATAAAGTAAGTCGCTATATAGAAACAGTTAAACCTACTTATTTAAAAAAGAACAAATATCTCTTCTTGAAGTATTGAGATTGATCTTTTAGTTTTATTTTCTGCTATAAAGGATTCCGTCTCCCCATCATTAAAAACTGTTATTTCCCAATTATTATCATCGAACATTTTATGAAATTCTTCCAACGAAAACTTAGTAGAAAATCTTGATTTATATAACTTATTGTCTTTCTCGTTGAATAATAGATTTAGGCTAGTACAAACAATTTCATTTTCAGTATTTGAAAGTTTAAAACGATCAATTCTTTTAAAAACCTTAGCACTTATCAATGAAAAATTAACATTTACAGAATCTCGCACTTGATTTTTATACCTGAAGGTAAAATCTATATAAACTGTCTCTTTGTTTTGTTTATTTACTAGCGTCAAAGGCTTAATGAAATACTGTGTCCCCTCCTCTCCAACAAAAAAAGTATCAAATAGATGCTTACCTGACTTGGTTGTGCCTGGTTTTACAGAAAAACATCCAGTAAAAAAAACACAAAAACTAAAAATCACTATCGAAAAATAGGTTTTTCGATTTACTAAAACATTTATACCCATTACCAATTTTGATTAAATCTTTATGAAAGTTCCAACTAAATATTTCTATAGATGGAAATTTATAAAAGTATGTGAATGTAACCATATAAAATCTACCTTTCAATGAAATCTTCTATTAAGTTACGTAATGTATTTTAAAGTGAGAAATATAAATAGTTGATTGTTTGAAGAACTCTAAACAACAACGAATGGAGTAGTTTCTATCTTTTACATAAAAAAATACTATTAGAATGAAAAAGATAACTTTCATTCTAATAGTAAAAAAAGGGAAAGGGATTAAACAATCCTCTCTCCCTAAAAATATTTATTCTCCTGTAACGATTGTTTCGTAAGTAACAATTATTCCAAGGATGTTCCCTTGTTTAATATCTACAGTTGAAATTTTAGTGATTCCACCATTTTTAGCTGCTGATTGAACACTTGCATCAGCATCAAAAAATAATACACCTAAATAACCAGTTGCTTTTGAAGTTCCAACTTTTGATCCCACAGGGTTACTTGTAGCTGTAACTGGTAGTGTTAATGAACAACTAGACATCATTGCTCCAACTGCTAGGGCAGCAGTAATTGTTTTGATTTTTTTTAACATTTTTTTATTTTAAAACATTCCTACTCATGTGGCTTTTCAGAATACGCCTCGTTTATTAAAGTGGTCTCTGAACTCCACTAAGTTTAAATATTATTTATTATGCTAATAACTTATTTAAATTCCCCTAATTAACTCTTCATTTCATCTAATTAAAGAAAAAACTATTGATTATTCTACTTAGCCAAACCAATTCCCAAACAGGCTTTAACACTGCTGGTTAGACCTCATTTTTTCAACGCGGCTAAAGTACAATATTATTTTAAATTGAAAAATGTAATCTATTCAATTTTACTTATTGAACAGAAATAAACGTGCTAGTTCAAACTTTTCCATCTAGAACCATACTATAAAAACACTGATGACAGGCATATTTTCTTTCCGCCTAAACTTTCATTAACGATTCGAATCAATTTTTACACAACATAAAAGCCTCAACTTGTAAAGACAAGTTGAGGCTTCATATATATATTGTCGTTTCAGTTTATCTCTGTTTAACCAAAGGAAAACCGAATCGTGTAACCTACGTCATGTAAAACATGATTTCGGTATGTGATGCAATATTACATCTTTTTAAGCAATTACATCATGCCACCCATTCCTCCAGGCATTCCTCCTCCCATTGGAGGCATTGCTGGACTTTCTTCTTCAGCGTCAGCGATTACGCATTCTGTAGTCAATAACATTGCAGCAACAGACGCAGCATTTTCGATGGCAATTCTTGAAACTTTAGTTGGATCAATTACACCCGCTGCAATTAAGTTTTCAAACTTTTCAGTTCTAGCGTTGTATCCGTAATCGTCTTTACCCTCTCTAATTTTCTGTACGATAACCGCTCCTTCTCCACCAGCATTAGCAATGATTTGTCTCAATGGCTCTTCTATTGCTCTTTTGATAATTGCGATACCTGTAACCTCATCTTCGTTTTCTCCCATTTTTGGATCTAACATTTGTGCCGCTCTAATGTATGCAACTCCACCACCTGGGATGATTCCTTCTTCTACAGCAGCTCTTGTTGCAGCTAACGCATCATCTACTCTATCTTTCTTCTCTTTCATTTCAATCTCACTAGCAGCACCTACGTAAAGTACAGCAACTCCTCCAGCTAATTTAGCCAGTCTCTCTTGCAACTTCTCTTTATCGTAATCTGATGTAGTAGACTCTATTTGTGCTTTGATTTGGTTTGTTCTAGCAACAATATCTTCTTTTGCTCCAGCCCCATTGATAATGGTTGTATTGTCTTTATCAATTTCAACTTTCTCACACGTACCTAACATGTCGATTGTAGTATTCTCTAATTTGAATCCTCTCTCCTCAGAAATTACTGTTCCTCCAGTTAAGATTGCAATATCTTCTAACATTGCTTTTCTTCTATCACCAAATCCTGGTGCTTTAACTGCAGCAACTTTCAATCCTGCTTTCAATCTATTAACAACTAATGCTGCTAGCGCATTTCCATCAACATCTTCAGAGATGATTAAGAAAGGTCTACCCGACTGAGCAACTGGCTCTAATACTGGCAACAATTCTTGAAGGTTAGAAATCTTTTTGTCATAGATTAAGATATATGGGTTCTCCATTTCAGCAATCATCTTCTCTGCATCAGTTACAAAGTATGGAGAAAGATATCCTCTATCAAATTGCATCCCTTCCACTGTTTTAACTTCAGTTTCAGTTCCTTTCGCTTCTTCTACTGTAATAACTCCATCATTACCAACAACCTTCATTGCCTCAGCAATTAATGATCCGATAGTCTCGTCATTGTTTGCAGAAATAGTAGCTACTTGTTTGATTTTCTCATTATCACTACCAACTTCTTTTGAAAGTTTCTTCAACTCATCAGTAACAAATTTTACCGCTTTGTCAATTCCTCTTTTCACGTCCATTGGATTTGCTCCAGCCGCTACGTTTTTCATACCTGCAGCAATAATTGCTTGCGCCAATACAGTAGCAGTAGTTGTTCCATCACCAGCGATATCTGCAGTTCTAGAAGCAACTTCTTTTACCATTTGTGCTCCCATATTCTCAATAGGATCTTTCAGTTCAACTTCTTTAGCAACTGTAACACCATCTTTAGTAACATGTGGCGCTCCAAATTTTTTATCAATCACCACATTTCTTCCTTTTGGTCCTAATGTTACTTTTACTGCATTTGCTAATGCATCAACGCCTCTCTTCATTCTATCTCTAGCATCAACGTCAAATATTATTTCTTTTGCCATTTTTATAAATGTTTTTTAATAATTAATTAATTCTAATTCGATCTGTTCTCAACACTATTTTATTTCGTTTCACTTCATAAAATCACTCGAACTGATCTTTATTTTTTCTTTTGTCATTTCGACCTTGTGGAGAAATTTACCCTACTATTGCGTAGATATCATTTTCTTTCATGATTAAGTAATCACCTCCATCAATTTTGATTTCAGTTCCACTGTATTGACCGTACAACACTTCATCTCCAACTTTCACGGTCATTGGTTCTTCGGGCTTACCATTTCCCACAGCCAAAACTTTGCCTTTTCTTGGTTTCTCTTTGGCAGTATCTGGAATGATAATTCCTCCCATAGTTTTTTCCTCTGCAGCAGCTGGTTCTATCAGAACTCTATCTGCTAATGGCTTAACGTTTAATCCCATTTTTTTGTATTTATTTTTAATTGTTAAATTAATATTGTTTTCTGCATATGGTCTTGTCATTTTTTATGCCAATTAAAATGCAGCTCATATTTCCGACAAAATGACTTTTAACTTAAAAATTATGACAAAAAAAAGTGTCATATTGACAAGCAATATGACACCAATTATAATGTCTTGAATTTAAAACTACTTACTAAGGTGTAGTAGTAGTGGTTGGGGCACCTTGACCAATTTGAGATTGTTGTCCTCCATTTGCATCCGCAGGATTACCTACAAAAACAGACAATAAACATACAAAAGCAATAACACCTGCTAAATACCAAGTTGCTTTCTCAATTGTTTCAGTAGATTGTGCTACATTCCCAATTTGGCTTACTGCTCCAAAACTTGAATCTAACCCACCACCTTTAGAATTTTGAACCATAACAGCAAGGATTAACAATACACTTGCTACGATTACTACGATACCTAAGATATAAATCATTTTTTCTATTTTTAATTTTTGTCGTATTCCATTTTCTCTTTCAAAAATCGAATTCGGCTTGCAAAGAAAGTACTTTTTTCTGGAAAATTCAACATCAATTGCTCATATATTTTAATTGCTTTACCAAACTTGCCTTGTTTAGCGTAAATCCCTGCTAAAGTTTCTGTTACAAAATCTTCGTTTTCTACCAGACTTAACCTTCCTAATTCTTGAGGAGTAAGAGGTTCTTTGGTCACATCAATCTTCTTACTTTTAGTAGAAATAAATTTATCTATTAAGTCTTGAGAAGAACTTAATGGTAGTGTTGTTTTAGGTACAGTTGACTTTTCATCAATGGACTTCATTGAAACTAACCAATCACTAAAACGTAAAGGAGTAGTAAACGCTTCCACCACTTCTTCAGCATTCTCTTCATCTTCTTCTTTGGCTAAATTTTCACTTTCTTCTACTATATTAAACCTATCTTCTTTTAACAACTCATCCACATCTAATTGAATGGTAGTATTGATTGCTTCTAGTAAAATATCTTGTTGCAAATCATCCTGTTCTAATCGAGTTTGCGTTTTTACTGTCTCTTCTTCGTTTTCAAACGCATCAATGTCTTCAGTTTCATTTTCAACCAAAATTTCTGGATTGTCAAAAACCTCTTCAATTATATCTAAAGTTTCATCTACAGACTCCGAAACTACATCTGTTGTCACATCTTCTTCCAAACTCAATTCTACCTTAGAGATGATTTCTTGCATTTTTTTCGCATAAATCAAATCATAAAGCACCCCTCTATCAGGCGTAACAATTGCCGCTTTTCTAATCCTATCTCCTAATGAGAGATCTCCCACATTGTGCATTCCTTTGGCCAACAACAATTGAAAAACATTAGCAAAAGGATATTTCGCCACCATTTCTTCCAATGCAGGAAGCGTGTTTTCATCTACCGAAGTAGGTTGCTGCAATAATGATATTAATTCTTGACTTCTCAATTTTTAGAATGAAATTCATTACAAATTTAGCAGGAATATACAATATAGAAAGATAAATCCCTTTAGGAGCGCTCCAAATCCTTATTTTTGCACTTTATAAACCATGACTAATGAACTCAAAGTATAAAAAGAAAATATTCAACGACCCAGTTTATGGCTTCATATCCACTCCTTATGAGAGTATATTAAAAACAATCGACCACCCTTACTTTCAAAGGTTGAGAAGAATTAAGCAACTTGGTTTAACTCACATGGTTTATCCAGGTGCTTTACACACTAGATTTCACCATGCAATAGGTTGTACTCACTTGATGCGTCAAGCCATAGAGACATTAAGAAATAATGGTCATGAAATTACCGAAACGGAAGCAGAAGGTGTTATACTCGCCATTTTACTGCACGACATTGGACATGGACCATTTTCTCATGCGCTTGAACACAGTATAGTTAAAGGTATGCATCATGAGGAATTATCTTTGATTTTCATGAATCAATTGAATAAGGAAATGAATGGTCAACTGGATACTGCCATTGCTATTTTCACCAATAAATACCCTAAGAAATTTTTACACCAATTGGTTTCAAGCCAATTGGATATGGATAGATTAGACTACTTAAAACGAGACAGTTTTTACACAGGTGTATCAGAAGGAGTGGTGAGCAACCAACGCATTATAAAAATGCTTGATATCGTTAATGATGAATTGGTGATAGAACACAAAGGAGTCTACTCCATTGAGAAATTCATTGTAGCAAGAAGGCTTATGTATTGGCAAGTTTATTTGCATAAAACTGTCATTAGCGCTGAGTTTATGTTGGTAAAAGTTTTAGAAAGAGCAAAAGAATTAGCCAAACAAGGGGTAGAGTTATTCTGCAGCCCTTCGCTCCATTTATTTCTGTATCAAAACATTACTAAGGATGATTTTCAAAAAAAAGAAATCATAGATGCATTTGCACAACTTGATGACATAGATATACTAGGCGCGATAAAAGTGTGGACCAAACATCCTGACAAAGTACTTTCGTTAATGTCCAACATGATAATCGACAGGAATCTTCTTAAAATAAAAATGCAACCTGAACCTTTTGATACATCTACTATCGAAGCAAAGAAAAAAGAAATCGCCAATCAATTAGGCATTAGTATTGAAGATACCAAGTATTTTGTTTTCAGCGATTGGATTGAAAACAATGCATACAATCCTGAATCAGACAGAATTAACATTTTATTTAAAGATGGAACAGTGAAAGACATTTGCGAAGCTTCGGACAACCTTAACATTCAAGCAATAGCTAAACCCGTCAGAAAACATTTTATATGTTATCCCAAAGGGTAATTTTAAATCTGAATAGTTGAAGAACAAGTAATTCAACAATGACTTTCAAAAACATTACCCTAAAATAAAAATCATGAATAAAAATATTGGAATTATTGGAGGTGGGAATCTCGGTAAATCATTAGCCAACGGATTGGTTAATTTTGGCGGATATCAAGCATCTGCAATTTCTATCTTTAGAAGGAACAAAAAACACTTAGCGGAGTTAAAGTCTAAGGGATTTAATACAGCATCTTCAAATGTTGAGTTAACAAAAAACAATGAAGTAATCATTATCGCTGTATTACCACAGCAAGTAGATAAAGTTCTTGAGGAAATCTCTTCCTATTTGGACAACAACAAACTGATTGTCTCTCTCGTTACCAGTGTTGAATTATCCGAGATAAGTCAAAAATTAAATGGACACACTAACATTGTAAGAGCCATGCCAAATACAGCAATAAGCCTTGGGCAGTCCATGACTTGTATTTGTTCGAATAATGAAAACCAAGCAGGCTTAGACTTTGTAAAGGAGATGTTTGACACCTTAGGCAAAGCCATTGTAATCAATGAAAACCAGATGACTTCAGCCACTGCGCTATGTGCTTGCGGGACAGCCTTTTTCCTTCGTGCCATTAGGGCAGCAATGCAGGGAGGAACTGAGATTGACTTTCACGCAGAGGAAGCATTACTTATGGCGGCACAAACTGCCAAAGGTGCTGCAATGCTTTTATTAGAAAATGGTAGTCACCCAGAAGAAGAAATAGACAAGGTTACATCTCCAAAGGGATGTACCATAGCAGGGCTAAATAATATGGAACACAGTGGTTTTAGTTCTGCATTCATCAAAGGAATTACTACTTCTGCGGATAAAGCAAAAGGACTTTATTAAAAAAAATACAAAAAGTCTCTTGCACCAAATCAAGTACAAGAGGCTTTTCTTGTTTTTCTTTTCTATCGTAAGTTTAGAAATTCATCTTCAGGCCGAGGATAAGATTTCTACCAGCAGCAGTAAGACCTGAACTATACGGTCTATATCTTGCATCCAGTAAATTCTCAACTCCGGCAGTAATTGTAAAGTTAGACTGAAAACTATACATTGCTTTGAAATTTAGTGTGTACCATGAAGGAGAATACGGATCACCGTTTTCATCGATAGCATAGATCTCATTTTTTCCTTGTTCTGAAACCGGTAACTTATCAAAATTAACAGCAGCGTTATACACAGCATAATACTGCAATGATAACTTCTGTTTTTGGAAAGTCAACCTTGTCGTTCCAAATGCAGGTGCAGCATGTCTGGAAGGACTAATGTCTCCATTATCCATTTCTTCCATTCCAACCTGATAATTATACTGAGACATTAAACCAAAACCAGAAGGCAACTTAATTTCAATACCTCCCTGAACACCTAAAACTGTAGTTCTAGCGGCATTTTGTATGGCTTGCACCTTACTAAGTTCACCTTCATACATGATGCTATCGGCTCCATTGAATGTATAATCTCTTCGAACCAATGCATTCTCAAGAAAAGTATAATAACCAGTTAAGTCTACTTTTACATATTTACCAAATACCTTGGCCACTGCCAAGTCAACATTATAAGCATTCTCCGCTTTCAATTCTGTATTTGGCACAACTACCGCACCTGGTTCAGAATCAAAAACCTTTCCTATATCATCTATATTTGGTGCTCTAAATCCAGTAGAAAGATTTGTTCTTACAATCCAAGATTTACCAGGCTTATAAACCAGACCAGCACTTCCAGAAACCCCGCCTTCATTTAATTTTGCCTCAGTAAATGAGAACTTATAAAACGTAGTATCAAAAGTTGCATCAATAACAAACTGAGAATATCTCGCCCCTACATCCAGTATCAATTTATCCGAAAAATTGTGTTGAAATGTCAGATATCCTGCATAAGTTGCCCATGTAGCGTTAGGATATCTACTTGCTCCTTTTTGCATTATTCCAGTTGTAATATCTTCATCTACCCCAAGAGAGTTGACCTCGTTTATCACACTCTCAAAACCATAAAAAATGTGATTATTTTCGCTGATATCTTTTTTAAAATCTAAGTTGGCAGAATATGCATCCACATACTCAATTCTTGTTTCCCTATAAGCCTCATTAAAATTTCTAGAGATTCTACTTTCTTCAAAATTTTGCAATGCCAATCTCAATGTCATTTCATCATACAGTTTATTTCCACCCTTATGATTCACTGTCAGATTATTCATCATCCACTTTTGAGGGCCGTAAGACCACTCCCCATATCTAGGCAAATCATTCTTTGTTCTTAGGTGTCTATCATACCTTGAATAAGACGATGTTTCTGAGTAATGAAACGCATATTGCATGTCCCATTTTTCATTTGGTTTGAATCTAATTTTCTGCATCAAATTCATTTGAGTATAACCGGATGGCGCTTGAACTTTAGGGTCTGGATTTGTCACAACCACATCAGTACTATCTTGTCTTACTACATATTCATTTCTAAGGTATTCTTTAGGACCGTAACTCCCCATTTTCAAGTCGCCAAAATTGTTACTTGTAAAACTAGTTACTGATGCCCATTTTTTACCTCCAACATTGACATCAAAGTGTGCGGTTTTTTCATTATTAGCTGTAGAATACCTTACAACTGACTTTCCCGAAACCTGTAACTCATCATCCACAGAGAGTTTGGCAGTGAGTGTTTGAAATCCCATAACTCCACCTATGGCATCACTACCATAAACCACAGAACCAGGTCCAAAAATCACTTCACTGTGCTCAATTGCGAATGGATCAAGTGAAATAACATTCTGAATATTTCCACCTCTAAAAAT
>JBFHGR010000013.1:0-44039 GCA_041583015.1 Parvicella sp. | reverse complement strand
GATTAGCTAAATTAACAAAATATGAAAGAATTCTAGGCTCTAAACTATTTAATTAATATTATAACTTTGAATCCGCTTACCTTTTGACATAGATATGATAGACATTACACACAAAATAACAACCTTAAGAATTGCAACCGCACAAGCTATTGTAAAAGTATCATCACAAGACACGATCCATGCCATTGAGAACAACACTGTACCAAAAGGTAATGTTTTCGAAATGTCCAAGGCCGCTGGATTATTAGGCGTTAAGAAAACACCTGAATTACTCCCTGATTGTCATCCTATACCTATTGAGTCTACCTCTATTAATTATGAAATAAAAGGACTGGAAATTTTCATCAACGTTGAAGTGAAAACAATCTATAAAACTGGCGTGGAAGTTGAAGCGATGCATGGCGCAAGCGTGGTAGCCTTAAACATGTACGACATGCTTAAACCTATTGACAAAGGCATTGAAATTTGTAATATCAAGTTACTTTCCAAAAAAGGCGGAAAATCTGATTACAATGACAAATTCAGTAAAGACATCTTGGCTGGTATTGTGGTGTGTTCTGATACGGTTTCCAAAGGATTGAAAGAGGATAAAGCAGGTAAAATAATTGAAGAGAAATTACTCAGTTTAGGTCTTTCTAAAATTGGGTATTCTGTCATAGCAGATGAACCTACAGAAATTGAAGCAATCATTCAAGCTAACAAAGAGAAAGGAACTCAACTACTTATTTTCACCGGAGGAACTGGACTTTCAGTGCGAGATGTAACTCCTGAGACCATAAAACCATTGCTAGACAGAGAAGTACCAGGTATTGCAGAATACATTAGAAACTACGGACAACAAAGAATGCCTTATGCTTTTCTTTCTAGAAGTATTGCTGGAACAATTGGTGGAATGTTGGTGATTACGCTTCCTGGTTCAACCGGAGGCGCTAAAGAATCTATGGATGCATTATTTCCTTACGTGATGCATGCATTTAAGGTGCTGAGGGGGGAGAGGCATGACTAAGTTTGTATAATTACAATTTAAAATGAAATCCAATATTTGCTTTTGGTAAAACCGGGTTCTCATTTATATAGTTTGATTTAAAAATACTTATATTATAGTTCATTCCAGTTTCTAACGAAACTCCTATATGTTCAGTAAAATTATGCAAATATGTAATAAAGAGTGGTACTGAAACAAAACTTTTTTCAAATGGACCATCTGAATATGTCTCAAATTGCTCCTCCTCGCCATCTGCTCCTGTTACTGTGTGCATATCCAATCGCCAACCTAATAAATAATAACCAAATCCAACTTTTATAGTCAACTCATTTTTGTCCTTATTCAACAACTTATACCCTCCTCCACCTACAAAACCAAGATACTTAGCTCTGTAATCACTCTCAGATGGATATATAAAATCGATATTAGGGTCAAAAGGTCTCAACTTGTATTTTTCACTAAAACCTAAGGAAATCAACTCAATATCAGTAAAGAGCAGAAAGTTTTTTTTTGAAATTGTAAAACCAAGTGTGTAATTGCTTCCAGTATGATTTGTAAAATCTGTAACATATTCTGAACTTGATGTGTGTAAAGGTCGATTTAATCCTGCTTTTAGATTTAGACTGTAATCTACTTGAGCAACTGAGTATTGAGCATAAATCATGAAAATTGTTAGAATTAATTGACCTTTCATAATTAAATTTTAAAAGTGATATTATGTGTTTTAAACTGAAATTTACAAAATATTCCTCACATCATTATCAATCTCTTCAATTACCATCAACCTATTAGCAAAAAATCCTAAAACCACTAGAAGGTAAATACCATTTGCTGTATACAACACAGTGTCAGAATATTTCCTCAAAATTACAACAAGTGTTATCAAGAAAATACCTCCAAAAAGCACTAAATATTTCTTCCAATCAAAATTGTATTTCATTTTATAAACTCTTACTAATGTCTCGTTGATTCTTAATTCACAATCAAAAGCCGTGAGTTGAGGATTGGAAGGGAATGTTTTGAATGAATAGGTTTTGTCTTCCAAGGAAAAGGACTGTTCGCTTTTCATTTTCAATGAGCGTTTTTCTGACTGTAATTCTCCATTTATGTATATACGTTGCATTCCTGTGTTGCTCAAATGTATTGACACTTCCTTATCCTTGCTTTCTGAAAAGTAGAGCCAAGTGCCTTTGAGTATTGAATAGGTTGCTTTTTTGTGTTGCATTGGGTTGGTTGTATTATTCAAATGTAATAAAACTTGTAGGATCAATTTATAGGCACAAGAAAAAGATACATTAAGTTCAAATTGAAGATAAGACATCTCCACAAGGTCGATGTTTCAATTCTTTTGAAATTTCGAGTGAAGCTTGCGCAATCGAGAAATCTCTATTTGATAGGACCTCCATTTCCATGAGGTAGATAGACATCTCGGCAAGGTCGATGTTTCAATGAGTTGTCAATTATCTTTTTAATCCGGTCTGTTCTCGATACATTTCGATTGCCATCGGAACACTCGAAATGACCTATCATTTTCCATTATAGTCACAATTATTTAAAACAAAAAAGGGCTGCCAGTGCTTCCTACTGACAACCCTCGCGGATATTATTAAGACCGAAGTCAATTTTATTTTCTAACCCGAACACATTTCTCGCTGCGCTCGGATGTTTGTGGCCTCTAGATAACTCTTCAAAGCAAGCTTTAAGAGATTCTCCTCTTACCCACTACACATCTCACAAGAATCCGGATCATCCAAAGAACAAGCTATCTCAGCCTGTCTTTCTTCTTCCGTCTTAGCAACTGGTGCAGCCATTGCTGATTTATCAATTGTAAATTTGATAGCATCAGTTGCTGCTTTAGTTCTTAGGTAGTACATACCTGTTTTAAGACCTGCTTTCCATCCATAGAAGTGCATTGATGTCATCTTTGCAAAATTGGCATTCTCCATGAACAAGTTCAATGATTGAGATTGGTCAATGTATGCTCCTCTATCTGCAGACATGTCTATAATTACTTTTTGAGAAATCTCCCAAGCTGTTTTGTATAGGTCTTTGATATTATCTGGAATCTCGTCAATGTTTTGAACAGATCCGTTGGCAGCCATCAATTTGTTTTTCAACGAATCATTCCACAAACCTAGTTTCACTAAATCTCTCAATAAGTGCTTGTTTACGATGATAAACTCACCTGAAAGTACTCTTCTAGTGTAAATATTAGAAGTATATGGTTCAAAACATTCGTTATTTCCAAGAATCTGCGCTGTAGAAGCAGTTGGCATTGGCGCCAATAATAGAGAGTTTCTAACACCGTGTTTTTTCACTTCTTCTCTCAATACATCCCATTCCCATCTTTCAGTAGGAGTAACATTCCACATATCAAATTGGAAGATACCTTCAGAGATTGGGGAACCTTTCCAAGATTCGTATGGTCCATTTTCGATAGCCAAATCTTTAGATGCAGTAACTGCAGCGTAATAGATAGTTTCAAAAATTTCTTTATTCAATTGTTTTGCTTCCGGAGAATCAAAAGGAAAACGCATTAAGATAAATGCATCAGCCAATCCTTGAACTCCGATACCAATTGGTCTGTGTCTCATATTAGAGTTTCTAGCCTCTGGAATTGGGTAGAAATTCTCATCAATTACTTTATCTAAGTTTTTTGCAACTCTGTAAGACACTTCAAATAATTTGTCATGATCAAACTGACCGTCTTTAACAAATTTAGGCAATGCCACAGAAGCAAGATTACAAACTGCCACCTCATCAGGTGCAGTGTATTCCATAATTTCCGTACAAAGGTTAGAAGACTTAATAGTCCCTAAATTCTTCTGATTAGATTTTCCATTAGCAGCATCCTTGTACAACATGTAAGGAGTACCAGTCTCAATTTGAGATTCTAATATTTTAAACCAAAGGTCTTGCGCTTTGATTGTTTTTCTTCCTTTCCCTTCTGCCTCATACTTTGTGTAAAGTTCTTCAAACTCCTTACCATAAGTATCCGATAGCCCTGGACATTCGTGAGGACACATCAAAGTCCACTCTCCATTCTCCTCAACTCTTTTCATGAACAAGTCTGGTGTCCACATTGCATAGAACAAATCTCTTGCTCTCCTATCTTCCGCACCAGTATTTTTCTTAAGATCTAAGAAGTCAAAAATATCTGCATGCCATGGTTCAATGTAAATAGCAAAAGATCCTTTTCTTTTTCCCCCACCTTGATCTACATATCTGGCGGTATCATTAAACACTCTAAGCATAGGTACAATTCCGTTAGAAGTACCATTAGTGCCTTTAATATACGTTCCTTTTGCTCTAATATCATGAATAGATAATCCTATACCACCTGCAGATTGTGAAATCTGCGCACAATTTTTTAAAGTATCATAAATCCCTGCTATACTATCCTCTTTTGTTGTTAACAAGAAACAAGAAGACATTTGTGGTTTAGGGGTACCTGAATTAAATAATGTTGGCGTAGCATGTGTAAACCAACCTTCACTCATATAGTTGTAAGTTTCAATTACAGACTCAATATCGTCTTTATGAATCCCTACTGCAACTCTCATCAACATATGCTGAGGACGTTCTGCAACAGCTCCATGAGTTTTGAGTAAGTATGATCTCTCCAATGTTTTGAACCCGAAGTAATCATATCTAAAATCTCTATCATAAATGATAGTAGAGTCCAAAACTTCAGCATTTTTCTGGATTACTTCCCATACATCATCAGCTATCAAAGGTGCGGATTCCCCCGTAACTGGATCTGTATATTCATACAACTCTTTCATTGTTTCAGAGAAAGATTTAGTTGTATTCTTGTGAAGATTTGAAACAGCAATTCTAGAAGCTAAAAGAGCATAATCAGGATGTGTAATCGTATTGGTAGCAGCTACTTCAGCAGCTAAATTATCCAACTCAATTGTTGTCACACCGTCATACAAACCTTCAATCACTCTCATTGCCACCTTTTCAGGTCCAACTAAAGGATTTAAGCCGTAGCATAATTTTTGAATTCTAGCAGTGATTTTATCAAATTTCACTACCTCTTTTCTACCGTCTCTTTTTATTACATACATCCGCGTACAGGTTTAAGGGTTTGTTTAAATTTATGTGTTTAACTTACCTCTGACTTTTCAAAATTAAATCTAAAAAGCCAGTGAGGTTCGTTTTTGTTTGTTTGTTTTCATTAAAAATCTGCATCCAAGCTAAATGCTCCTCCACTTGCGTCACCATCTTTCACTCCAGCTTTTTGGTACTCACCTACTCTCTTCTCAAAGAAGTTAGTTTTTCCTTGTAGGTTAATCATGTCCATGAAGTCAAAAGGATTAGTAGTGTTATACACTTTATCATTTCCTAATTCAACCAGCAATCTATCAGCAACAAATTCAATGTATTGACACATTAAATCTGCGTTCATCCCGATCAATCTAACAGGTAAAGACTCACTAACGAATTCTTTCTCTATTTCTACTGCATCTGTGATAATAGCTTCAACAGCCTCCTTAGACAATTTATTTTCTAAATGCTCATTATAAAGTAAACAAGCAAAATCACAGTGTAGTCCTTCATCTCTTGAGATTAACTCATTAGAGAATGTCAATCCTGGCATCAAACCTCTTTTCTTCAACCAAAACACCGAGCAGAATGATCCTGAAAAGAAAATACCTTCAACCGCTGCAAAGGCAATTAATCTTTCTGCAAAACTTCCGTTCTCAATCCATCTCAAAGCCCATTCAGCCTTCTTTTGAACTGGAGGAAATGTTTCAATTGCATTAAACAAGTAATCCTTTTCTTTAGAATCTTTAATATAAGTATCTATCAATAACGAATATGTTTCTGAGTGAACATTCTCCATCATAATTTGAAACCCGTAGAAGAATTTCGCTTCAGCATATTGAACTTCACTTAAAAAGTTTTCAGCTAAATTTTCATTCACAATACCATCAGAAGCAGCAAAAAAGGCGAGTACATGTTTGATGAAATAACGCTCATCATCAGTCAGTTTATTTTCCCAATCATTTGTATCAGCGCTAAGATCCAATTCTTCAGCTGTCCAAATCATTGCTTGCTGTGTCTTATACATCTGCCAGATATCATGGTGTTTGATAGGAAATATTACAAATCTATTTGGATCATCTTTAAGTATCGGTTCTTCTATTGTAGTGTTCTTTGGCAATACCGATTCGATATTTACGTCTTTCAATGACCCAGTTTCTGTAGTATTTTTTGTTTCTGACATGCTTCTTATGTTTTTAACTGTGGTTAATATTTTATTCTAATTCTATTTTCTCAACTTTACACTCCTCAAAAAAATTAGAGGAAAAAATGCCCTGAGCACAAAGTGATATTTTTTGTACTTAACTAATTCCTTAAACAAATTTTCGTCTAAAAAAGGGAAGATTGATTTCCCGTTTTCGAGGACAGCAAAATTCAAAAAAAATCTCTCTCAAGACAAGTCTTTTTCGTTCACAATTCTCGAAGTTTTCAACATGCTATATTGATAAGTACTCTAAAGCTTTGGTATTCAAGGAAAAGAACGTTTTGTCGGAAAAAAAATGATTTTTATCTCTAAAAAAACTCATTTCAACCTCCACACAATGCTAATTTACAGATAGATAAGACAACTTCGACACAGCTACACATTTGCTTATTAAAGAAGGCATGTTAAAAACAATAAAAGTTAGCTATTTTACGAAAAGATAAAAGAATAAAAGTAAGCTGCGATAAATAACAAAATATAATTTCGAATAAGCGTCTAAAAAAAATTTGTTCATACAGAACTCAAAAAAAAATAGATTCTTTTTCAACAAAATTTCACGCTAAAATTACCCTGAAAAAATAAAAAACTGCAAAGCATCGGTCATTAAAGCATTAAGTAGTAAATTTGTCTTAGATTTATTCTAAATAAGAAATGACAGAAGAGCAAAACATATTTGAAATCGATAAGGAAGAAGCTAAAAAAGTTCTTCAAAAAAAGATTATTAATATTCTTAAAACTATTTATGATCCTGAAATACCAGTTGACGTTTTTGAATTAGGACTTATTTATGAAATTAAGATTGATGACGAATTTAATGTGAAAATTGAAATGACTTTGACGTCTCCTAATTGTCCGGTAGCTGAATCAATGCCAGCAGAAGTCAAAGAAAAAGCTGCACTTGTACATGGAGTAAAATCAGCAGATGTTCAAATAGTATTTGACCCACCATGGACACAGGAATTTATGAGTGAAGAAGCAAAACTTGAATTAGGTTTTTTGTAAACAATTGGTTTGAGGTTTATTGTTTGAAGTTCGAGATTGAAAAATCTTACTATTATAAATGCTAATCACTAAGACATCAAAAGAGATGGACACAATTGAAAACAAAATAGCCAACTCCGGCTTAGTTAATTTTGACTTAGAAAAACTACACCCAACAGGAGAAAGGGTAAATCTTGACATTTCAAAATGGCTTTGGCAAGAAATGATTATTAAAGAAAAACATTTTAAAGAGCATTTAGAAAATCACAACTGGGAGCAATACAAAAATTCACACGTATATATTACTTGTAAATCCGATGCTATTGTGCCCAACTGGTCGTATATGTTACTTGCCAAATATTTAATTAATAACTGTAGCAGTTTTTTTCTTGGAAGTAAAGAAGAAATGGAACTCAATCTTTTTTCAGAGGCGATTAACAAGTTAGATTTGAAACCTTTTGAAGGAGCAAAAGTACTTGTAAAAGGGTGCAGTGATAAAGCAGTACCGCCATCTGCATACGTTATGCTAACTCAAAAACTTATTCCAGTTGTACAGTCACTTATGTTTGGAGAAGCATGTTCTAATGTTCCGATTTACAAACAGAAGAAATAAACAAAACACAAGTTCAAATGTTATTCAATAACAACACTAAATGCTTAACTCAAATTTGATATCATGACGCTAAAAAAAATAGTACTCCCTACCCTTATTTTAACCCTATTATTGACACTTCTGTTCAGTTTCAAAACTTCAATCATGGAAAAAGACAAAACAATTTATCAATTTAAAGTAACAGACTTATATGGCGAAATTTTTGATTTTGCCAATTTGAAAGGCAAGAAAATCATGATTGTAAATACTGCTTCAAAATGTGGACTGACACCTCAGTATGAAGATTTAGAAAAACTATACAAAGAATATAAAGAAAAAGACTTTGTTATTGTAGGTTTCCCTGCAAATGACTTTATGAAACAAGAACCTGGATCAAGTGAAGAAATTGCTGATTTTTGCAAGAAAAATTATGGTGTTACTTTCCCAATGATGCAAAAAATTTCGGTAAAAGGCAAAGAAATAGCTTCAATCTATAAGTTTCTTACTTCTAAAGAATTAAATGGTTTTGAAGATTCAAAAGTAAAATGGAATTTTCAAAAATACCTTATAGGAAAAGACGGAAAACTGGAAAAGGTTATTGACCCAACAACCCTACCATATGACGATGAAATTATAAAATGGATCAACAACTAAAATCCTTTTTTACGCGACTTACACACTGTATACCTGCATATTAACACCCCAAAACCATCAACCCTTATATACTTTTTTTCAAAATATAATGTTTTGAAAACTTTAGTAGAACAATATATTTGTGCATTATTAAACATAGCCAAATAAAATTTCAAGAAGAGAAGTCTGGAATTCAAAAACACATTCACTTCCATTCTTTTTCTTAATTTGGCTAAAAATTAACAGACATGAAAATAGTTTTACTAATTCCAATGCTCATTTTGATGACCTTCTCATCGATATCTCAGCAAACAATCAAAGGTAAGGTCGTTGATTCTGAATCAAAATTCCCTATTCCAGGAGTAAACTTGCTAATCATAAGTGATACAATAAACACATATGGTGCTGCAACCGATTTTGATGGAAATTTTAAAATAACTGACGTCCCAGTAGGTAGACATCAAGTACGCGTAACATTTATTGGGTATAATACTATTGTAAACACTGTAGTGGTAGACGCAGGAAAGGAAACTATTCTTAATGTAGAGATTGAGGAGTCTTCTGCTGCTTTAGAAGAATTTAAAGTAGTAGCGTCAGACAATAAAGAAGTGAATAACGAAATGGCTGTGGTAAGTGCTCAGCAATTTTCTGTAGAAGAAACAAACAGGTATGCAGGAAGTAGAGGTGATCCTGCTCGTATGGCATCTAACTTTGCTGGTGTAGGAGGTTCTGACGATAGTAGAAATGACATTGTGGTAAGAGGCAACTCTCCACTGGGTGTAATCTACAGAGTGGAAGGTATTACTATTCCTAATCCAAATCATTTTAGCATCTCTGGGTCTAGTGGTGGACCAACAAGTATATTAAACAACAAATCATTGGCTAACAGTGATTTCTTTACAGGAGCATTCCCAGCTGAGTATGGTAACTCTACGGCAGGAGTTTTTGATTTAAAACTAAGAGCAGGAAATAATGAAAAATTTGAATTTTCTGGACAATTTGGAATTTTAGGAGCAGAAATATTAGCAGAAGGACCATTATCAAAAAAGCATAAATCTTCATTCTTAGGCGTATACCGATATTCCACATTAAAAATGTTTACAGCACTGGGAATAGATATTGGGACTTCCGCTGTTCCTCAATATCAGGATTATGCTGTAAAATTTAATTTCCCATTAAATAACGGAGGAAACCTTGCTTTATGGAGCCTAGGAGGGAATAGCAGCATTGACATACTCATAAGTAATCAAAAAGACACTTCCGAAGTAGATTTATATGGAGAGAACACTAAAGATCAATACTTTGGAACAAGCATGTACGTAGGTGGACTTACATACACACACCCCCTTAACGAAAGCACGTATTTAAAATCTACATTGACAGCAAGTTGGGATCAACAAAAATCAAGACATGATACCATTAGCCGATCAATTACCCCAAATGGAGAATTTGAAGTTTTGAGTATTGCACCATATATGGCCTATAATTTCATTACAAGTAGGTTTTCTAGCGCCACCTCTATCAATAAAAAAATTAACAAAAAGAATGTACTAAAAATAGGATACGTAGCAGATTATGCAACTTTTAGTTTTATTGATAGTGTTACTACAAACTCGGCAGCAAAAACATACCGTTACAGATTCAATTCCACTGGTGATTATTTTATGATTCAACCATATATAAGTTGGAAACATAAATTCAGTGATAAACTAGTTATGACTGCAGGACTTAACAGCCAATATTTATCACAAGGAGATGTATTCTCTCCGATTGAGCCAAGACTAGGCTTAAAATGGGACGCAAGTAAAAAAGGATCCTTTAGTTTTGGACTTGGAAGACACTCTCAAGCACAACCACTATACACCCAATATTATCTTAATCCAGGCAATACTGAACCTCACAACGTTGGTCTTGGTTTCACCTATAGCAATCATATAGTACTTGGATATTCTCATAAATTAAACAGAAACTGGGTGACTAAAGTTGAAACCTACTACCAAACATTAAGCGATATCCCTGTTGAAACTCATCCATCTGCATTTTCACTAACCAATGCTGGTGGCGGCTTCTCCAGATTATTCCCAGACACTTTAGTCAATGAAGGAACAGGTTATAACTATGGATTAGAACTAACCATACAAAGATACTTTAGTAAAAACTGGCACGCTATGGTTACAGGGTCAGTTTATAACTCAAGATATACACCAAGTGATGGAATTGAGAGAAATACTAACTACAACGGTATATATGCGGTAAATTTCTTAGCAGGGAAAGAATTTGTAATCAAAGAAAGAAAAACAATTGGAATTGGAGTAAAAGTAACTTCTGCAGGAGGAAAACGTTACGGAGAAGTAGACACATTACAATCTAACTTACAAGGAGAGGTAATTTTTACAGACAACAACTTCAATGAATACCAATTCAACAACTATTTTAGAGCAGATATAAAATTGACTTACAAAGCAAATGCTAAAAAAGTAACGCATGAAATTGGATTAGACTTAGTCAATGTACTAGATACTAGAAATATACTTAGTTTATCTTACGCTCCTGTGCCAGGAAATCCAACCGCAAATCCTATTAGAGAAAATTATCAACTTGGTTTTTTACCACTCTTTTATTATAGAATCGATTTCTGATGGATCCAGAACAACTCAAAAAAAAAGCATATAAAAACGCCAAAGAATTCAAGAAGAAGATAGCCTCCTTAAAAAAAGTAAAGGACGGTCAATTAGACTCTAAAATTAACGACTTAGATGACAAAGTATTTGCTCATATAGACTGTTTAGCATGTGCTAACTGTTGCAAAACACTTGGACCTCTTTTCACCCAAAAAGATGTAGAAAGAGTTGCCAAGCATCTTAACATGAAACCGGGTGCATTTACAGAAAAGTATTTAAGAATTGACGAAGATTATGATTACGTTCTCAAAGAAACTCCTTGTTCATTTTTGGATTCAGAAAACTATTGCACCATATATGATGTGAGACCTAAAGCATGTGCAGACTACCCTAACACTCACCTTAGAAATCAGAAAAAAATGCTCAACTTGTTGCAAAAGAATACTGAGTACTGTCCTGCTGTGTTTGAGATTGTAGAGAAGTTGTAAGATTTAATGAATTATAATTAACTCATATCAATCAATATCCATTGTATTTAGGTCTAAGTTTCCCTGTTGGGTCTTCAATGGCATTTTCAATTTGCGTAAGAAACCTTTCCTTGTCTTTTCCCAACGTTCCTTTTAGGACTAACTGATTGGATGCGTGATCACTTCTAAATATTGTGTTTTCCAAATTAAGATGCTCCATGAATAGTTTTAACTCTTTCATTTGCTCAAACAAATCTAGTTCTTCAAAATCTCCCAGGATTCTATTCCTAAAATGTTCTATTCCTTTATAGGTGGTCAAAACTAAGGTTGAAGCAAACTTAGGCTGCGTAGCATTCAGAACTTCTGCAGAAGCAATGGCATGTTGTTCAGAAAAGGCCTTTCCTCCTACTCCATTTATTACCATTACAGATGTTTCTATTCCTGCGTCATGCCCTTTTACAATACCAGCAATTACACTCTCTTTAGTTTCTCCCTTTTGAATCATTTTGAGCGTCTCATCATCACCAGATTCAATACCCACATATAATAATGTTAGTCCCGCATCCTTCAACTCAACCAACTCATCATGCGTTTTTTTGAATATATTAGCAGGCGTTGCATAAGTAGAAATACGTCTTAAATTAGGAAACGTTTGTGTGATTTTATCCAGAATCGGAATCAACCTTTTATTGGACAAAACCAAAGGATCTCCATCTGCCAAAAATACTTTTGTAACATGACCGGCATAAGGAATCATCGCCTCAATATCAGTAAAAATATCCTCCTGTTTCCTTACAGTAAACCTTTTAGAAGTATACATTTCACAAAAAGAACACTTGTTCCACGAGCAACCCAGCGTAACCTGAATGATTAATGACTTACCCTCACTAGGTGGCCGAAACAATGGTTCATCATAATTAATTGGAAATCCTATCATAGCGCAAAATTAACCTTATCAAATTACAAAACCTGAATTCCAAAAATAATTATTGAATAGAAATTAATTACATCCATATTCAGAAAATAATCATATACTAATATTCATCTTCTCCTTTTAATGCCTTATCATACTCTGGCGCCCTATACAAGTCTTCATAATTTTTTGGATCATCTAATTTTAAAAATGTCCCCCAATAAGCTTCTTTTGTCATGCTATCCCAATGCAACACCATTAATCTCTTCTGTTGGGTTTGAATTAAATTCAAGCCAATTAACAACGTAAAGATTACAACGCCTCCCCATTTAAACAATTTATCGTCTTTTAACTTCACCAGTAAAACACCTAATGGAAGTGCCATAAATGCATAAATATCTATCATTGATCTAGCACCAAAACTACCTCCATACCACCAGCACCACCAACTAAAAGTAACGTAAATAAAAATCGGAAGAAAAATAACTAAGCCTAATACAAATTCCTTTCTCAATCTCAGAGAGAAATATATACCAATACACGCTAGTAACATCACGGGAGTATATAAAAACCACCCTTTGCGATAACTAAATAGGCCATCTAAAACATGAGGGTTTGTCCAATAAATCTGCTCCTCTGAGTAAGAATAAAAAATCCAATTTCCAGTATTAAATTTCCAGAACACGAGTTGAGGCAGGACTACCAAAAAGGCTGAAAAGGCAAAAACAAGTAGTTGCCAATATTCACTCTTTAATAAACTAACTCTTTTCACAAAATCAGATTTATTATTCACGGCATACAATAAAATAACTATAAACACCAATATATTCACAGGTCTTACAAGAACTATCAGCCCACCCAAAAGCCCTATTAGCATCATATATCTCCAATTCTGTTTATCAAGCCATTTAATTGTAAAAAACAACAAAGCAGCAATCATTGCAAAAGAATAAGCATGCGACATAGCGGGTTCTGTAGTACAATAGTAGAATAAATTGGTACCAAACAAAACTAGCAACATCACTAAACTTGCAATAATTTCTGAAAAATATTTTAATAAGATAAAACGTAAAAAAATAAAACCAATCATGGTATAAAAAATACTTGAAAGCCCTAAAAAGAATTCATATATAGCCGAAAAACCATCTGCAGAATAATGGTCATTATTACTAGCAATCAAATGTGCCAATCCGAAAAAAGGAGCGTAAAGAAAAGACATTCCCATAGTCATTTTCACCACATATTTATCAGAACCTGGTACTTCCACTGGGAAAAACTTAGACTCTTTGCGGTAATCAATACTATCAGTATCTACAAATCTAAATGTAAGATCATCGTGAATAAAATATGCAGGTAAATAACTATAATAACTTGTTACGTCATAACTAATTAAGCCTCCATGCTCTTCACTTCTCTCCCAAACTTTCACATTAAAAAACACCCAAATCAGCACTCCTAGCATGACTAAAAGTGTCATTTTTGTATATGTTAATTTAAACTGCAATTGTCATTTCTATTCTTCAAAGTTAGTATAACCTCCCAAATATTATTAAAAGTTTAAGTATTAGATTTTATCGTCAAAATTGTACTCATATTTGTTTCTTATTTGCGTAGCAGTTGTTAACTCTAAAACATAGCCTTCATAAGCGGAATGAAATTGGCAAATTTAATAAGCATCAAATCCAACTTTTGGGCTATATTATTCAATGACAATAGAGTGCTACTACAAACAACTAGAATTACATTAAATAATATGCACTTCATCAAAAGACAGGGGAGCAGTATTAAGCATCTATCTATACCTACACACCGAACACATTAAGACTCCCCTAAAACTATAAACCATCAACAAACGTCACTTATATCAGTTAACAGACATGAATAAACTCAACAGATGTTGGCTTGTTCTTCAATATTTATAAATTCAAAAAACGTTCTTTCAAAACATATTTCTGCACTTTACCAGATGCTGTTCTTGGTAAAACATCTGCAAAGTGATAAATTTTTGGAATTCTATACGTTGCTAAATGTGGTTTCAAGAATTCCTTTATGATTTCCTCAGTAAGATTAGCACCTTCTGCAGCTACTACGACCGCAGTAACCGTTTCTCCCCATTCTTGGTGCGGTGTACCAATAACTGCTACATCACTAATTTCTGGATGAGTTAGTAGGGCATCCTCCACTTGCTTAGAGTAAACATTTTCTCCTCCCGAGTTAATAATATCTTTTTTTCTATCCACAATATATAGGTAACCATCCTCATCTTTTCTAGCAATATCACCTGTTTTATACCACCCATCTTTAGTAAAAGCTTCTGCGGTAGCTTCGGGATTATTATAATAACCGCTCATACAACTCCAAGCTTTCATCCAAATCTCTCCTATAGCATTATTTGGTACTTCCTCACCATTGTCATCAACAACCTTTATACTTACGGTTGGCAACGGATACTTCCCAATAGACCCCGCTTTATTCACTTGCTCATCTGGGTACAAAACCATACCAATAGGTCCAGTTTCCGTCATCCCAAATACCTGGTAAAAACCTCCATATTTATACGCTTTACTAATCTGTCTACTTAACTCTTCATTGATAGGTCCTCCTCCATAGGTCCATGTTCTTACACTACTCAAATCATAATCACTAAAATTAGGAATTACTTTCATTGGCATAGAATATGAAACCGGAGCCCCAAAATACAATGTAATTTTCTCATTCTGAAGCGTCTCTAGGAATGTTAATGGATGATACTCACGAAGTAAAACAACTGTACCTCCAACAACTAAGGTACCTCCAAACCAGTTATTCAAAGGTGAAGAGTGCCAAAGTGGCATAGCTATCAAGGTTCGCTCATCTTTTTGCATTGACACACCCAATGCAGCAATTTGAGAAGCCATAAACACACTTTTATGAGACATCACACACCCTTTAGGAAATCCAGTTGTACCAGATGTATACAAAATTTCTGCAATAGCATCCTCATCAACAGAAAAATCAACACCTGTAGTCAATGGTTCGATACCATCGATGACTTGCTCCAATTCAATCAAACCAGGCACCTGCCCTTGTGTAGTAATTTTGACAACATCAACTTGCAAATCAGCGACCACATTAGCTAATTGCGCATCAAAAAGCAGCAATTTGACACCCGCATCATTTAAAATATAATCAATCTCCTTAGATATTAACTTATGATTAACTGGCACTACGGCAGCTCCGATTCTCCATGCACCAAGTAAAACCCAGATAAAAGACGGAGAATTATAACAAAACAATGCTATTCTATCACCTGCCTCAACACCTTGTTCTTGCAATAAATGAGCTGCTTTTTGAGTTTTTAACTGAACCGACTCATACGATTCACCGTGCCCATTAAAACGAATAAAATCTTTATCTCCAAATTTTCTAACATTGGCGTCAAATACTTCTAATAAATTCATACTCTTTGATTTTGGTTTATATTTTTATTTGGATAATTACTAATTTTCAATTCCTGCATTCACTGGAAATGATCTTTCTAAAACTTTCTGACAATCCACTTGATCAGAAATAAAACTACCATAATTTACAGTTGGCGATTGTTTAATTCTAATATCAATAAAAGCATCACTCATAAATTTTGGTGCACGCTGCTTCATTAAGACTGCTTGAACAATCAAAATGAGTTTTTCTGTTAACAACCTAGACCTTGCTTCTAGCACTTGCGGATCAGACTTCATTAACCGGAGAAGGGAATCTATCGTATCTAAAATTTCACGTTCACCATCAGCCATACTAGTCAATTCAGCAACCAGTACTTCCATTAACTCAGGCGATTTTTTCAAAGCCCTTAACACATCTAGACACATTACATTACCTGAACCCTCCCAAATAGAATTCACAGGTGCTTCCTTAAACAATCTTGCCATAATTCCATCATCCACATAACCATTACCGCCAAAAACCTCCATACCTTCTGCGGTAAGAGTTTCTGCTCTTTTACACACCCAATACTTAGCGGCAGGTGTTACAAAACGCTTCCATGCTTTGGCTAGTAAATCTTCTTCTCCCAATTCAAAAGCTTCTGCTAATTTCAACCCCAAATGTGATGCTGCCTCGCTTTCCAATGCGAAATCCACCAACACATTTCTCATTAAAGGTTGGTCATATAATTTCTTTCCAAAAGCACTTCTCTTTCTAGTATATGCAATGGCTTGAACTGTTGCTTGCCTCATTATTCCCGCACTACCTAATACACATGAGAGTCTCGTATAATTTGCCATTTCTATAATAGTAGGAATTCCTCTTCCTTCTTCCCCAATTAATATCCCCCAAGCATCTGCAAACTCTACTTCACTACTTGAATTACTCTTGTTACCCACTTTGTCTTTCAACCTTTGAACATGTACGCTATTCTTGACACCATCAAACTTCCATCTAGGGACAAAGAAGCAGCCCAATGCATCAGTATCACTTGTCTTAGCAACTACAAGATGTGCATCACACATTGGAGCAGAAAAAAACCATTTATGTCCTCTCAACAAATAGGCTTCTCCTCTACCTGACTTTCCAATAGGAGTAGCAATAGTAGCATTACTCCTTACGTCAGACCCTCCTTGTTTTTCGGTCATTCCCATTCCTATCCAAATAGACTTCTTATCTGAAATAGGCAAATCTCTTTCATCATATTCATGACTTAATAGTTTTTCAGACAATTGACTCCATAAAGCCGGTTCCTTTGCAATAACCGGAATAGCACCTTGCGTCATTGTTGATGGACACATAGAACCCGCTTCCACTTGCGTCATTAACATAAAATTTGCAGCAGATAAGGACCAACGATATGGCTTTTCACTTTCAAAAGGTATAGAAATCATACCTGAATTTTTCACATACTTAGTAAACCAATGCCAAGCTGGATGAAACTCGACAAAATCAATCCGATTTCCACGATTATCAAAAGATTTTAACTCTGGGGTAAATGTATTGGCCAACGCTGCTTGATGATATGTTTCCGATTTTCCCATATCCATTCCCGTAGCAACAAGAATTTCCTTTGCCCACTCCAAACCTTCTTTTTCAAAATAAGCCCGAAGCACTGCATCTGTTTTAAATAAATTATAATCTTCCAACTCTGCATATTGATTGATTACTTCATGCGTTTTCCCATACTCTTTCATAGCCTTAAACCGTATTTAAATATTTAACAAATCAATCTAAAATTCTTACGTAAACTCTATCATTTGACTGAACGACTGTAAAAATATGCAGAAAAATATATCAATATTTGACATTTTTTTATATTTTTTTGACTATTTTAACTTATATATCATAAAATTTCAAAAAAAAGCACCCATCATGAACTCATCTCAAGAGCATTACCAAAACATTCAAAAAAGAATAAAAAAAAGAAATGCTCAAGAATATTACATAACAGAAGTACGCCCACGCAACCTCATCAAAAATTACTCATTAAGAATGAACGGCTATCAGTTTGCGTTTTGTCTTTCGGGTAGTATAATACTCAAAGTATCGGGTAAAGAGATTCATTACAGTAAAGGAAGTTTTGCTTCTTTTAGCCCTTACAACACCTTAGAAGCATACAACGCATCAGAAGACTTTATGTGCGTATTACTAATGTTTGAAAAAAGTTTCATTACAGAAACCCTCAACAACATCTACTTTCTAGAAAGGTTTAAAATTTTAAGAAGTAAAGGAGTTCCACATCTAATTTTCTCTAAAGAGAACCAACAAATTATCATTACACAGATAGAAAGAATAAAAGACAGCATCAATCAAAACAACCATTTATTTGGCAGAGAATTAGTTCGAAGTCAGATAATCATATTACTTTATGAATTAGAAAATATTTTAATCTCAAAAAACGACACTCTTGAATATGATGACACAAAGCATATTGGCAACGAAAAGCGTTTAGCAGATTTCAAAAACTTACTACTTCAACACTTTTATAAAGAAAGAAAAGTAACGTTCTATGCCGAAGCACTAAACACTTCCATTGCACAACTGAGTAAATTACTTAAGGACACTACGGGGCGAACAGCCAAAGAGCACATTGACGAAATGCTACTCCTACAAGCCAAACACCTACTTTCATCCGGGAAATATAACATTACGGAAGTTGCATCACTTCTCTACTACAACAACCTTGAAGAGTTTAGTAGATTTTTTAAAAGAAAAACAGGCATAACGCCATTAAAATTTTCCAAAGGGGAAACAACGACAAGTGGTTAAATCATATACAAAGCATCCCTAAAAAACTTCTCTATCAAGACCTATATCTCGAAAAAAAAACATACACGCATAAAATCAAGATTTAAATAGTTAGTTCAAACCGTCAAAATTCTTCTTATTTAGAATCGATAATTCAATTCTCATTTACTAACTTTACAACTCACAAATTTACAAATCTAAAACAAAATAATTATGGCTTTTGAATTACCAAAATTACCTTACGCATTTGATGCATTAGAACCAAATATTGACACTAGAACTATGGAGATTCACCATGGTAAGCATCACCAAGGATATACTAACAACCTAAATGCTGCGATTGAAGGAACAGACTTAGCGGAAAAATCAATTGAAGACATTTTAACTGGTCTTGATATGAATAATGCGGCAGTAAGAAATAATGGTGGAGGTTTTTACAACCACTCACTTTTCTGGGAAGTAATGTCTCCAAACGGAGGTGGTGAACCAACAGGAGAATTAGCAGATGCTATCAATGCTGCATTTGGATCATTTGCTGAATTTAAAGCGGTATTTGCTAAAGCAGCTGGAACTCGTTTTGGGTCAGGATGGGCTTGGCTATGTGTTCATAAAGGAGGAAAAGTAGAAGTTTGTTCTACCCCAAATCAAGATAACCCATTGATGCCAGGTGTTGGTTGTGGAGGATTCCCAATCTTAGGGCTAGATGTATGGGAACACGCTTATTATTTACATTACCAAAACAGAAGACCGGATTACGTACAATCATTTTTCAATGTAATCAACTGGGCAAAAGTTTCTGAATTATATGCTGCTAATAAATAATTAGCATTTTATTACATAACTTTGAACCACGTCTCAATAGACGTGGTTTTTTTATGCTCAAACATTTCGCTTTCATATTATTATTTACTGCTTCCATTCATGTAATTGGTCAGAGAGAGAATGACTTTAAAAATAAATTGCACCATACATTTTTTGAAAAACATAGAAACGTTGACATAAAAAACAGGAAATCCAATAAGCACTCAAAATTAGTTGCTACAGGGTTAAACTTAAGCCTTGGTTTATTTGGCGTCCATAGACTTTATTTGGGCACCTCTCCTGTTGTTCCGGTTATTTATACATTTACGCTTGGCGGAGGAGGTTTTTTAATGCTATCCGATCTAGGTGTCATCATTTTCACAAAAGACTTAGAGCAATTTAGCAACAACCCCAAAGTTATCATGTGGAGTGATGATTTAAATAAATAGACAAAAAAAAATCCTGACTACAATTGTAATCAGGATTAATTATAAATAGTTTTTCTTTTCTATGGTTTTTCCAAAACAAAAGTTTCCATAAATTTAGTAGTAAAATCGCCTTCAATAAACTTAGGATCTTTCATTAATTGTTGATGAAAAGGTATCGTAGTTTTCACACCTTCAATAATGTATTCATCCAATGCTCTTTTCATTTTAGTAATTGCCTCTTGACGAGTTTGTGCTACAACTATCAATTTTGAAATCATAGAATCATAATATGGAGGAATCATGTATCCAGCATAAGCATGTGTATCTATTCTAACACCATGGCCACCTGGTTTGTGATACTCTGTAATTCTACCTGGAGAAGGTCTAAAATCATTATACGGATCCTCTGCATTAATTCTACATTGGATAGCATGCATTTTAGGGAAATAATCATCGCCAGAAATTCTATGTCCAGCAGCAATTTTAATCTGTTCTTTGATTAAATCATGACTAATCACCTCTTCAGTAATGGTATGCTCAACTTGAATACGCGTATTCATTTCCATGAAGTAGAAGTTTCTGTGCTTATCTACAAGAAACTCAACCGTACCAACTCCTTCATAATTTACAGCCGCTGCCGCTTTTTTAGCTGCCTCTCCCATTTTCTTACGAAGCGCATCCGTCATAAAAGGAGAAGGAACTTCCTCAACCAATTTTTGATGTCTTCTTTGAATAGAGCAATCTCTTTCTGACAAATGACAAACGTTACCGTATTGATCTGCTGCAATTTGAATTTCAATGTGTCTTGGTTCCTCCACAAATTTTTCCAAATACATACCATCATTTCCAAATGCTGCAGCTGCTTCCTGACGTGCACTAGCCCATCCTTCAGCCAATCCTTCATCATCCCAGCAAACTCGCATTCCTTTACCTCCACCACCAGCGGTAGCTTTTAGCATAACGGGATACCCCATTTTATTAGAAATCTTTGTAGCCTGAGCTAAATCCTTCAAGATTCCATCCGAACCAGGCACACAAGGCACTTTGGCTTTCTTCATGGTTTCTTTGGCAGTAGCTTTATCTCCCATTCCTTCAATTTGCTCAGGTAAAGCACCAATAAACTTGATGTCATTTTCTTGACAAATTCTAGAGAAGTTAGCATTCTCACTCAAAAAACCGTATCCTGGGTGAATAGCATCAGCGTTGGTTATTTCCGCTGCTGCAATAATATTTGCTATTTTTAAGTAAGAATCTGCACTTGCTGGAGGTCCTATACAAACCGCCTCATCTGCAAATCTTACATGTAGACTTTCTTTATCTGCAGTACTGTATACTGCAACGGTTTTTATGCCCATTTCTTTGCAAGTACGAATTACTCTTAGAGCGATTTCTCCTCTATTAGCAATTAAGACTTTCTTGAACATAAAATCCTCTTTTGACTTTCTTTTCGCCATAATAATATATTATTTGGTTGAGAAATTTATGATGGATCTACCAAAAACAATGGCTGATCAAATTCTACTGGTGTCATATCATCAACCAATACTTTTACAATTTTACCTGAGACTTCAGACTCTATTTTATTGTAAAGTTTCATTGCTTCAATGATACAGATTTCGTCACCTACTTTGACAGTATCACCTACCTCAACAAATGGTTTTGAATCTGGATTTGGCTTTCTATAGAAAGTACCAATCATTTGCGCTTTAATTTCAACATAATTATTTGTCTCTTCAACTGGAGCAGCAGGTGCTACAGGTGCTGCAGGTGCCGCAACTGGTGCTGCAGGCGCTGGAGCCGGAGCCGCTTGCAATTGTTGCTGTGCGGCAGGCTGTTGTATATAAACAGTTTCTTTTTCTTTGTCTTTAGACTTTTTCTTAGACTCTGCCTTGATAGATATTTTAAAATCTTTTTGTTCAATTTCAACTTCTTCGACACCTGATTTGGCTACGAATTTTATTAGTTCTTGAATTTCTGTTAACTTCATAACGTGTGTATGTTTGTAATTTGATTAAACGAATTTATATATTTTCATCAGAAACAAGCTCAAATTTGAGTTTTTTGATAAAAAAACGACTATTTATTATACTAATATGCCCATTTTAGGTAAATAGCACCCCAAGTAAAGCCTCCTCCAAAAGCTGAAATAACTACATTATCACCTTTTTTCAATTTGTTTTCCCACTCCCATAAACATAAAGGAATGGTTCCTGAAGTTGTATTACCAAATTTATGGATATTGATCATTACTTTTTCTTTTCCTAATCCCATTCTTTCTGCAGTAGCATCGATAATTCTTAAATTAGCTTGATGTGGTACCAGCCAATCTACATCCTCACCTGTAAGATTATTCCTTTCCATTATTTCTGCAGACACTCCGGCCATATTGGTGACAGCATGTTTGAAAACGGTTCTACCTTCTTGGTAAACATACCTATCAGCACTATTTACATTCTCCTCTGTAATTGGCTCGGCAGACCCTCCTGCTTTCTGTATTAAAAACTCTCTTCCACTACCATCCACTCTCATAATAGCATCCTGTATACCATGACCAGACTCATCTGGTTCCAAAAGCACACCTCCAAATCCGTCACCAAAAATAATACAAGTAGCTCTATCTTTATAATTGATAATACTAGACATTATATCACCTCCAATTACGATAACTTTTTTGGCAGTTCCATTTTCTATAAACTGTTGACCAGTTGTTAACGAGAAAATAAAACCCGAACATGCAGCTGCAATATCATACCCCCAGGCATTCTTTGCCCCGGCCTTATCACAAATAACATTTGATGTACTTGGAAAAACGTAGTCACCAGTTATAGTTCCTACAATTACCATATCTATTTCCAAAGGAGAAATCCCTCTTTTCTCACAAATCTTAGCTACTATTTTAGCTCCAAAATCCGAAAAAACTTCACCTTCAGAAACTTTTCTTCTTTCCTTTATACCAGTACGAGATGTTATCCATTCGTCATTGGTATCCACCATTTTTTCCAAATCCTTATTGGTCAACTTTTGTTCTGGAAGCTCACCGTGAACGGCTGTAATGGCTGCTCTTATTTTTGTCATTTAAACGCTGTTTTTATTTTTCCTGGCAAATCTGCCTTTGCAATATCACGGCTCAAAAGTAACATATTTTTGATAGCTTCAGCCGAAGAAATCCCATGTCCTATCAACACATTACCGTTTACACCTAAAATAGGTGTGCCTCCATACTCCTCATAATTAAATCTTGAGAAATAATCATCTAGCATATTTCGTTTGGCTATCATCTTATAAAAAGCCTCTGCTTCTTTTAGGACTACATTCCCTGTAAACCCGTCACATACAATCACATCCGACTGATTATCAAACAAATCCCGCCCCTCAACATTTCCTACAAAATTAAAATCTGTAGTATCTTTCATCATCTTATAAGTGGCTTGCGATAATAAATTCCCCTTCTCTTCTTCTTCTCCAATATTTAATAACGCAACTTTTGGATTTTTTATACCGTAAACAAATTCGGCATAAAGACTTCCTATTATTCCAAATTGATACAGTACATCTGGTTTGCAATCTGCATTTACTCCAACATCCAAAATCACTCCTACTCCTCCGTCATCTTTAGGTAAAACTGAAGTTATACAAGGTCTAAACACCCCTGTAATTGGCTTAATAGAATACATTGAGCCTACTAGCATTGCTCCCGAGTTTCCTGCACTTGAGAATGCATCTAATTTCCCTTCGGACATCATATGAAACCCTACTGAAATACTGGAGTATGGCTTTTTCTTTAATGCCTTAACAGGATGTTCATCCATTTCTATAATGTCTGGTGCGTGTATATATTGAAAATCAGTAACATTACCCCCAAACTCCTCCACCTTTCTTTTGGCAATATTCTCATCACCAATCAGCACAATTACATCATCTGCATTCAACCCTTGCAAAGCTTTAACCGCTCCTTCTATTGTTGCATTTGGTGCAAAATCTCCTCCGGCTATGTCAATACCTATTTTCATGTAAACATCTTTTTTATTATGACTAATATCACATTAACTCATTTAAAGAGCCGAAAGTAACAAGAATTTTTGAGGTTGAAATTTTTTGTGAATAAGTTCACTAAATATTTAACCATACTCCATAAAAACCTTGCATAACTTTCTTAAGTATCCTTCCATATTTTTAAGGATACATCTTGAATTGGCCTATTCTCTTCTGCCTTTCTTAATGGTTCACATTCTTTTAAACTTTCTCGACAATCATTAGGCAGCTGCTGATACAATCCCGTCCCTGCAGTTTTCCATGCAATCATTTCATCACTAACATCCTTTACTACCTTGGCTGGGTTCCCCAATACAATCTTTCTTGCTGGAATTTTCGTTTTGGCAGGCACAAAACACAATGCACCAATGATACATTCTTTTCCAACCTCCACATCATCCATAATCACTGCATTCATACCAATCAAACAATTTTCTCCTATAGTTCCGCCATGCACAATAGCTCCATGACCAATATGAGCTCCTTTTTTCAAAGTAACCGTAGTTCCTGGAAACATATGAATGGTACAACTTTCTTGCACGTTGCACCCATCTTCGATAACAATCTTGCCCCAATCACCTCTTAAAGTACAAAACGGCCCAATATAAACATCTTTACCAATAAAAACATTACCAGTAACATTAGCCTGAGGATGAATAAAAGCACTTTCGTGGATGACTGGTTTAAGTCCGTTGAATTCGTATATCATAATGTAAATTTACAAAATTTGATGAATACAACTACGTAAACAAGAAAACACTTTACTTATAGTTTTCTGCTTAATTACACAAGGATACTCCTTGTTAAAGCGATTAAAGCACTAATAAAACAATCACAATAAATGCAATCAAGACAACACCTAATCCTATTCCCACATAAGCGAACATAGAACTTTTATATTTTTCAGGATTATTTTTTATTCTATGCAAACTAATCAGTCCAAAAATAATTGACAGAAGCGGAATGCCCAAAACCCCTAATGCAAAACTCGTCATTCCTAAAATTTCATCTTCCCTATTGTCTACTTCCCAATTCTTGTGCTCAGTAATAGATTCCTCTTTTTTCTCCTCAACTTTAAAATGATCGGCAGATCCATTTCTATACATTATGGAAGAAATTTTGCTTTTACTCTCTGAATAAATAGGACCATCTTCAAAACCGCATTTACGATATTTAATAAATTCAGTACCAACTTCTTCAACAATACAAGAAACCTCACTTAAATCTCTAAAAATAATTACATCACATTCTGTGTTTGTTATTACAACATCTTCTGAATCTACCTCAACAACTTCCGCTTCAACTGGAACCGTTTCATTTTCAACATCATTTTCTTTTCCAGCAATCAAAACTGGCGTTGTCAAAAATGACATAGGTTCCATTTTAACATTATCAGAACTTGATTTTTTTGCTACCCCACTTTTCTTTGGAATGTAAAAACCTTTGCCATACCTTCTTTTTTGTATACTACACGAATTTACAAGAAGTGCTACAAGAAACAAGACTAAAACTAATCTATATATGTTCATCTGGTAAATATATAAAGTTATCTGTAAATATACCTTTTCAAATGTAACAGACAAAACTAAAAGTTCTTGTCAATCTACACTATTACACTCAACAACTCCAAAGCCTCACTTACCGTCTTCACATTATCATACCTCATTCTCAATTTACCATTCTTTTCTGCCATGTCTGCAATGTGGTGATTGACTTTAATGTAATCCAGTACTTTGGTAAACTTTTCCGATTCATAATAGGGCGACTGTTGATCTTGGATGAATGTTCCGATTAAAGTATTTTTCTTTAGCACCAATTTTTCAAAACCTATCTCTTTGGCTACCCAACGCAAGTGTACTGCCTTTATTAACTCTTGGGTTTTAGGAGGAATATCCCCAAACCTATCCTTAAGTTTTAATTCAAACTTCTGAAGATCTTCTGCTGTATTGGACTCATCTAATTCTTTATATAGACTCAATCGTTCTGCAACCTCATTCACATAATCATCAGGAATCACAAGGTTCAAATCTGTTTCTAAATTACAATCCGCAACAAAAGGCTTGTTAAGTAATTCTTCTTTAAAGACATCTTTAAACTCTGTAGCTTTTAATTCTTGGATAGCTTCGTCCAATATCTTCTGATAAGTATCAAACCCAATATCTGAAATAAATCCACTTTGATTTCCTCCCAACAAATCTCCTGCTCCACGAATATCCAAATCACGCATGGCAATATTGAATCCACTACCCAAATCAGAGAACTGCGCAATGGCGTTCAATCTTTTTCTTGCCTCCTCCGTTAAGTGATGTGTTGGAGGAGTAAACATGTAAGCAAATGCTTTTTTGTTGCTTCGTCCTACTCTACCTCTCAATTGATGCAAATCACTCAACCCAAATTGATGCGCATTATTGATGATAATAGTATTGGCATTAGAAATATCAATACCTGCTTCTATAATAGTTGTTGCTACCAATACATCATACATTCCCTCCATGAAATCCATGATAATTGCTTCCAACTTACTACCCTCCATCTGCCCATGACCAACTGCAACTCGTACGTCAGGACAAACACGTTTAATCATCCCCGCTACTTCATTGATATTCTGCACACGATTATTTACAAAGTAGACTTGACCTCCGCGCTGCACCTCATAATTAATAGCATCACGCACCGTCTCTTCACTATACGACTGAATAATTGTATCAATAGGATACCTATTAGGTGGAGGCGTTTGAATAACGGTCAAATCACGTGCATTCATCAAACTAAACTGTAATGTTCTTGGTATTGGTGTTGCGGTAAGCGTCAATGTATCCACATTTTCTTTGAGCGTTTTCAATTTATCCTTAACTCCAACACCAAATTTTTGTTCCTCATCTATCACCAACAATCCTAAATCATGAAACTTAACTGTTTTACCAGCCAACCTATGTGTACCTATAATGATATCCAACTTCCCTTCTTTTAATCTTTGGAAAGTTTCGTTGTTCTTTTTGGTAGACTTAAACCTATTTACATAATCTACCGTAACAGGGAAATCTTTTAACCTTTCTGAGAATGTTTGAAAATGTTGAAAAGCCAATATTGTAGTTGGAACTAATACTGCTACTTGTTTACCGTCCAAAACCGCTTTGAATGCCGCACGCACTGCAATCTCAGTTTTACCAAAACCTACATCACCACAAATCAATAGATCCATTGGAGAATCTTTCTCCATTTCTTCCTTCACCTTGGCAGTGGCAATAATCTGATCAGGCGTATCTTCAAAAATAAAGGATGCTTCCAATTCATTTTGCATGTAATTATCTGGAGAAAAAGCGAATCCTTTACTCGCTTTTCTTTTGGCGTACAATTGAATTAAATCAAATGCTACTTCTTTGATGTAAGACTTTGCCTTAGTTTTAGCCGCTACCCATGCTGGTGAACCTAATTTATTAAGATTAGGTTGCGTTCCTTCCTTACCAGTAAACTTAGTAATACGATGCAAAGAGTGAATACTTACGTAGAGAATGTCTCCTCCTTTGTAAAGCAACCTTACGGCTTCTTGCATTTTTCCGTTGACATCAATTTTTTCTAATCCAGAAAACTGCCCAACTCCATGATCTATATGAACCACAAAGTCACCTTTTTGGAGGTTGTAAATTTCTTTCAGTGTAAATGCTTGCTCTGCTTTTCTATAACCTTCTTTGAGTTTAAACTTATGATACCTTTCAAAGATTTGATGATCTGTATAACAAGCCACCTTCAAATCCTTATCTACAAAACCTTCATGGATATCAATTGGCATTGGTGAATACTTAACATCTTTACCAATGTCATTAAAGATTGTTTCCAATCTATGCAACTGACTTTCACTATTACTACAAATTACATTAATATAATCATCTTTGGACTTTGAATTTAAATCATCAATTAGTAACTCAAAATTCTTATTAAATGGAGGTTGTGGCTGCTGATCAAACTGAACCAATTTAGCATCCTTAAAATAAAACCTTTGCCCAAACTCAATAATTTTGTGTTCCCCTATTTGTCTCTTAAAATCTGAAGGCGCTAAGTACAATTGCGCTGGCGACAACCTGCGCATTTCTGACTCCATCTTATCAAAAGCATAATTTGCTTTTTCATATCCTTTGTCAATTTTTGCTTGCGCTGATTCAAAATCTTTGAGCCAAATCTTCGTATCCTGAGGTATGTAATTTAAGAAAGACTCTCGCTCTTCTTTTATTAATTTTTCTGACACATTTGGAACTACGGAAAAACGTTTCACCGTATTGATAGACAATTGGTCCTCCGGATTAAAAACACGGATAGATTCCACCTCATCACCGAAGAATTCAACTCTATATGGCAAATCATTAGAAAACGAATAAATATCTACAATACCACCTCTCACAGCAAATTGCCCAGGATGATAGATATAATCTACTTTTTCAAAATCATACTCAATCAATAACTCATTAATAAAATCGATTGAGTAATTCTTGCCAACTTCAATTTCAAGAGTGTTTTTTTCTAAATTCTTTCTGGTAACAACATTCTCTACAATTGCTTCTGGAAACGTAACTACAATAATGTTTTTTCGTTTCTTACGTATAATGCTTAGTACTTCCGTTCTTTGCACCACATTGGCATTGTCAATTTCCTCAATTTGATATGGCCTTCTATAACTAGCAGGATAAAAAAGCAGAGTAGTACCTCTTTCAATCCCAGAAATACTTTCCAAACTATTATAAAAATAGGCTGCTTCTTCTTTGTCATTCAAGATAAAGAGATAATTACCTGGCATTTGAGTAAAAACACCATTTGCCACAAAACTTTCCGCTGCACCAACCAATCCTTTGGCTTGAATCTTTACCTCATCTTCTTTAAGGAAATTGCAAATGGTCTCCACTAATGGAGACGCATTAAAAATATGTTTAAGTTGTTCGATATTCACGAGAGTGCAAAGATGTGCAAAAAATGATAATTACGATTCTTGATTTTTAATAGATTTAGATTTTATTCCTCTCTTCCAAAACATGTAAACGATTTGAGGTAAGTCTGTTTTATCAAACTCCATTTCATTGATATCAATATTAGCAACGATAACATCGTCAAAATCTGGTGCAATTATTCTTAAACCGTAAAGCTCTTTTGTGGTGCTCCCTGTATTAAACGTCACTGTCTCTATCTGCTTGATTTCTTTCCACGGAATTTGCACACCGTTAACAGAAAAATGAGTTTCTGTAAGCAGATAATTTACTGGTTTATCCAGTTGATACCACGCTAGGAACAAATAGGATATCACAAAAAACAATATGCAATAAAGCAATTGACTGTCTATAGTGAATACTTTGAGATAGTTCAAAACAAGCAAACTACCAATGAGAGCCACAACACCTACACCAATGTATATCTTGTTAATTTCCTTTTTTCTGCTGTAACTAAATTTTAATGCTTTAGGAATGCTTTCAAAATTATTAAGGATACCATAATCTGTATACATCGAATTGTATTGCAATGGTTTGGCTGATTTTATATCTAATTTCATTTTAATTTTTGAAAAATATTCAATTTCCTTTTTCTATCATTTTAAAACCTTGCGACTATATCAATTTGGTTGAATCCAAGTTTCCTTCTTCAACAACAACATAGATTTCAGTTAACTTCCGTTGATTAAATCCAAAATCAACTAAAGCACCGAAGGTTTCTTTTGCTAAGCCTTTCCTCCAAAACTTCATCTTAAAATGACAGCGAATGTGATTTATTTGCAAGAATAAATATTTATTTAGATTAATGCATCAATAAACTCGCTTGTTTCTTTATCTCATTTATACCAAAAACCCCACTTTATGTTTATAATTTTCAATTTTACCATCAATAAATACCCAACAAAGTTACATTCCAATTGATTTGGTTAATATTATAATTATTTCAAGAGTTAAGCATTGTAAAATACTGAGGAAGAAATTGTTTGGAGGTAAAATACGCTATTATTAAACTATCAAATAATGGATAGTTCATCTTTAAAATAACGGGATTGGTCTAAAAAACTTAAAATTTAGTATCTTTTAACAACTTGCACGCGTAACCCATTACACCTATTATTAACCTTACTTAACCACAGCACCATGAAAAGACTGCTACTTTCACTATTTACCCTTTTTATCCTTAATCAATCAAACGCTCAATCTGGAACGGAGTTCTGGTTTGCTCCACCTGACGTAACTTATCTGCATGCTAGTCCAGGAGGAGTGCCGATCTACCTCAACATGTCCACCTTTAGTCAGCCAGTTACGGTTACGATTGATCAACCTGCCAACCCAGGATTTACTCCTATTGTGAGGAATATTCCTGCCAATGGATCTCTTCAAGAAGATTTAAGTCTGTTTGTAGGAGATTTAGAAACTACACCTACCAATACGGTCCTTACCACAGGTCTTAGAATTGTTTCTACCGACACAATAATGGCCTATTACGAAGTAAGCAATACAAATAATACGGACATTTTTGCACTTAAAGGGAAAAACTCACTTGGACAAGAATTTTATGTTCCCTTACATAATCACGCTCCCTTTTATAACGAAAGTGGATTTAGTGCGCCACATCAAGCATATGCATCCTTCGACATAGTAGCAACAGAAAATGCTACAGAAGTCATGATTTATTCACCTGTAGAAGTAGACGGCCATCCAGCATTAACACCTTTCTCAATTATGCTAGATCAAGGAGAAACATACTCTTGTGGATGGACCGGAACTAACTTTCACCTTCCAGAAAACCACCCATCGGGCGCAGTAATTGTCTCGGATAAAGACATAGCAGTAACCATTAAAGATGATTCTGACCACAATCCATCAGGAGGTTGTTATGATTTATTAGGAGACCAAATTGTACCAGTTGGAATTGTTGGAACAGAATACATTGCTGTAAAAGGTCAGTTAAATAACAATGGAGATGAAAGTATTTTCATTCTTGCCACAGAAAACAACACCAAAGTTTATATCAACGGATCAGCCGTTCCCACTGCCACTCTTTTTGCAGGACAGACATATAGATATGACATGGATTATCTTAATTCATCTGCCGACAACAGTGTTTATGTGGAAACATCAAAACCAGCATATGTAACTCACGTAACAGGATTTGGATGCGAAGCCGGGCAAGCTATTCTCCCACCCCTTGGATGTGCTGGTTCTGAACAAATATCATTTACAAGATCAACCAGTGAAGGTTTTTTCTTAAATATCTTAGTTCGTGCAGGTTCTGTTAATGACTTTACAATGACCGGTCCGGGCACCGCTACAATTAACCCAGCCTTGTTTTTACCCGTTCCAGGTACTGGTGGACAATGGATGGCAGCGGTACTACCATTCAACAATACAGAAATCCCAGTAAATCAAGCTTATTTAGTTTCAAACTCAACAGATGTATTTTCACTTGCAATTATTAACGGTGGTGGTTCTACTGGATGCAGATATGGCTTTTTTTCAGAATTTGCAGCTGAAATCATCATTGACGCTGGCTTGGATGCAACTGTTTGTGCCAATGATACAGCTCAATTATCTGGATTGGTGCAAGGAGGTACAACAACTGGTATGTGGACTACGTCTGGATCTGGTCAATTCCTACCAGATGAATTTGATTTAAACGCTCAGTATGTACCTAGCCTTGCCGACATTTCTGCCGGTGCGGTTACATTAAACTTAATTTCAACAGGAAACTGTACTCCGGTTTCTGATAACATGACCTTAAACATTACTCCTGCACCAACTGCGGATGCTGGATCAGATAAGACAGTATGTAAAAACAATCCAACCGTAAACCTTGTGGGTGCAGTAACAATTGCATCAGGAGGAATTTGGTCGGGAGGAACAGGAACTTATTCCCCAAACAACACTTCACTTATAACTTCCTACACACCATCCGCTGCGGAAATCACTGCTGGTTCTGTAACACTAACATTGACTACAACTGGCAATGGTATTTGCAACCAAGAAACCGACAATATCATTATTACATTTAGTCCAGCACCAACTGTAGATGCAGGAGCAAATCAAACTGTTTGTAGTAACAATCCTGATGCTACTCTGAGTGGCTCAATCACAACTGCCACAGGAGGGCAGTGGAGCGGTGGAGCAGGAACATTTTCTAATGTGAATGCACTAAACGCTACTTACTCCCCAACTTCTGCCGAAATAGCAATGGGTTCGGTTACATTAACCTTAACCACTATTGGTAATGGAAACTGTAGTCCTGAATCTGACGTTGTTACCATCAATTACTCACCAACACCGGTGGTAGATGCAGGCGCAGACCAAACACTTTGTGAAAATAATGCAAACGTTTCACTTTCTGGTTCTGTATCTATAGCAACAGGAGGGCAATGGTCTGGCGGACTAGGTGTTTTCACACCAAACTCTACAAGTTTAAATACTACATACACACCAACTGCCAGTGAAATTGCATCTGGAAGCTTAACTCTAGTTTTAACATCTACCGGGAATGGACTTTGTAATCCTGAATCAGATAATATAACTATCTCATTTACTGCAGCACCAACTGTAGACGCTGGAACAGACCAATCAGTTTGTGCTAACAGCCCTAATGTTACCTTAAATGGATCTGTTTCCATAGCCTCTGGAGGGCAATGGTCAGGTGGTAGCGGAACATTCTCGCCAAATGCAAATTCATTAAACGCAACCTACACACCATCTGCTGCTGAAATTTTGGCTGGCACTGTAACACTAACATTGACTACAACTGGAAATGGTAACTGTTCTCCGGTTTCAGACAATGTTGTAATTACCATAGAACCAGAACCCATTACAAATGCAGGTGCCAATCAGGTGTCATGCGCCAACAACCCAAATGTAAATCTTGCTGGAATTATCACCAATGCTGGAGGAGGTATCTGGACTGGAGGAAGTGGCCTATTTAATTCTTCTGCAACAGATTTAAATGCTATCTACACGCCAACACCATCTGAAATTGCTTCAGGAGGTTTGACTTTGACACTTACTTCAACAGGAAATGGAACATGTGCCGCAACTACTGATGATGTTCAAATAGTCATTTCAAACTCACCGACAGCTGATGCAGGAGTAGACCAAACTGTCTGTGCAAATAACGCTGACATTAATTTAGTTGGTTCAGTAAATGGAGCATCTGGAGGACAATGGTCTGGAGGTTTAGGAATTTTCACTCCAAGTAACAACTCACTAAATACAGTCTACACACCTACAGCTGGAGAAATTGCTAGTGGATCATTGACACTTACGCTAACTACTACAGGAAATGGAACATGTAATCCAGAAACCGATAATGTCACCATAACTTTTACAGCAGGACCCACAGTGGATGCAGGGACTGATATTACTTCATGTGCTAACAACCCAACTGTAACATTAAATGGTGGATTTAATATCGCATCAGGTGGTATTTGGTCTGGAGGCTCAGGATCATTCAGTCCAAGCACTACAGATATGACCGCAACTTATACACCATCTACAACAGAAATAACAAACGGAAGTGCAACACTTACGCTAACTACAACAGGAAATGGATCATGTCTATCAGAAAGTGATGATATTATTGTAACCATTGCTCCGGCACCTATAGTAGACGCAGGAGTAGATCAGGTTGTTTGTGCGAATGACTTAGATGTAAATCTTTCAGGATCTGTTTCTGGGATAACAAACACAGGAATGTGGAGCACTTCTGGAAGTGGTACTTTCATTCCAAACAATACTACACTAAATGCTACTTACGCTGCAAGTTCCGCTGACTCTTTATCTGGAGTAGTTACTTTAACCTTAGAGTCAACCAATAACAACACTTGTAATCCAGTAACCGACCAAATGACTATAACTATACTTCCAGCGGGAATTTCTGATGCTGGTCCTGATGCCACAGTTTGTGCTAATGATGCTAGCGTGTCACTTAGCGGAACTGTAACTGCAGGCGCTACAACAGGTACTTGGAGCACCAACGGAACAGGAGTTTTCATCCCTAATGCCTCTGACCTGAATGCTACGTATATACCAAGCACAGGCGATGCTAATGCAGGAAATGTCACAATTACATTAACAGCTAATAGCTGTGACTTCAATCAAGATGCCATGGCGATAACAATAACGCCAGCACCAATTGTAAATGCAGGAACAGACCAAGTAGTATGTGCTTCTAATCTTTCAATCCCCCTTATTGGATCCGTAACTGGTGGATCAACAACTGGTATTTGGAGCACAAGTGGAACAGGTACGTTCTCACCAAGTAATACAGATATGAACGCAACTTATATAGCTAGTTCTGCGGATTCTTTAAATCAAGGCGTAACAATTGTCTTAAGTGCTACTAGTATTGGTAATTGTTTACCTGAAACAGATACTGTAGAAATAAGCATTTACCCTACTGGTTCGGTCGATGCAGGTCCAGATCAAAATGTTTGTGCAAATAATGGAACAATTGCATTAAATGGGAGCATCTCCGGAGGAGCATCTCTAGGTCAATGGGCAACATCTGGTTCTGGAGTTTTCTCTCCAAACAACACAGACTTGAACGCTACATATACACCTAGTGCTTCTGACACAGCCACAGGAACAGTCATCATTACCCTTGTAGCAACAAACAGTTGTAACTTCTCATCAGATCAAATGCAACTCACCCTATCTCCTGCACCTAATGTAGACGCTGGAGCCGATGCATCCGTATGTAGCTCTAATCCTAACCTTTCACTTAATGGAGCTGTTGTTGGCGCATCAGGAGCAATATGGACAACATCAGGAACGGGAACATTCTCTCCAAATGACATTGATTTAAACGCTACGTATGCTACATCTGCAACAGATATTGCAAATGGAAGTGTTACATTATATCTAACGTCTACTGGAAACGGAAGTTGTAACTCAGTTGTTGATTCTCTTACATTGAGCATCTCCAATGGCATTACAGTGGACGCTGGATTCGATCAAAATGTATGTGTAACATCAGATTCGACACAACTAAACGGTGTTATTACTAATGGCAGCACAACAGGTATATGGACAAGTTTAGGAACAGGAACATTTGCACCTAACGATTCATTGCTCAATACCTACTACAAGTTTGGTTCATTAGATTTAACCAATGGATTTGTTAATCTAGTCTTAACTTCTACAAATAATGGAAGTTGTGCAGCAGAGTCAGACACAGTAACCATAAACTTTGGACCTTCATCGTATGCTTTTGCAGGTTCAGATTTGCTAACTTGTGAAACAGACACAGTAGTACAATTAAATGGGCTCATTTCAGGTGGAGCAACTCAAGGACAATGGATTTCACTTGGTTCGGGGACATTTAGTCCTTCCAACACTGTGCTTAATTCATCGTACAACATTACTCAAAATGACATTGCCAATGGATTTGCGGATTTAGTATTAATTACAACAGACCATGGATCATGTCTTGAAGGAAGAGATACAGTTAGAATTAACATAGAAGACCTAGCTGTAGTAAATGCTGGTTCTAATATTGAAATTTGTGAAACTGTAGATTCTGTTCTAATTACAGGAAATGTAATGAACGCTCCAGGCGGAACTTGGTTTACCGGAGGTACAGGTTCATTCTCATACAACAATGACATTTTGTCCAATTATTACAAACCTAGTTTAGCGGACATAGCAAGTGGATCTATTAGACTTTATTTATCCTCCACAGGTTCATCAATTTGTAATTCAATAACAGACTCGATTGATATAACACTCGTCTCTCCATTAGCAGTTGGCTTTAGCAATACGGAAACTTGTATTGGTCAACCAATGAGTTTTTCTGACACTACAGTTATAAACACAGGAACTATCACAGATTGGTTATGGGATTTTGGAGACGGAACTACATCTGCATCTCAAAACCCGATACATATATTTGACAATACTGGAACTTTTGACGTTAGCTTAACAGCAACATCTAGTTTAGGTTGTGAATATGAAATTATACGAACTTTAACTATTAATACGGCTCCAATAGCAGGATTCACGATTAACCCAAATCCTGCTAAAATTGAAGAAAACGTAAATCTAACTGATGCCTCTTCTGGAGCAACTTCATGGGCTTGGACATTTGGAGATGGCTTAGGAAATTCCAATATTCAAAACCCTGCCTACAGTTACACCAGCGGTGGAGATTATATAATCACTCAAATTGTAACAAGTGTATATGGCTGTACGGACACAACTAGCAATACAATTACCATTGAAGACAACAGCTACTTCCCTCCACTTGTACCAACAGGATTCTCACCCAATGGAGATGGAGAAAACGACCAATTAGTAGTATTAGGAGGTCCATTTGTTGAAATTGAATTAAAAGTATACAACAACTGGGGTAACCTAATTTTCGAATCGAATGATCCAACTTTAGGATGGGATGGAACATGGAAAGGCAAAGCACAACCGCCTGGTGATTATATCTACACTGTAAAAGCTATTACAGTAGATGGAGAAGAGTTTAATAATAACGGAAGTGTATCAATAATCAAGTAATTATGAAAAATAGAAAAATAAACAGCACACTAGCAATTGTTTTTACAATTCTATCGATAAACATAAGTGCACAGGATTATCACTTTAGTCAGTTTGATGCACTAGCCCCTAGTTATCAACCAGCGCTAACAGGAATGTTTGACGATTACAAATATCGAGCAGCATCTCAATACCGTAACCAGTGGAGACCGCTCGCAACAAAACCATTTTCCACCTTCGGTATGTCCTATGACATGCCGGTAAACGATCGCTGGGGAGTTGGTGGGTATTTGGTCAATTATGATGGCGCTAAAGTATTTAATGCTTTTAGTTTCATTGTATCTGGAGCCTACAAAGTAACCGATCCCAATCAAAAAAAGCACCTTTTAACTACAGGTCTTCAAGCTGGCATTGTATATAAGAACATCAACAATAGCGACTTGCTTTTTGAAAACCAATATGACAATGGTAAATTTAACCCCAGCATACCTAGTAATGAAAACTTCCAACGATTGAGTAAATTAGTACCTGAGTTTAACTTTGGCATCTATTACGAATGGATAGATGAATTGAATGATTACCACCCATATGTTGGTGTCTCTGTCTTCCACATTACCTCACCTAAGGAATCTCTGCTAAGCACTGAAGAAGACTCTAGATTACCTAGAAGGTTTATGTTTAATGGAGGATGTAAACTAGATGTCACTAAAGAACTTGAAATTGACGTTAAAGGAATGTATCAATATCAAGGTAAAGCAAGAGAGATTCTATTTGGAGCTTCAGGATCTTACCTTTTGGGCGAATCTAACACAAAAGCAAATTTAGGTTTGTATTACAGAATTCAAGATGCTGCTTGTGTTATGGCTGGAATCACTTATGACGAGTTAACTTTCAATCTTAGCTATGACATCACGACTTCTGGCTTAAGCAACTATAACAACAATATGGGAGCATTAGAAATCACATTGATTTATCAGCCTAAAAAATAAAAAGAAACATAAAAAGAGAAATAGAAACCTATTAGAATCATTGATAATTAGGATAGAGCGAAGGATATTAATATCGTACTCGTCTATAATAAACACTAAACTAGTTAACAATGAAAATACATAAACGTTATAGACGGGTTCTATTTCTGTTTGCTTTATTCACTGTTCTATCTAATAGAACAAAAGCCCAAACAGAATATGACACTATTGTGGTCGCAGATTTAGAATCTTGGACCAGTGCTGAATTCAAATATAAATTTAATTCGAAGTTTGACTTTGACATTGCTCAAAACTTAAGACTTAAAAAGAACTCTTCTCAACTTGAACGTACATTTACGCAAGTTGGCTTCAATTTTAAGCCAAACAAGAACTTTAAATTTGGAATTGGCTATCGTTTTATTTGGGAACAGAAATCTTCATCTATTCAAACTGAACATAGATGGAATGTTGATGGTGCGTACAAATTTGAAGTTGGCGAATTAAGTGGTCAAACGAGAATTAGATTCCAAAATGGGAAAGAATTTCCCTTATCTGAAAACTTTGCCGATAAGCATCTAAGACTAAAGTTAAAACTTGATTACAACATTAAAAATTGGAAACTAGATCCAGAATTTTCATCTGAGATATTTAGAGCCGTTGGCAATGAATCCACCAAAAATTTCGACAAAGTTAGATTCACTCTTGGTACTGATTACAAATTCAATAAACAGCACAGTATTTCTATTTTCTACGGAATTGAAAAAGACCTAAACGAGACCTATCCCAAAACAACATACTTGGTTGGCATTGGTTATAAATTCACTTTAAAAAACAAATCAAATGAAGAATAACATCATAATTTTTGCTGCTATAGCAATCGTGTTTTCTTCTTGTTACAAAGAAGAAGTAATCACAAAAGAAAGACCTGAAGGATGGAATTACTTAACACATAGTGACCAAGCGCCAATTAATTACAATGTGGTATTTCCTCAAGATCAAGTCAATAAAATGTACATTGTAATCACCAATGATGATTGGGAAACAATGCAAGATGACTTAGACGACATGTATGGGGGTTCTGGTGGGGGTCCTGGTGGCGGTGGACAAGGAGGTGGTGGTGGAACTTCCACATTTTCTGATGAAAAACCTGTAACTGTAAAGTGTCAAGTTTACTTAAATGACATCCAATGGTTTGACGTAGGAATAAGATATAAGGGAAATTCAAGTTTACAAACTGCATACCAGCAAGGCAAAGGAAAGAAACCATTGAGAATGGATTTTGATTATTTTGAAGACATAAACCCGCTGATAGACGATCAAAGATTCTATGGATTTAAAGAATTATCACTAGGTAATAACATCAATGATAATTCATTTATGCATGAAAAAGTAGCTACAGACATGTTTCGCTCTTTTGGTGTACCAGCACCAATAGTAAGTTTTTATGAAATTTACATTGACAATGGAGACGGCAATGGGTTTGTGTATTATGGTCTTTATTCAATGATGGAGGTAGTATTTGACACGATGCTAGAAGATAGGTTTGGCTCAAATACAGGCAACTGTTACAAACCAGATGGTGACGCTGCAAGATTCTCTGACTCATATTCTTTTGACACAGATGAATTAGAGAAAAAGACAAACGAAGACGCTGCCGACTGGAGTGACTTACAAGCACTCTACAATGTTGTAAACTCAGACAATAGAACAAGTAATACTGAACAATGGAAGACTGACCTTGAAGCTATTTTTGATGTTGATGGATATTTAAAATACCTTGCTGCAAATACTACCATGCAAAATTGGGATACTTATGGCAACATGACGCACAACTTCTTTCTATACCATGACCCAGCAGATGGTTTGATAAAATGGATTCCTTGGGATAATAATGAAGCCTTAAGTAATGATAAAAACAGTGCTATGGATTTTGATTTCGCATCTGCTAATGATAATGACTGGCCATTGCTTGGTTACATTTATGATGTACCAGAGTATCAAACTATTTATAACAATTATATTGATGACTTTATAGAAGGACCATTCAAGGCTTCTAATGTAAATGCTATATACCAAAATTATTTCGATATGATTTCGCCATCAGTACAAAATGAATCGGGAATCTATACTTATCTAAATAGTTATAGTGACTTTACTACTGCATTGAACACACAGCAAAATCACGCAATATCAAGGAATAATGCTGCTGCTAGTTATACACCATAAAAACAACTACATATAAAAAATGAAAAAGCCCTGATAGAAATTCTATCAGGGCTTTTTTGGATATTAATATAATTACTAGAAGTTATTAAACTTCTTCCCCGAAGCATCGGGACCTTGCTTCTCAGAAGATTAAACTTCTTCGAAATCTACATCAGTTACTTCTTCATCAGAACCTCCTTCAGTACCAGCACCTGCATCTGCATTTGGAGCACCTTGTGCACCTGCACCACCTTGTCCATACATATCAGCACTTGCTGCTTGGAACAAAGTATTAAGTTTTTCCATTCCGGCATCTACAGCTGGAAGATCTTTTGCTTCATGTGCTTTTTTCAATTCAGCTAACGCTTCTTCAATAGGAGCTTTCTTATCATCAGTAAGTTTATCTCCTGCATCTTTAATTGCTTTTTCTACTTGGAAAATCAACGTATCCGCTTGATTTAACTTCTCGATTTCTTCTTTCTTCTTGGCATCTGCATCTGCATTAGCTTCAGCTTCTTGCTTCATTCTTTGAATTTCTTCTTCGCTCAATCCAGAAGAAGCTTCAATTCTAATTTTCTGCTCTTTACCAGTTGCTTTATCCGTAGCTTTTACATTGATAATACCATTGGCATCAATATCAAAACTTACTTCAATTTGAGGAACACCTCTTTGCGCAGGTGGAATACCATCTAGTAAGAAGTTACCAATAGTTCTGTTATCACTTGCCATAGGTCTTTCTCCTTGCAACACGTGAATATTTACAGAAGGTTGATTATCTGCAGCCGTTGAGAACACTTGTGATTTTTGAGTTGGAATAGTTGTATTTGCTTCAATCAACTTAGTCATTACTCCTCCCATAGTTTCAATTCCTAATGAAAGAGGTGTAACATCTAGTAATAAAACATCTTTAACTTCTCCAGTTAAAACTCCACCTTGAATAGCTGCTCCAAGAGAAACAACCTCGTCAGGATTAACCCCTTTAGATGGCGCTTTTCCAAAATACTTTTCAACTGCATCTTGAATTGCTGGTATTCTTGTTGACCCACCTACTAAGATAATTTCATCAATATCGCTATTTGACAAACCTGCATTTTTCATTGCCGATTTACAAGGCTCAATTGTTCTTTTAACCAAATCGTCAATTAATGACTCAAATTTTGCTCTAGAAAGCGTTCTTACTAAGTGCTTTGGCACACCATCAACAGGCATAATATATGGCAAGTTGATTTCTGTGTTTGCAGTACTTGACAATTCAATTTTTGCTTTCTCTGCAGCTTCTTTCAATCTTTGAAGAGCCATAGGGTCTTTTCTCAAGTCCAACCCTTCATCTTTTTTGAATTCCTCAGCCAACCAATCGATGATTTTCTCATCTACATTATCTCCACCTAAGTGAGTATCTCCATCAGTAGACAACACTTCAAATACTCCGTCACCTAATTCAAGGATAGAAACATCATGTGTACCTCCACCAAAATCGAATACTACGATTTTCATGTCTTTACCTGCTTTGTCCATTCCATAAGCCAATGCTGCTGCAGTAGGCTCATTGATAATTCTTTTTACAGTAAGACCAGCGATTTCACCCGCTTCTTTTGTTGCTTGACGTTGAGAGTCATTAAAATATGCAGGAACAGTAATTACTGCTTCTGAAACATCAGTTCCCAAGTAATCCTCTGCTGTTTTCTTCATTTTTTGAAGAATCATTGCAGAAATTTCTTGTGGTGAATATTTTCTATCATCAATTAATACTCTTGGAGTATTATTATCTCCTTTAACTACTTTATATGGTACTCTAGCAATTTCATCAGCACACTCATCAAAGTTGTTACCCATGAATCTCTTAATAGAATACACTGTATTTATTGGATTAGTAATTGCCTGTCTTTTGGCTGGATCTCCAATTGCTCTTTCTCCGTCTTTAGTAAACCCTACTACAGATGGCGTAGTTCTTTTACCTTCGTTGTTAGGAATTACAACTGGTTCGTTTCCTTCCATTACAGAAACACATGAGTTGGTTGTCCCTAAATCGATTCCGATTATTTTTCCCATTTCTCTAATTATTTATTTTGTTTTTCTATTTAATTCTATTCGTTCCTATTACGGAACAATAACGTATTGTCAATTCATGTGCCACATCAAAAAATCTGACATTGATATAAATTTTGGCAGAAAATTAATCTAAGAACTACTTGTATGCTGACAAAATTGCTTAAAACTGTCAATTTCATTACATTTACAGCATGATAAAGTCAGTATTATTTGTTTTTATTTTTTTTGCAGCAAGCATCGCGATAGATGCTCAAGACTCTTTGCAGGTTTTTATAATCAGCATAGATGGCGATACGAGTACACATGTGTTTAGCAAAAAAAGTGAATCGTCTTCTTTGTTATTCAAAAGAAAAACAGAGCAAATGCATTTTGCAGAAGCAACACCAATGCAACTTTTTGACACGTATGGTAATAAAATTAAATCTGTAAAATCTACTGAACTGAATTTATCTAATGTAAAAAAGGGAATTTACTATGTAAAATTCTTTAATAGAAATGAAGAGGAATGGCTAACAGTCAAGGTATTGGTAAAGTAAGAATTTACTTACTAAACCAAAGTTTAAACTTTTCATAGCAAACAACTGTAAGCAGCAACATAGTAAGACAATAAACAGTATCCTCAATTGGAATGGTGAAAATTCTCACATTTAAAATTTCATTAGAATTATACCAAACAATAGGTTTTTCAATTCCACTTCCCGTAAGGACTCCGTTAATTAGGAGAAATGGAATTAGTGCTATCAAGTAACTTAAAAAAAAATTACTTAAGTATTTTGGTTTGACCACAGTCAGCACAAAAATGAGGAATACACCTCCTCCTAGAAAATTATAAAAAGTATACGTTCTATCCATAAAAATGAATGCCACAACTATAAGCACAACTGATAAAACCCAGAGAACAGGTTTGATAATTGAGGCCAAATAATCCTTTAAGTAATAGTTGACACATTCATAAATAAATACACATGCATAAGGAACAGTAAAGAAAAATAGCCATTCTTCAATAGGCAAGTGAAAGATTCGAATTCCACAAAGATAATCATCATTGAATCCCCAAATTCCGTTCACTTCAAACGCTACATCCCAAGGTATGAAAACGAGCATCATTGCACCTATAGCCACAAACAATGCTTTCCAATTTTTATAAAAGACCACTCTACTATCAAAACTTAAAACCAAAGGCCCAAGCAAGGAGAATATATTTAACCACAAATATAGATACTGCATCAAACCGTAGATTTAGTTTGTTTTTTCTTGGCGTTAATAGCCCCGAATGCTTCTTTGTAATATTTAAATGGTACTATTAGCATTCCGAAACACTCACCATCTTCTTTCTCTAGATACTTGTGGTGAATTTTGTGCGCTTTTCTCAACGCCATAAAGTAACTATTGTTAGTATTTCTCAGCCACTTAAATCTTCTGTGAATAAAAACATCATGAACTAAAAAGTAGCAAAACCCATACAAGGCAATTCCTGCACCTATTGAAACAACATAATAATTAAAACTCATCATACCTAGCATAATACAAAGCCAACTCGGAATGGCAAAAATCAAAAAGAACACATCATTTTTCTCAAAGAATCCTGGCTCATGTTGGTGATGATCCTTATGAAAATACCACATGATACCGTGCATGATAAACTTATGGGTAAACCAAGCCATAAACTCCATAAAAAAGAAGGTCGCAATTACTATTAAACCGTACACCAAAATTATCATTTCATTAAATTTAAAATTCCAAAAAATAAGATTTGAATAATCAACAAATAGACTGCTACTTTGTTTTTACTTGCTTGCTTAACCCAAACAATACTTAGACAGAAAACGAAAGCCAACACCCACCACGCAATAAAATTTTGCAATGGAATCTCTTCACTTTTCCACTCCCAAAAATCATATAAAACTGCTATTGGCTCTATGAGAACATCCAAAAACACAAGTACTAAGGATGCTACCAGAGCAAGCAGAAACTTATTACTGAAATACTTCTCAAATGTATAAACAGCAAAATAACAGAGCAAAGCCCAGTTTAATCCAATTATCAATGAAACATCGAACAACTTCCACCCTAAGGTATCTTCATAAAAATATTCACCAAAAACAACACCTGTTTTTACGCCTACCACTTCCATGAAAAATCCAGCCAATGCAACACCTACGAGAACAGCAATTTGTTGAAAAGTCCATTTGGCATGATTACTAAAAAGGATAATTGAACTCATTATCAGATTGAATGGTGTAAGTAACAAGAACTCTTTTGGGTCGTCACTTAAAAGCACTCCAAAAAGTCCTACACCATTAAAAATAATTAATAGTACAACTGATATTTGCCATTGATATTTTTTAATCTCACTTAACATGATTCGCAGCTATTTTAGCACTCAACAAACATAAAGGAATCCCTCCACCT
>JBFHGR010000012.1:0-45081 GCA_041583015.1 Parvicella sp. | reverse complement strand
GCTCATGCATTGATGCTACTACTATGAGTTCTGTCAATCCCGTATGTGCTATTTCTTTGGTCTTTAGAATTTTAGGTAATACACCTATTACTTTCCCGCCTGTTTTCAATGCTCCATTGGCAACTGCTCCCATCAAACCTATATCGGCACCACCGTATACTAATCCTATGTTTTGAGAGGCCATTGTTGCGCCAAGTAGTGCTGCTTGTTTTTCATATTTCTCTTCCGTCCCTGAACTGGAGCCACAAAAGACAGTAATGTTGTTTATTTTCATATTATTTTAGCCGTAGATTACTACTGGGGTGAATATTATACCTGTTTGATTATTTAAATATTCCGCTATACACACAAGGTCAAATTCAAAGATGTTGGTTATTCAGTGCATTTTTTTATTCAATTGAATGAATTTTACTAATCATTATCCTAAAGTAGTTATTCGTCCCGTAACATGCTTATTGCTTAGCAAAAGTAATGGTAAATTTCAAACCGTTATTTGTTTCGTATTTCATTTTTGCTTCAATCTGATCTGCCAATGCTTGGACTATTTCAAGGCCTAGTGATGTTTTTGTTTTATTATCCTTGATGTTTTCTGGGCAGATTCCTATTCCATTGTCTGCTATGACAAGTTGAAATTGATTATTCGCCAAAGCGGTAAGGTTAATAGTTATTATGCCTTTGTTTTTGAAAGGGAATGCATGTTTAAAAGCATTGGTCAATACTTCTGTTACAATCAATCCTAAGTTAATACTCAAGTCAATATTGAAGGTGGCTTTGGAAATATTAGTATTAATAATTACATCAGAGTTTAAGCCATATCCTTGCGTTATGTACTGAATAAGCTCCTTAAGGTATTCATCAAAATTTATAAAGGATAAACTGTCAGATTGGTATAGTTTTGTGTGTATCAAAGCCATAGATTGTATCCTGTCTTTACTTTTTGCGATGGCATCTTGAATTTCCTTATTATCAATTGCTGAAAATTGAAGGTTTAAGAAACTGGAAATAATTTGAAGGTTGTTCTTTACTCTGTGGTGTATTTCTTTTAATAACATCTCCTTTTCTTCAAGAGAATCTTTTATCGTTTTTTCAATGTTTTTTCTTTCAAAGAATACAGGTACTTTATGCTTCTTGGTTTTGGTTTGCTTTAATGTTTTTAAATGTCCTTCTATTTTGTGTGGTGGAGCCATGATAAATGTACACTTTTCGTCTCCTTTTGCTCGACATGTTATTTCTACTGCGGTTAGTTCTACACCATAACTTTGCTGACACCAACCCGAAGAGTAGGCGGCATTCATTATACACACTGGTTTATTAGATTTTTTGTTTTTAGAAATCCATGAATCTGCCTCAAAGGAGTAGGGGTGATTGTATTTCAATAAGAAATTTTCATCTGGGGTAGGTGTACTTTCTGGAAGAATATCCACAAAAGCCCAACCAGTATAAGCAAAGAGAACTGGTCCTACCGCGATTCTCTCTATGGGGTTTTCAAGTTTCATTTTTTTATGAAACTGCTTGGCATCTTCAATACCAATTACATGACCTATATCAAATAGAAAATTTTGACCAATATCAAATGCCTCATTTTTACCTTCGTCTCGATAGAGTGCTTTAATTTCTTTGAAAAAATCATAGGAGAGTGCTGATGCTCGAATTAAGACATACCTATCTTCGTTGATGGTAATGGTACCTTGAGATGGCTGAAATGATATATCTTTAAAATAATCGGCAACAGTTCCTTGCGCTTTGTCAAACACAGATTTATATACTTCTGGAAATATAACTGTTTTGGGATCATCTTCAATAGGGGATAGTTGCTTTTTTAATGAGGCATTTTCTTGCTCCAACGCTTCTATTTTCGCTAGCAAATCTTCTTTTGATAGGTTATTTTTTGCTGGAGTAAATGTCATTTAATTTAAATTATCAGGCTTAACTAGAACAAAATTTCAATATACTAATGTAAGCACTTCATCACTTATATAGAAGATAATTAGCAAGTTTCATCGCATTTTCTTGATATTTATTCTCACAAGTTAATTTTAGCTCGTTTTTTTTATAAAATGCATTTAACGCTTGAGGTGTTATAAATTCAATATTTATTTTGTCATAACATTGAATTAATCCTTCTAGTTTAAAGGAGTAGGGTGATGCAGAGAATCTACCTTTTGTTTGCCTTGTTAAAATAGCAATAGTAGCTGGAGAGATTTCATCAAAATAGGCGTGAATTACTTGAGCGAAGTTTCTAATCTGAGCATTGTCTATGTCATCTTTTACTTCTATGAATTTTTGTTTGCCTGTTATATTTATGACATTATCTTGCTTATCTTTTTCTAAGGCGTAACAAATAGCACGTTTCTTATCTATATCTATACCTATTGCTTTCATGCTAAGTAGTTTATAATTTGTAAATTCAATTATAATCAAAAAAGCGACCAATGAACATAATATACATTGGTCGCTTTTACTTAAATTTTGATAAATTTAATTTTTACTAACCTTTGTAACGTTGGTCTTTGTTCTAACGAAATAAACACCCTTACTTAAGTTGCTCAAATCAATCTCGCAGGTTGTAGTATTTTGGTTTTCAATAGATGTAAATCTGGTAACATCTTGACCTAAAGAATTTAATACTAATATTTGTTCCATTTCTTTTTGATCACTAACTACTGTGATTTTGTTGTTTGTGGGATTAGGATAGACTAAAACATCATTATTGAATGAGTTGTTCAATGTTATTGTCTCTACCTTAGAATAGGTGAATTGACCATCAAAATCTGTTTGTTTTAACCTATAGAATGAAGTCCCGGACAATGGGTTGGTATCTAATGTCTTATAATTTAACAATGAAGACGAATTTCCTGCGCCCTCCATGGTTAAAGTTGTTTCCCAATTAACACCATCCTGTGAACGCTCTATAGAAAAATAGTCATTGTTAATTTCTGAGGCAGTTTGCCAAGATAAATCTACTTTGTTTTCTACAGCCTGAACATTAAAGTTTACTAATTCTATGGGGAGAGAATTAAAGGTTGTTGTTGAGCCTAATGTAAACCAACTTCCTAAAGAAATGTCAACACCACTAAACGTTGCGTATGGCGCAGAAAAACTAGACAGTGGTATTACTGTTGCGTTTTTAAAATCACCATCGTCAGAATCCATAAGAAGTACTAAATCGGATGTTGAACCTATGGCTAGGTCACTCACGTTAAACATTACGTTTACGGTACCTACATCGCCTCCTGTCTCATCTGCTCTCCATACTCTATGCAATGAGTTGTTTACTCCGGTAGGTAATTCACCAAGCCATGGACTTTCGTATGCTCCGTTTCTGTAATGAACATTGTTATGTCCCCATAATAAAAATTCATTATCGTCAAGGTCAGAAGGGGTGTTAATTCTAACTATACTAGTACCTTGTGCATCTTGATGTAAATTACTAGCATCAACACGCCCTATGCCAGCAACTTCATTTCCAAATGTTCCTTGATGTGAATACTTATCATTCGCTATGTTTAAACCATATCTTGCTGCTAGGAAATTCTCTACAATAATTCTTTGTGCATCATTAAGTACTGTGTTGTAGACTATAATTTCTGCTACATCTCCACCATATTGATGGGCGCCAACTGTAAAATGAGGAATTAAAGAACCTAAAACTTGTCTTGTAAGCGTACGTGTTGTGTTGAATTCAACAGAAACTAAGTCAAATTGATTATAAGTCCATTTTGGCGACCCTGGATTTCCGCTAAATCCTCCATAATTAGCGCCATTGAGCGCAAGTTTTCCTGTGTTACCACTATTAAGGGCTGGTGCACCGTCAAAACTCCAAGTTCCACCTCCGCTTCTAGCATCTAAACTAACGTGCCAACCTTCGGAGTAACTACCCCATATTTGACCTAAGTCAGAAGTTTTTTGATTAGCTGATAATATGTTATAAACACTAAAAAATGTCCTTGCATCATAAGTTCTGTTATCATCAAAATAATCATCTGTACCATCAAACCTTACCACATCATGACCATTAACTTCAGAGGTTTCGTATGTAGCTTGATAAGCTGCTGTAGCTTGCGAAGCATCATTTCCATTTCCAGATCGGTCAGACCATGATGAAATAGCACTTCCATCTGAAATGGAAATGTCATCAGCCTGCAACCAAAGTGGATTATTTGTGGATGAACCTACGCCACCAGGTCCACTTTGAGCATAGTAACTCAGTGAAAATAGACTTAGCAGAATGCTTATTTTTGTGTTCATAGTTTCAGATGTATTAAAGAATATCAAAATTGTGGTTGCTAAAACTATTAAAATAAATTTAAATATCGAATGTTTCTTATTTTAAATATGTAAAAACACTTTCAAATACAGTGAATTGAAGGGTCACCGTTTTTTTATTTTATCACTTTTTTAAAAATAAAAAACGCCCAATGGATTTTGCATTGGACGTTTTAATAGCTGATAAGTGAGGTTATTTCTTACTCACTTTTGTAACGTTTGTTTTTGTTCTTATGAAATAAACGCCATTACTTAAGTTGGATAAATCTATTTCACAACTGGTATCATTTTGATTTTGAATGGAGGTGTACTTCGTAACATCTTGACCTAATGAATTTAAAACTATAATTTGCTTTATTTCATCTTGATCGCTTACCAAAGTGACTTTATTATGTGTTGGGTTAGGATATGCTAATACTTCATGACCATAGGAATTGTTAATTGTAATGGTTTCCACCTGCGAATAGGTAAATTGACCATCAAAATCTGTTTGCTTTAATCGGTAGAATGAAGTTCCTGACAATGGTTTGGAATCTTCAGCACGATAATCTACTATACTAGAAGAGTTTCCGGTTCCATCTAAAACTGTAATTGTTTCCCATTTTTTCCCATCTTGTGAACGTTGAACAGAAAAGAAGTCATTGTTGATTTCAGATGCGGTTTGCCAAGTTATATCTACTTTATGATCATTCAATTGCGCTTCGAAACTTATTAACTCGATTGGTAAGGAATTAAACGTAGTTGTTGATCCTAATGTAAACCAATTTCCAGCACCTAAATTTACTCCATCAAAATTGGCGTATGGTGCAGAAAAACTAGAAAGCGGTATCACTGTTGCATTGACAAAATCTCCATCATCTGTATCAATGAGTAGTACTAAATCAGCAGTTTCACCTATGATTAATTCGGAAACATCAAATTTTATAGAGATATTTCCAACGTCTCCTACTTCATCTACTCGCCATACTCTATGTAATGAGTTATTTACTCCTACAGGAGTTTCGCCTAACCATGGGGCTTGATACGCTCCTGTTCTAGGGTCAACATTATTGTGCCCCCATATTAGATATTCTCCATTATCTAGTCCGGTTGGATTATTAATTCTAACCATTGCTGAGCCTTGTGCGTCTAAATGAACATTGCTAGCGTCTTCTCTTCCTATTCCAGCAACCTCATGCCCAAAAATGGCTTCATAGCTATATTTGTCATTGGTTATAGTTAAGCCATATTTTGCCGCTAAATAATTGTTTACGATTATTTGCTGAGCTGTATTGATTTTGGTATTGTAAATGATTGTTTCTGCAATATCTCCTTCATAGTCTTGTGATGCAACATATCCTCCATCTTGACTGTCTTGTTCTCCGCCTATCGCTAAACATCCACCGGTAGATAAAGATCCTCCAGCGGAGATGGTTCCATTATATACTTGCGAGCCATCTTCATATAGTTGGTTTTCTCCATCACTGCTTCTCCATGTATGTCCAAGAATGTGAAAGGCTCCATCATTAAATGCCTGACCAGTATTAATATTGGTTCCATCTACGTAAACTGTTTGACTGGAAGAATTAAACAGTAAATAGTGATTGTTATCAGATGCTACTGCGTATGAAATTCTTGCATCATTTCCTATAGAGGTCTCACTAACTGTGATAGCTGTTATACTAGATGTTGGAAAATCATTAAATGCTAGTCGTCTTATTCTATTGTTGGAAACATTGAATCGCATCACTGGTTTATTATTAATGACATTCTCAATGTAATTTGGTCTAAAAGTAGCATTGGGTTGTGATAAGTCATGTCCATTTCCAGATTGATCATGCCATTCTTGTGCTGGAGACCCGGATGAGGCTAATGTTGTTCCTGCATCACTGTAGATTGCTGCATCAGCTTTAACCCATAATTTATTATTGCTGTCATCACCTACACCACCTGGTCCTAGATACCCAAAAGCATCGTTGTCAATAATGGTATATGTGTGAACAATTATGCCTGTTGCTATTGTGGCATTAACTGGAGCAGATAAGGTGACAGCGAATGTTTCTGGTAATTCTTCAATACCATCATCGATTATGGTTGCCAATAGGTTAGCAGTTGTTGAACCTGCAGGAATGTTTAGTGTTCCACTGGCAAAAATATAATCACTTCCTGTTGCTGTAATGTCTGATACTGTATATGTAGCGGTAACATCTGCTTGTGAAATGGCATTTATAAAAACTCCTATTGAAACAGGGGATACTGACTCTGCGCCAGAACTCGCTGCAGTGTTGAAACTCAAAACAGGTGGAATATCATTGTCAATTATAGTATAGGTATGCTCAATGAATCCTGTTCCTACAGATGCGGGAACTGGTCCTGGATTATCTAAATTACATCCTGTGGGATTGCTCAATGTAATAATGATGGTTTCGTTGTTCTCAAATATTGCATCATCATTTACTGTTATGGTAAAAGAACCGGTGGATAAACCTGAGCCACCTACAATTGTTAATGTTCCTGCTGCTAAAACAAAGTCATTTCCTGCACCTGGAGTGGCTGTTCCTCCTGTCACTGTATAATCCACTGTGACATCGGTAGCGGAAGTGGTATTCATACTAACATTAACAGATACTGATGATATACTTTCATCTCCCGAGTTTGCTGCTAGATTAAAATATATCTTTCTAGCATCGTCATCATCATTAATGATATAAGTGTGAACGGATTGAGTGCCTAAAGAAATTCCCGCACTGGGATTACTCAAAGTGATTGTAAAATCTTCATCTGGTTCAACTAGAGCATCATCTATAATGGGGATGGTGATTGTCCCAGTGTTGTTTCCTGCTAAAATTGTTGCCGTTAGTGGAGTGGCTCCTGTATAGTCTGGCTGTCCTACCAATGCTGTGCCATCTGCAGTTGTATAATCTACAGTGACAGCTGTTCTTGGTATGTAATTTAATGTTATATCTATGGTTGCATTATTTGGCTCAAAACCATTGGATTTATCTATACTGAATGCTATCTCAGGATCAATTGCTGCAATTGCTACAAAATCACCATCAGCAATATTAATTCCTAATAAGTCATAGGTGGTGCCTCCAACTAAACCAATTTCATATACATCAGCTCCCGATGTAAAGTCACCGTCTGAATCCACCATAATAGCATACTTAGTAAATCCAGCGGGCAATGTCGGAAATGACGCAATGTCTACTAAAAAATCTACAGTTCCAACATCTCCATTGGTTTCACTAAATCTCCATTCTCTTGCTAATCGCTGTACTGTTGCACCTCCAGATGGTGCTTCGGTTGTTGTCCAGGAAGTAGTTATGTCTCCATTGTCATGACCAAATAACAAATATTCTTTATTCGCATCCAAATTACTTGGGTTTTCAACTTGTAGAATATTGTCAGACATTGCGGCTGTATGTATTTCACCGGCTGTTTCTCTTCCTATTCCTGCTACATCAATACTGTGTGTTCCTTCATAAGAAAAATAATCATTTCCAGCCATAGCGATGTTGTACTTGGCGGCTAGATAGTTGGCTACAATAATTCTCTGAGCTTGGTTCAAACTGATGTTGTATATCAGAACTTCGGCAAAGTCACCTAAATGAGCCTGAGCATCATCATATGCGCCATCTATAGCATCTTGGTCATTAGCCAAGGCTAAACATCCATTAGTAGTGATTGCTGTTCCTGCTCGGTGTGTACCGGAAAATCTTTGTGTACCATCTAGCCAAAGTCGGGTATCTCCATCGGAACTTCTCCAGTTAATATCTAGAATATGCCAATTACCATCGTTCATTGCTGTGCCTGAATTTATCTGGTTGACTCTCCAAATGTCATAGTTTGCACTATTATGAATAAGAAAGTCATTATGATCTGCGGTAGAAGCATAGGATAGTATTCCATCATTTGTTTCTCCAGCGTTTTGATTAACAATAAATGTTGTTATAGCTGTTGATGGAAAACTGGCAACTCCAGTTCGTCTCAAACGACCGTAATCTGCTATAGTCTTATTAAATCTTACAACGGGGTAGCCATTCAAAACTCCTGTTTTGTATTCTGGTGTTAGATTTGGGGTGGGTTGTGTTAAGTCTAATCCATTACCTGAAACATCAATCCAGGTGTCTAGATTATCTCCATCAGAATAGGTGCTGGTTGGTATTTCATTGGCGTCCAACCAGAAAATGTTGGAAGTATTGTCGCCAACTCCGCCAGGCCCTGTTTGCCCCAAAAGTATAGAGTTGGTTAGTAGCGTGCTAAGAAATAGAATTTTATAAGGTGTTTTCATATAGCGATATTATCTAATATAGGTACTAAATATAAGTACTTTTTATTGGCCTGGACAAATATATTGCAAGATATTAGTTTATTAGCCAATTGGTTCAAGTATTTAAGTGTGATAATTAAAAGTTTTATAAAAGTATCGTGTAACAAATGTTACTAATGATTTATATTTTAAATTTTAACTTTGAGAGAACAACATTAGAGTTATATGAAACAATTATTTTACACCTTGGTATTGGTTGGCGCATCAATCGTCTCTGGTTATACGCAAGTAGGGGCTTTTGATATGAAACTAGAGGCATTAAGCATACCAGGTTTGTCTGGCGTACAATCGTTTGCCGTAGGCAAGGCAGATGGTAAATGGCTGATTATTGGAGGACGATTGGATGGATTGCACAAAAGGCAGGCTAATCAAGCATTCGATGTTGCGGGGTTAAATACAAACCTTACTGTGGTAGACCCTGTGTCTAAACAACAATGGACGGCCCCATTATCAGTACTGCCTGTAGGTTTGCAGGAGCAATTGAGTGCTACAAATATGGAGTTTCATCAGACAGGGGATTTTTTATATATTATTGGTGGCTATGGTTATAGTAATACCGCTGCAGACCATATTACTTATCCCAATCTAACTGCTGTAAATGTTCCGAATACCATTAATGCAATCATAAATAATACGAGTTATGTTGATGAGTTTAGACAAATAACAGATCAAGAATTTGCGGTTACTGGTGGACAATTAAAAGAATTATATGGAACTTATTACTTGATTGGAGGACATCGTTTTGATGGAAGATATAATCCTATGGGGAATCCATCTTATGTTCAAACTTATACGGAAGCAATAAGAAAGTTTAAAATTACAGATGATGGAACCAATCTTACTGTAAATCATCTTGCGCCCATAGTTGATGCAACTAATTTGCATAGAAGAGATTATAATGTTGTGCCTCAAGTACTAGGAAATGGAGCGTTGGGAATGACTGCTTTTTCAGGGGTGTTTCAAGTTAGTATGGATTTACCATTTTTAAATTCTGTAGATATCGATACCAATGGCCACGCTGTAAACAATAGTTTTACACAATATTATAATCATTATCATTGTGCCAATGTGCCGATTTATGATTCTGTGACAGATGAAATGCATACTGTATTCTTTGGCGGAATGGCACAATACTATGATGATGGTGGTATGCTAGTGCAAAACGACAGCGTTCCTTTTGTGAAAACCATTGCTAGGGTAACAAGAGATGCTTCGGGTGATATGGCAGAATACAAAATGCCTATTGAAATGCCTGATTACTTTGGCTCTGGCTCTGAATTTATTTGGGCGGACAATGTAAATCTTATTGATGGTAAAATATTAGATCTTAAAAGTGTTACGGCTGATACTACTTTGATAGGTTATATTTTTGGTGGTATCATTAGTACCGCGCCTAATATTTTCTGGATAAATGATGGTTCTCAAAGTGCTGCAAGTAATGAAGTTTTTGAAGTATATTTGATCAAGAGTAGTTTAGGATTAGATGAACTAAATGAACAGAGTGTTAGTTCTTTACAAATGCAAGTTTACCCTAACCCTAATGATGGAGAGTTTGTTATTAAATATAACTTAAATTATAGTGGTGATGTGACCATAACTTTATTTGATATGAATGGTAAAATTTTGGATAGAGAAGTGTTTTCTAATCAAGCAGTAGGAGAACAGGTTTTTCATAAACAAATTGACGGATTGTTGGCGGGTGGAACATATCTTATTAATATTGAAACTAACCGAGAGAATATAACACAAAGAATAATTGTTCAACGAAATGGTGGAAGACACCATCACTAAATTTAATTTTATATGAAAATTGGATATTCAATACTAGGCTTACTCTCATTAATGCTTTTGAGTTGTGGAAATGACACACCTTCGATTGACGAAGATATGACGCCAAAGATTTCTCTTGAGGAAAAAGAAGAGGCCATAAAATTATTAGAAAAAAACTGCTATTCTTGTCATGCTCCGGATAATTCAACACCAAGGTTGGCCCCTCCAATGTTTGCTGTTAAAAATCATTATTATGATAAAGGTATCACTGAAAAGGAGTTTGTAGAAAGTATTACTGACTACGCCTTAAATCCATCTAAAGAGAAATCTAGAATGCCTGGTGCGGTCAATAATTTTGGCGTGATGCCTCAGTCTAATTTTGATGCGGATGAAGTAAGAGTTATCGCTAAGTATCTATTTTATGGAGAAATAAAACATCCAGCAGATGTGGTTAATTCAACTGAGCAATCTGATACATTAAATTATGCGGTAATTGGAAAAACGGCAGCCATGGAAGTTAAACAGGTTTTAGGAAAGAACCTTTTTGCGGCCATCGAAAAGGACGGTGCAGCAGGTGCAGTGGAGTTTTGCAACACAAGAGCAATAAAATTAACAGATAGTGTATCGCTAGCTATCAATACAAAAGTGAAAAGAGTTTCTAATAAACCTAGAAATAGTAACAACAAGGCTAACGAAGAGGAAGAAGAAATAATCGATGGAATGATTAGTTTGCTGGAGCAGGGAAAGGAACTTACACCTAAAGTGGTGGAGAAGGAGAATAAAATGATAGGGTATTATCCAATTTTGACAAATGGTATGTGTTTACAATGCCATGGTAAACCAAATGAAAATATAGAACAATTGACGCTAGATAAATTGACTTATTTATATCCCAATGATAAAGCAATAGGCTATGCCGAAAATGAATTACGTGGGGTGTTTGTTGTGGAAATGGATAAAAAATAGGAAGGTTGAAATAGAAATGTTATCTTTAAGTTTTACAACTAATTTATAGAAAAAAATGAAGAATATTAATTATATTATTTGTCTGGTTTTGGTCGCTTTTACGGTGTCTTGCTCGGAGTCTAAAAAGGAAGAAGAGCAAACAAATGAAAAAAATGAGACAGTTTCTAATGAAGTCACTACAGAGGAAGCACATGAAGATATTCAAGAGGAATTGCATTTGCATGGGGAAAATAAGTGGGAAGTTAGTGAGCACATGGTTGCGCATATCAAATCAGTAGATTCATTAGTAAATAATTATGTTGTAACTTCCGATAAAACGCCAAATGAATTGGCGTTGGAGATTGATGAGCAACTTAAATTGGTGACACAGACATGTGATATGCAAGGAGAAGCACATGCTCAATTACATTTATGGTTGTTGCCTTTTTGGAATTTTGTAGACCAGTTGAAGGAAAGTTCAGACCCAGAAAATCAAGTGCTTATTTTAACTGAGATGAAAAAGTCCCTTGAAGTATATCATACCTTTTTTGAATAGGTTATCTTCCTAATATTTGAAGTGCTTTATTGGTCATTTTAGTAGAGTAACTTGTCAGTTTTTGATGACCAGGAGCCCATCCTAGTAGAAATCGCTCAAAATCTGCCCAAGCAAAAGGGTAGAGAAGTGTCCACTCTGACGTTAATGCTGTAGCATTGATGTGTTCAGGAAGTTGACTTTTCAATTCGATGAAGTAGAAAGTTAACAACTCTTCTTCAAATTTTTCTAAATCATGATTATGTAAACAACTTCCCAAGAAGTAGGCTACATCCTTCATGCCGCAACCACCTCCGGTATATTGGAAATCAACTCCAGCAACTTGTTGTAGATCTTCACTAAAACAAAAATTGGCAAGTTTTGCATCTCCATGAACAATGGTTTTGTAGGTGGCGTTATTCAATTTTGCATCAATCGCAGAAGCATTTATTTTTAATGCACCTTCTTGCATGGAGGCAAATTCATCAGGTCTTGTGTCAAGGTGCCAATATGAGCCTGTTTGCCATAAGCCTTTTGGTTTTTGATGAATAAAAGATGCATGGAAATTAGCGAGCCATTTTAATACAACTTTTATAGTCACTTTATTTATCGATGATTTTAGAGTTGGGTAGCCTACTTTTGCTAAGTCCTCCAAAATCAATAATTGTTCGGAGCCTATTGCAGAGGCATTAATCATTGTAGGAACCTTGAAGGTTGGCTTGCATATTTTTTGATACTCTTTGTACCAGTAGTATTCCACTTGGTAGGATTTAAGTTTTCTTTGATGTGAGGTAGAAGTATTCCAGTTGCGTGGATGTTGTTGGATAGTAGGAGGATTAATATGTTTTACTATTACACCTTCACCTTGTTGATTCTCTAATCTATAAATAGCACCATAGCCACTCCAGAGAGATTGTATTTTGGTTATTTTGGAAAATCCATCCTCAATAAGTTGATTGTAAATGGAGAATTTTTGTGGCATATACTATTTTATAGTAATGATTCTGTCATATGTTGTATAGGCTCCAATTCCTCCGCCACCAAATCCATCGGCAAGTTTTCCTTTTAAATGTCTGGATAGTTTTAACTTCCCTTCAGAAATGGAATAGTTGGGGTAATCAATGTCTTTTAGAATAATCTCATTATCAGTAATATCTTTTTCAAAAACTGAAATCCAATTACTAGAGGAATCTTTAATTTCAAATACTACCTTAGAAATACCTACGTAGTTGTTTTTCCATTTTACTTCAATGTTTTCTCCTTGTTTTATTTTAGAAGGATATTTCACCTTCTTAAAAGTGGAAGGCATAGTTACTGTACAAAGGTATGAAGCGGAGTCGGCCAGTGTTATGTTTATTTCATAATCGGTAGCTTCTTCCAAACTGGCGTTGTTAGAATAGGTGGTCATGCTATAAGTTGTCGGAGCATCGTTTATTGTAACTTCTCCTTCTTTGAGTTCAATAAAAGCACCATTTTTATCACTTAATGTAATATTGGTAGAAGAGTTTACACCATAATCTGTATTAGAAATGGATAGTTTTATGTTAGGGTAAATCACACTTGGATCAGAAATAGCAATGTCAGAAAGTGGTGAAGAGCAGTTAGATAAAAGAATCGTAGAGATAATCAGATAAAGGTAATTTTTCATATTGTAATTTTGGAAGGATAAAATTAATCAAAATACAGAACTATACAATGTATAAGATTTGTAACTTTGAAACTCTCAAAAATCAAAAAAATATGAAATTAATTTCTTGGAATTTAAACGGAATAAGAGCAGTAGCCAAAAAAGGTTTGGTAGACATCATTCATGATTTGGATGCTGATGTTATTTGTTTTCAAGAAACTAAAGCGCAAGATGATCAGGTGCTAGAAGCGTTGGAAGGAATTGAGGGATATCATATTGAAAGTTACAGTGCGGTTAAAAAAGGATATAGTGGAACTGCTATTCTGTCTAAGAAAAAGCCATTAAGTGTTACATATGGATTGGGAATTGAAGAACATGATACGGAAGGTAGGTTAATCACAGCAGAATTTGAGGATTATTATTTATTGACAGCGTATGTTCCCAATAGTCAGAATGGTCTAAAGCGAATTGATTATAGAATGCAGTGGGACAAGGATTTGCTTAAACACATGCAAGAATTGGAAAAGAAAAAACCTGTGGTTCTTTGTGGGGATATGAATGTAGCGCATCAACCAATTGATTTGGCCAATCCGAAATCTAACTTTAATAAAACAGCAGGATATACAGAGTGGGAGATTGGAGGAATGGATAATTTTCTTAAAGGTGGATATACAGATACATTTAGGTATTTTTATCCGAATGAAATTAAATATTCTTGGTGGAGTTATAGGATGAATGCTAGAGAAAGAAATATTGGTTGGAGAATTGATTACTTCCTTGTTAGTGACAACTTAATAGATAAGGTTAAAGATGCTTTTATTCTAAATGATGTGTTTGGCTCGGATCACTGTCCAGTAGGAATTATTTTGTAGGAATTCTATTTTGTAAATATTCTTTTAATAAAAGCGTGCTGTCTGTTTGGATAATATTTACTCCTCTTTCAATTAAAGTTTCCCAGTTTTGAGTAGCGTTTTTTCTTTCTGAGTATCCTCCACAGAGACCGTCAGAAATTGTGTTTACCCATATTCTGCCACCAAAATCATGAATAGACTTTACCATAGAAGGGTGAAAAAGTGAACCATCTTTTTTGTCAAAAATTAATTCATAAGATTCTGGTAGATAACTGTTCTTTCGATTCATGTAGGTTGATAGAATTTCCACATTGGTGAATTTACCTTCAGATACTATAGGCATAAAATATACAAAAGGAAAAGCGCCTAGTCTTTCATCAACTTTTGGTTTATCTTCATAACTTTTTACAATGATTTGTCTGGTTACTCCTGTTTGTCCTGCCAATTTCTCAACATCATCCATCCACCAGAAAGCTTTGTCTACATTGATCATGATTTGTCCCTTGCATGCGCTAAAAACTTCTTCTAGTGTGGGGACTTTATAAGGTGTTATTTTTCCAAAATTACTTGCTCTCAAATTTAGTTTTTTCAGTTCAGCTAACGTTATATCCGAAACTTTTCCTTGGCCATTGGTCATCCGGTTTAATGTTTCATCATGCATTACCACTAGGACATTATCCTTTGTTTTTTGAGTATCAATTTCTATAATATCAATACCATTTTTGATACATTGTAGTATACCTTCTAAACTGTTTTCCGGAAGTGTATCTGTGATATTGGCTCTATGTGCTACAATCATAACACTGCCATTTTCATCTTCAAAATTTTTGATGATTGATTTTACTGGCTTAGGTTTGAAAACAGCACAAGCGCTTACTAAACAAGTAAATAATATGATTACACCAATTTTCATTTTAAAAATTAGGGCATTGAGATTCCAAAGTGAGAATAGATTGGTCTTTCTATTCCGTCACTATCTGCTGGTCTGTTAATTATGCCTCCCATAGGTTTTACATACATGCATGATGAGCCTCCTTGGTCACATGCCATGGCATTGCTAGCGCCCAATGCATTTAGTATTTTAGCACAATTATAATAGGTCAATCCTTCACTATAGTCTGGCCTTTTTCCATCCACAATCATTAAATATAGCAATCCACCATCAGCAGATGTTCCCATGATTGTTCGCGCGTATGGCTTGTCATTTTCGTGAGGTATGATTTTGTCATTTACTAAAATATCAAACCTTCCCCAAATGGCGTTGTATTTGTCATCATTCATCACGGTGTCTACTTCAGATTCAATAGAGTAGTGGGCAATGTTATTTTTACTAAAACCAATAAAAGGCCTTAGATCTGTATCTTCCATCAATACTACATTTCCATCAGAAATCCAATTTCCTGTCCATTCCCCTAATTCGCAATCCATAGCCATAGAAAGCCCTGCTTCACCATTGATGGCTACAATACAATTGTTTTCTTTTGCAAAATCAGAGGTCAAGTACTTATGTTTGTATTCAGGACTAACTTTAACCGAGACATTGGGGTGATTTAAATCAATGATGGAAACAAATGTCACTACATTCGGGTCTAGCATTTTGATGGATATTAAGTCTATGGCTTCATTAATAGGCTTTTCGTATATCTTGGCTGCTGGAAATGCTGCTTTTAATGGATTGATATCATAAACTAATTTTTTGTTGATAGTTGTTGCTCCTGGCGAAGCCATCATGGCATCAGAAATTTTATTGTTCATGTAGGTTACTTCCTTCCTGATGTTGCTGATTTTTTTATCTACCACGAGTATAAACAGAAACGCCATCAAAAGTCCATTGATGATCCATATTCTTTTTGTAGTGACTTTTTTAAAGAATTTCTTTAGGATGAAAGTACCAACCAACATGATCATAGCCATCAATAATACAATGGCATACAATGGCAAATCGAGCACTCGCCAGAGTGTAGAAAGCAAATTGTCTAAAAGGTTATTTATAAAGTTCCCCATACTGTCATCATGGAATCAATCTTAGGAACGCGTTGTTCTATCCAAGTTTCCATTAAATTTATTTCTTCTTCAAAAGTAGCATTATCAGCATATCCTTGTCCATCTAGTGGCCATTTTTTTATGTTTTTTGCTAATCCTACTGTTTTAAGTTGCTCTTTTTTTAATTGAATGAAGTTATGAATGTGCGCATAACTCACTTGGTTAGTTTTGGCTGTATACCATTTTGTGATTAATTTATGTCTGTAGTCATTTACATTCAAGTCAAATAATCGCTTGAGTAAAATATTTCTTTCCCAACCACATTCTTGCGTTTGTAGTGTGTTATCGCCATTTCTGCCAAAACTATCATCATAATCCCAAGGAACAACCCGCCATGGCGTGTTTGGTTTTTTATACCAATAGAAATTTTTCAATACACCATCGCCATTATTGGTGAGCAACAATAATATATGCCAATCTATTATTTGGTCTATATCAAAAAGTGTGGCAACCTCTTTTGTAAAAATTTCATCTGAAGATTCATGCAAGAATGACCATAAAGATTGTATGATCGAAACATCTGCTGTTGTGAAAGATTTAGGGTGTTTTATTTGAAATAAATTCCCTGTGTCTTGTGCTTGGAAAGTTGTTAAATCTTCACGAAACAATCCACCATCTTTTAATATATAACTACCGGATTCATTTTTATCTATGCCTACCAAACTCTTGTCTACTTCTTCCATGACAACATACAAGCCTTCGTAATTGTCATTTAAATAGACTTGTTTATAAGCACATTTGGAAGTTATATTTTGGGGAGATAATTGATTAAAAAGATGATATGACAATTCATGCCTCATCATGGTTTTATCTATGTAAGTAGCATTGATGATGTAATCATCGTCTTCTTTCCAGTTTTCAAAAAGTACAGTATCCTTTTTCAATTTTAAACTAAAGGAGTGTTTGTAATATTGACTAGATATTCCTCCTCGGTTTTTAATCTTACCTTTTAGTGTTTCACAGGTTTGGCAAAACTTAATTTCACAAGGTTGTTTTTTGTCCCATGCTATACCTACAGTATTGTAAATGTATATAGCATCTATTGAATCATTAGCGGCAGCGTCTATTTCCTCTATTGGTGCTGAAGGAGTGGCTTCGCAACTAATAAAAAGAAAACTGAATATTAAAAGTTGTAAAAGAATTTTCATCGATTACTTTTTGTAGAAATTCATTTCATCTACGTATTTGTAGACTTTATCTGTAAGCATATACTTAACGTCTACCCCAGACTTAATGGAGTTTCTGATAAAGGTTGCAGAAAGGTTCATCAAAGGAGCATCACATTTGATAATTTTGGAATGTTGCTTTAATTCTTCAATGGCATCAGAATTAGGGTCTTCTTGAATAGTTGTAACCCTTGGATAAACTAAAATAGGATGGTGTTCTAAAATAGCTTGATAATTCTTCCATTTATGTAAGGTTCTTAGGTTATCTTCCCCCATGATCAAAGCAAACTGATTATTAGGATATTTCTCTCTAAGATGAACTAATGTATCTGTTGTATAGTTGGGTTGAGCTAAATTAAACTCAATGTCACTAGCCCTTAACTTGTGGTTGTTATCTATAGCTTCACGAACCATAGCAAGTCTATGATGATCTTCCAGCAAATTGGCTTTTTTCTTATGAGGATTGTGTGGAGTAACAACAAACCATACTTCGTCCATATCGGTACTGTGAACAATGTAATTGGCTATAATTAAATGTCCTACATGAATAGGGTTGAACGTTCCGAAAAATAGACCTACCTTTTTCTTTATTTGAGGGTTTTCACCCCAAAGCAGTTTATTGATATCTATTTTGTTGTCACTCATTTATCTAAAAAATCACTAACTGTTTTTTCTGCATCAATGAATGCATTTTCCAAATTATCATTTACAAGGATGTAGTCAAAATAGGCAGCATAACCCAATTCTTTTTCAGCTTTTGCCATTCTTGTATTGATACTTTCTTCGGTTTCGGTATCTCTTAGTTTTAGTCTATTTCTAAGGTGATTGATACTTGGAGGTTTTACAAAAATAGCTAACGCATCTTCTCCAAAATATGTTTTTAAGTTTTTCCCACCTACCACATCTACATCAAAAATCACTGTTTTACCTAATCGCCAAATTCTTTCAATTTCAGATTTTAATGTGCCATAAAAACTATCTTTATAGACTTCTTCCCATTCTACAAATTCATCATTAGTGACTTTTCTTTTAAAGTCGTCTACACTCAAAAAATAATAGTCTACACCATCTACTTCTGTTCTGTTTCTTCTTGGTCTGCTACAGGCGGAGATTGAAAATGATAAATCATCCCGTACATCCAATAAGTGTTTTACAATGGTTGTTTTACCTGCTCCAGATGGTGCTGAAAATATAATTGCTTTTCCTTTTGACATTCCTACAAAACGTTTAATACTTGTTCCTTAATTCTCTCTAACTCATCCTTCATCAATACGACTAATTTTTGCATTTCAGCATGATTGGCTTTAGAGCCTAATGTATTGATTTCTCTTCCTATTTCCTGCCCAATAAACCCAAGTTTTTTCCCTTTGTCACCTTCATCATTCATGGTTTGGATAAAATGTTCTAAATGGGCTTTTAGCCTTACTTTTTCTTCGGAAACGTCATATTTTTCCAAATAGTAAATCAACTCTTGTTCAAATCTATTCTGGTCTATGTTTTTAGGTTCCGAAATGTCTTGTAAGTTCTTTTGTATTCTATCTTTTACTGTTTGAATTCTTTCGTCTTCATATTGAATAATTTGAAGTAATAAAGCGTCTATGCTTTCAATTCTTTCTGTCAAATCATTATACAGAGATTTACCTTCTTCATCTCTAAAATTTTGGTAAGCAGCAATTGCTTGCTTAATGATTTTTTCTGTTTCAATCCATTCTTCTTCGGATAATTCTTCTTTGTTGGAAACCAAAGCATCTGGCATTCTCATCAAAATGGAGAGGAAATCAGTTTTATCTGTATTGGCAATACCTTTAGCTTCGCTAAATGATTTAAGATCTTGATAATACTTGTCTAATAAGTCTTGATTTAAGATGTGATTTTGCTCAGCACCAATCATATTGTAAGACAAATAAAAATCACATTTACCTCTAGATACTTCTTTTGAAAGAAGGGTTCTAATTGGCATTTCATGCGCTCTAAATAAACTAGGGATTTTGATGTTAAGATCAATTCCTTTACTGTTTAGAGATTTAACTTCAATAGTAATTTTTTTATTTCCTACGGTTGCTTCTGCGCGACCGAAGCCTGTCATGGATTTCAACATAAATGTGATTCTTTTTACAAAAGTAGTTAATATTGAGTTTACATGAAAGAATGGGGAGAGTTACTTTTTTTCAGGAAACAAATAGAACAGAATAATTCCAATCCAAGCAGGTGAAGTGACCAAAATTCCAAAAATTAAAGTTCCCAACATGATTTGGCAGAAAGTTATAAAACTATTCTCTTTAATTCCATAATGTACAAAAAATGGAATGCAAAAAAAGATTAGAGAAAGCGCAAGAAGTCCCAATAAGAATTTTCCAATTTTCAAGAGATCTCTTTTCATTAAATCCAATGGTTTTAAGTGCCCATTTCTAGTTCTATATTTTCTAGCGATGGCTTCTGCACGTTTTCTAGCGGCTTCTTGTTTTCTTTTTAGCGCTTCTCTTCTTAGTTGTTCTTTAGACTTCTGTTTCCTAGGTCTGAAAGTTACTTTAGGAATTTTATAGTTAGGATTACTTAAAGCTTCGTATGCTTCATTCAATCTTGCAAAGTCTTTTGCTGCATTGGGAGATTTATTGATATCGGGATGTAGTAATTTGGACTTCTTATAATAAGCACGTTTTATCTGAAGTTTAGTTGCGTTGGCAGGTATACCTAATATTCTGTGGTGGCTACTCAAATTACTTAAATAGTTTTTTATATAAAAATAAGACGGCACTGACACTTAGAAAAATTCCTAAAGCAAGTACTACGCTTCCAATCAAAACTGCAGCATAATTAGGTTTATCTGCATCCAAATGAAAATTTGATATTATGCTTATCCCAGAGGGAATAAGGAAAAGAATTGATACGAGTGTGGTCATAGCGGGAACAACAATATTATTGTAATAATTAAGTTGAATATTCTGTTTTCTCATTTTTTTTGCTTGGGCTGCTTTAGCAGCTTTTTTCCTTAATTCTTCATTTCTTTGTCTAATCCATTCTCTTCTTTTTTCTTCATTGGATTTTTGACTTTTTCTTTTGCTTGTTTTTCTTTGCCTAAATATTGGAGGGTGAGTATACTTTGGGTTGGTGAGCGCTTCATAGGCCATATTTAGTTTGACAAACTCTTCCATTGCCTTGGGAGATTTGTTAACATCGGGGTGAAGTAATTTGGCTTTTTGGAAATAAGCCCTTTTTATTTGGCGTAATGTAGCGTTTACAGAAACACCGAGAATTCTATGATGTCTGCTCATTTTTCAGACCAGTTTTAAGTCACCATCTTTTAAAGTGTATTTCTGTGTGGGGATAGATTGTCTTTGGGTTAGATAAGAATGATACTGTTCTCCATATTCAATGCGAGTTTGAATAGTAGAATTGAATATCCCCATTTGAGTCAATGAAAATTCACAAATTTCTCTTACGGCATGATTCCCTCCATCATTAGTTGTGATAAAGTCACATAGATTTTCTTGCGCAATTAAGTTTTGAAGGGGTAAACTTGCATTTCGTTGTACTAAAAACCTAACGCCTGAGATTTTGGCTAAACTGAGATCTAAAATATCATCAAAAACAAATAAAATTTCATTGGGTTTAATACCTTTTTCCTTGAGTAGGAAATCCGCAATTATTTTCTTGTCTTTAATCTTGTAAAATATGGCGTTAAAATGCTCCCGTTCTGCTAGAAATTGTCCCGTTGGATTGTTTTCGCCAGTTACAATGGCAGTGTAAGGAATATATGACTCGGATAGGAAGAATCCTAACCTTAGCATATTCATTCCCATGCTATCAGCTTCTGAGAATTGACTTTCACCTTGACGTGATTTATAACCACTATGAAAAACACCGTCCCAATCTAGGATAATCGCTTTTATGTTACGAAAAGAAATTGAAAGGTTAGGGTTAACCGTTTTCATTGAGAATTAAATCAGTGGGTGTTTGTTTTTATGAGTTTACCATCTGAGTATTCTTCATCTTTAATAGGTTTTCCAGATTCATTGAAATACACCCATTTACCAGTTTTAAAATAGTCATAAGCATCCTTATCATACTTCAGTGTACCTGCTACTTTTTTAGTGCCATTTTCGTAGAAGTCATTTTGAGTATAATCCAATTTCTTTTTATTGATCATTTCAAATAAACTTTGTGCTTGACCACTTTCAAAATAAGATTTTTTAGCAATATGATACATCATGCTTTTGTGATATTCCTCGTAATACTCAATGTTCCCATTAGCGAAAAAGTCTGTCCAAACTCGTGCTGCACCTTCATTGTATTCCACTTGAGACTTAATAGAACCATCAGGGTAGTATAATGTTGCTTTAGCTCTGTACCCATCTACATTAACAAATGAACGTTCTAATGTCCCATCAGGATAATAATTTTTGTAGACTTTTAATAATCCGTCAATATAATAACCTTTATGTAGTAATGTACCATCTTCATAGGTGTCTTCTACCCAGTTTTGAGCAGCGTAACCATTGATAAGTCTTACACTATCTCCAGCTAGCACCATATTTAAAGGTTCGTAGATTAAAATACCATATTGTTCATCAACGATATCAGCTGTATATTTTGGTTTCTCTGGTAGTTGATCCTTAAAGTTTTTTTGTCCGTAAGAGACAGAAACTGCTGCAAGAATTGACAAGAGTATAATTGAACGCATAATTTGACTTTTTAAAGTATTGTTGTAAAAATAATAATAAAAAATCAAACATAAAAATTATGTTGATTTCTTATCACTCAACTTGGCAATTTTGATGCCAAAGTACCCAAATATTATAGTCATACAAGGACTTATAAGGTTGAAAAAACAGTACATAAAATATTCTCCAGTAGCTATACCCAATACGTTAGACTGAACAGCTCCGCATGTATTCCATGGAACCAGTACTGATGTCACAGTTCCAGCATCTTCAAGTGTTCTACTAAGATTCTCAGGAGCTAATCCTCTTTTTCTATATTCTTCTGCATACATTTTTCCTGGTACAACAATGGCTAAATATTGGTCGGAAGCAGTTATGTTAAACCCAATAGCTGTTGCCGCTGTTGTAGCTATTAATGATCCTGTTGATTTCGCTCGACTTACTAACACTTCTGTTATTTTACTAAGCATTCCTAATTTTTCTAATACGCCTCCAAATGCCATTGCACAAACTATCAACCAAATGGTATTTAACATTCCCGACATACCTCCTGTATTCAATAAATCGTTAACGGTTGAGTTGCCCGTATCTACATTAGTGTCTACCGTCATAGCATTGATAGTTGCTCTGTATGATGATTCTAGGTATGAACTTCTGGTAATGTTTAGCGATAATCCTAGGTCTTCTAGGGTTGTTCCTTGTGATTTAACTTGTATGGTTTCTTCTAATGATTCCAATCCATAAGGTAATGTAATTACAGCATTTACTTTTTCTCCATCAGGACTTATTACTTCAAGGCTGTGCGTTCCTCCATCTTTGTTTTCATAACTGTTTTTTTTGCCTGCGCCTTCATCCCAACTGATATGATAGTTCTCTATGTTTTGTCCAGTCAGGTGTATGCTATTTTTCTTCCCTAAACTTTCAATAAGGTTGGGTTGAAATATTACCCCAAAAATTCCTCCAAGCATAACCCCTACAAATAAAGCAGGAATGGCATCAACTTTTAAAATGATTAAGCCTATTACTATAGCAGGTACTAGAAATAAAATGGGAGAAATATAAAAAGAGGATTCTATAGAAGTTAGCATTTCAGAAATGTTGGTTTCATTTCCGTTAGTGTCAATAAAAAATCCCCAAATCAAAAATATAAGCAATGTCAATGTTATAGAAGGAACTGTGGTGTACATCATATATTTAATATGTGTAAACAAGTCAGACCCTGCAACTGCAGGTGCCAGGTTGGTTGTATCACTCATAGGAGACATCTTATCTCCAAAATAGGCTCCTGAAATAATGGAACCTGCTACCAAACCAGGGTTTATTCCTAAAGCGTTTCCAATTCCAAATAATGCAACACCTACGGTTGCAATCGTGCTCCATGAACTTCCTGTGGCTAATGAAATAATAGCACTAATGATGCAGGCAGACACAAGGAAGAATGTTGGACTTAATATTTTGAGCCCGTAAAATATCATAGTGGGTACAATGCCGCTTATTAACCAAGTTCCTGCTAATGCACCAATAAACAACAGAATTATTATAGCAGGAAGGGCTGTGTTTATAGCATCGGTAACGCCTTTAAGCATTTCCTTAAAACTATAATTTAATTTCCAACCAATGAGCATCGCTACAGCTGCTGAAATTAACAAGGCCATTTGGTTTGCTCCACCTAATGAATCATCTTGCCAAATCATTAAAACTGATATGGACAAGAGCACCATTAATACTAAAATTGGAATTAATGACTGTAGTAGAGAAGGTTTTAGTTTTTTCGTATTTTCCGACATATTAATTCATGTTTAATTTTGAAAAGGCTTTTACTTTTTTAATAAAATATTGATAGACAATACTTCCTTTAAAAACACCGTTCAAAGAAGTGAAATCTTTTTTTATGATTTGCTTCCGTTGCTTATTTAAAACCTTTAAATGTCCGTAATAGTGAAAATGGGCTTTTACAATACTCACAATGTGCTTATAATCGCCACTAACTAGAAATTTTACTCCTGCAACTCCATCTAGTAATAGTCTTTGAAAGATAATAAAGAAAATAGGACCTTTTTTATTTTTGTGAATGGTATATAAACTATTTCTAAAATTAAGATAAGTCTTTCTTGGGTTTCTGTAGTCTAATGTTCCTCCTCCTACGTGAAAAACTTTTGAGGAAGGTTCACAAATAATTTTATAACCTTTGTTTTGTAATCTCCAGCATAGATCAATTTCTTCCATATGGGCAAAATAGGCATCATCTAAACCTCCAATTTCCCAATACTTTTCTGCTTTTATAAATAAGCAAGCACCTGTTGCCCAAAAAACATTTTTTGTAGTGTCATATTGACCATGATCTACTTCGGTTTCGGTAAAAATTCTACCTCTGCAGAATGGGTAACCTAATTTATCAATAAAACCACCTGCAGCACCAGCGTGTTCAAATTTATTTTTTTGATTATAGGCTAGTATTTTGGGTTGACCTGCTACTATTAGTGGATCGGCTTCAATACTGTTAATAACTGGCATTATCCAATTGTCTGTAATCTCTATATCAGAATTTAATAAAATATAATAATCACTTTCTATGTGCTTCAACCCTTCATTATATCCACCAGCAAAACCTGAGTTTCGTTCATTCTGAATCAATCTTACTTGGGGAAAGTTATTTTTTAAATAAACTATGGAATCATCAGTTGATGCATTGTCAATTACAATGACTTCTGCCTCTGGACTTTTGTCAATAGCAATCTTTAGGAATTTATCAAGCCATGATTTTCCGTTGTAATTTAATATGACTACACTAATTTTCACTTATATGAAACCGAGTATTTATTCATTTTTTTGTGTGAAATAACTTTTCCGTCTCCATCAACTATAAATTCTGATAAGAAGAAAGTATCTTCAGGTATCATTCCTCCCGGTGTTTTAACCCATATATGGCTAATAATTTGATTATTTTCTTCCCATGTTTTAGGAGCGTGAAATTCATAGGTTACTGTGTCAAAGGTTGCTGGAGCAACTGTCAAAACCGAATTTAAATGATTGGTAACTTCTGCATTATATGCTTCTACAACAGCAGTTTTATTATCTTTAAAACCATTATCCATAAGAATAGTACGGATAGCAACATCAGTCATTTGTATAGAATCTCCTTTGTAGAAATACTGGCTAACATCACAACCCCTGTCGTGAGCGAAAAAACCTACTAGAAATAGTGTTTTAAATGATTTCATTTCATCGATACATACATCAACTTTTTGAATGCCTTCATAATCTTTTTGAATGGCATTAAAAATAACTTCTTCAGAAGTATACTTTCCCAATGCTTTAGATTTTTCGTTGTCACAACTACTAGAACATAGTCCTAAAGTTAATATTAGAGCGGTTGAAATTAAAATTGTGTTTTTCATGATTTCAAAAGTAAACACAATTTTATTAACAACATAGCAATTGATTGACTTGCATCACTTATTTTTGAAAAGTACAATTGTCTTACATTGAAAAATTGTACTTCACTTTTTTACCTGAGTTATAATGAAGTTGTGTATTGCGGAGAAACCGAGTGTTGCTAAAGATATAGCCGAAGTTTTAGGGGCTAAAACCAAAATGAATGGTTATTACGAGGGGAATGGCTATTGGGTTAGTTGGACCTTTGGGCATCTATGTACGCTTAAAGAACCTCATGATTATACCGAAAAATGGAAGTTTTGGAATTTGGATACTTTACCTATGATTCCTCAGAAATTTGGAATTAAAGTGATGAATAATGCTGGCGTCCAAAAACAATTTGCAATTATTCAAGGATTAGTTGAGAAATGTGAGGAAGTTATCAACTGTGGGGATGCTGGACAAGAGGGGGAATTAATTCAAAGATGGGTATTGGCCAAAGCTAAAAACACCAAACCTTTGAAAAGACTTTGGATATCCTCTTTAACAGAGGAGGCTATAAAAGATGGGTTCCAAAATTTACAAGATGGCCATAAGTACGATAGGCTATATGCTGCTGGAGCATCTAGAGCAATAGGAGATTGGATTCTAGGAATGAATGCTACAAGGCTATTTACCTTGAAGTTTGCACCAAAAGGTCAAGTTATGTCAATAGGGAGAGTTCAAACACCTACTTTGGCAATGATAGTGGAAAGGCAATTGGAAATTGATAATTTTAAATCGGAGAATTACTGGGAAATTAAAACCGTCTACAGAGATACAGAGTTTGCATGTACGTTAGGTAAGATTGAAACAAAAGAAAGTGGAAGTGAACTTTTAGCTAAAGTAACAGATCAACCTTTTGAAGTAGTTTCTTATGAGCAAAAGGAAGGCAAGGAAGTTCATCCTCAATTATTTGATTTAACATCTTTACAAGTGGAATGCAATAAGCGATTTGCTTTTTCTGCAGAAGAAACATTAAACATTATTCAAGGTTTGTACGAAAAAAAACTGGTTACATACCCAAGAGTAGATACGGTTTATTTGAGTGATGATATTTATCCTAAAATTCCGGACATAATCAGTAAATTAAATCATTACAAAAGATTTACAGAGCCGCTTATTGGTCAGAAATTGAGAAAGTCTAAAAGGGTTTTTGATGATAAAAAAGTGACAGATCACCACGCTATAATTCCCACAGGAGTGAATCCTTCTGGGATTAATGCCAATGACCAAAAAGTGTATGATGCGATAACTCGTAGATTTTTATGCGTTTTTTATCCAGATTGTAAAGTAAGTAACACAGTAGTTGAAGGTAAGGTGACAGATATTGGATTTAGAACTGCTGGAAGACAGATATTGGATGACGGATGGCGAGCAGTCTACGAAGGATATGGAAGTACTAAGTCTGCTAAGGATGATGAAGAGTTGATGCCGTTGTTTGAGGAAGGAGAAACAGGTGTGCATATGCCAGAATTGATGGAAAAGAAAACCAAACCGCCAAGATATTTTTCTGAAGGTAGTTTGCTACGTGCAATGGAGACTGCTGGAAAGCAAATTGACGATGATGACCTGAGAGACTTGATGAAAGAAAACGGAATTGGAAGACCTTCTACGCGAGCCAATATCATCGAAACACTAAATAAAAGGAATTACATTGCCAAAGAGAAAAAAAGAATAGTAGCAACTGCTACGGGAATTCACTTGATTTCATTGCTGGAGAATGATTTGCTTAAATCGGCAGAACTTACAGGTCAATGGGAGAAAAAACTAAGAGATATTGAGAAAGGGGATTACGAGGTAGAAACATTCAAAAAAGAATTGATAGACATGGTGGCTCAGATATGTCATGAAGTAAAGCATCAATTTGTTGCACCACCTCCAGTTATTTGTCCTAAATGCGGAATTGGAGAGATGCTGACAGGCAAGTCGGCATGGGGATGCAGTAAATATAAGGATGGGTGTAAATTTGTTATCCCGTTTGAATTTGAGGGCTTTAGACTTTCTGATGTGGATTTGAAGGAATTAGTAAATAATCAAAAATCAAGATATAGGTATCCTTTTAAAGATAAAAAAGGAAATATAAAAAAACAGTATATTGGCTTTAATAAATCGTTGAAACTGATTAAAATTAAAGAGGTTAAAGAAGTTACTAAACAATAATATTTTAAATATGAAAGGTCCTATTTTTTTAGTTGGTTATATGGCTGCAGGCAAAACAAGCATTGGTAAAATGCTAAGTAAAGCACTGCAAGTTGATTTCATAGATACGGATAAGTTAATCGAAAGAAAAGAGAACCTTACTGTAGATGTTATTTTTGAAGAGTATGGAGATACATATTTTAGAGAACAAGAAGCAGAAATTGTTTTAACACATGACTTTGGCAAAGCAGTGGTATCAACAGGAGGTGGTTTGCCATGCTTTAATGATAATATGAGTAAGTTATTAGTTCAAGGAACTACTATATACCTGAAAGCAGGTGTGGATACAATTATAAATAGACTATTAAAAACGGATATATCTACAAGACCACTGCTTAAAAATGTTGCTCGGGAAGAACTTTTTAGCAATATTACAATGAAATTAAAGGAAAGGAGTTTTTATTACGAACAAGCACAATATGTGATAGAGACTGATGAGAAGTCGGAAGAGTTGATAGTGAAAGAAATCATAGATCTTTTATCCTAAGCCTACATCTAATGCCATCATTAATACAAAGCCGGCCATAAATCCCATTACGGCAACATCTGTGTTTTTATCTCTTTGTGTTTCAGGTATTACTTCTTCTACTACGACATAAATCATGGCGCCTGCAGCAAATGCTAAAGCATACGGAAGTATTGATATAAAGGTAGTAACAGCAAGTGCTCCAATTATTCCCGCAATGGGTTCTACAATAGCAGATAATTGTCCATACCAAAAACTTTTTCTTCTTGACACGCCTTCACGTCTCAAAGGCATAGCAACTGCAAAACCTTCAGGGAAATTTTGAATGCCAATACCAAGTGCTATGATCATGGCGTTATTAATCATATCAATATCCCCAACTGTATTTCCAACAAAAGCGGCTCCAAAGACAATTCCTACAGCTAAACCTTCTGGAATATTATGAAGTGTAATGGCTAATACGAGTAAAGTTGTTCTGTGCCATGTAGTTTTAGGTCCCTCTGGATTCTTAAAATTGATGTGAAGGTGAGGCATTAATTTATCTAAGCCAAACAAGAAAAAAGTCCCTAAAAGAAATCCGATAACAGCGGGCATTACTTTAGTAAAACCTTCTCCAGGAGAGTCTTCTATAGCTGGGCCAAGTAATCCAAAACAACTAGCAGCTACCATAACTCCTCCAGTAAATCCCAACATGGTGTCTAGAACGGTGCGATTTAATCCTTTAAAGAAGAAAACCATTCCCGCACCTGCAGCTGTTACTAACCAAGTAAATGTGGTTGCTATTAGTGCTGCAACAACTGGATCTATAGAAGCAAAAAATCCAACCAAATCATACCAGAGTCCTGTATGAACTTTGCCTGCAATAACAGCATCTATTACTACTAAATCCATATTACTTTAATGTATCTTTTACGAAAAGAAAAACAACTTCATCATTTTTTTTCATTTTATAGGTCTCCCTTGCAAAAACTTCCAAAGCTATTGGATCTGTTGTTAATTCTGTAGTCTTAACTTTTATATCTTCGATTTCAATTTCTTTTTGATTGTTTTCCTTTGTCAAAGAATTAAGTTCTGACTTGTAAGCATAAAGTCTGAATATATTAGTGTCCTCAAAGAAAAGCAAAATAAGCAACAACACTAGACTAGATATGATGTACTTATTTTTTAAATATGGTATGGCTTTTTTTAAGTTCATTAATCAGTTTAATTACAAATTCAAAAGTATTACATAATAAGTTATGTAATTTCGTGTTTAACTTATTATTTTAAACACGTATTTGTGAGTAGCACATTTGATCTTAATAGATATTTTACATCCATTTTATTAGAGTGGTTACTTATTGGTATAGGACTATGTCTTTATATGGTTTTTCCGTTTGTTTCTTTCTATTTTACAGATTTTAATCATTTCGGTTTTGCAGATAATGTTCATGATAGGTTTTTATATCTTACAATTTTTGCGAGTGGTTACGCTTTTTTAGTACCCTTAATTTTTTATTTCAAGGCAAAAAAGGATTTACACAGTAAAACAGCAATGTTTTTATCTGGTTTAAGAAATGGGTATTTTAATAAACAAATTGCGCTAAGTTTCATCTTGAAATTTTTGTTTATTCCAATGATGTATTTTGGATTGATAGAGTATTCTTATCTATTTTTTGAATCTTTTCGATATTTAATTGAAGAAGGAGTGCCCGCAAATTATAGTGGTATGAAATTTTTTAATCAGGTGATATTTCCTATGTATATTAATGCTACATTAAGTATTGCCGTTGGGGTTTATCTTTTTGGTTATTGTGTGGAAAATGAAAAATTGGGAAGTAAAATAAAAAGTATAGATAGTACTTGGTTAGGTTGGATTGTAACTATTATTTGTTATCCGCCAATATTTGCTGTTATGTTTTATATTATACCGAAGGCAGATCAAGATTTGGCTTTTTTCAAAAATGAGATAATTACTGTTTTTGTAAGAGTTTTCATTATGTTGGTTATACTTTTTAAAACTTGGACAATTTTTGCATTGGGAACCAAATCTTCTAATTTGACTAATAGAGGTATCGTAACCAAAGGACCTTATCGTTGGGTGAGGCATCCACATTATTTGGCGAAGATGATAGTTTGGTGGATTTGTTTGATACCTTCTGCTATAGAACATCCTTGGCTTATTGGAGGAATGATTTTTTGGTCTACTATTTATGTCCTAAGAGCACTTACGGAGGAAATACATCTAATGCAAGATCAGGATTATAAAGAATATATGAAAAAGGTAAAATGGAAGTTCTTACCTAAAATTTATTAATTGTCATGATTCATTATTTTTTACAACTAAGGATTAAAAATAGTAATGAAATTAATATTTGTTTATAATGCTAAGAGTGGGATAAGCCATCATTTGATGGATGCGCTTCATAAAACTTTTAGCCCCAAAACATATGCATGTGATTTGTGTAGTTTGACTTACGGAAATGTAGGTCCTAAAAAGGAATGGAAAAAATTTATTGATGAAATTGGAATGGACACGGAGTTTCATTACAAAGATCAGTTTTCTCTGGATAATCCTGGTTTAAAAGATAATTTTCCAGTAATTTATCTGAAAGAGGAAGGTTTTCAAACACTTGTTACATCAGATGAAATGCATCAATGCAAAGACTTGTCTCAATTAATTGATGTCATTAAACAGCGCATTAATACATCGAAATAAATATTAATCTGTTGATTTGAATAAATTAACGGTTGCTTCTCACTTGATTTATTCAGTATATTTACATCATGAAGTACATCTTGTTTTTACCTATTTTGTTATACTGCTTTACAGGAGTCGGTCAGGTAAAGGATGTTGATTTATTAGGACATTGGGCCGCTACTGATATTCAAGGCTGGTATGGTGATGTAGCGTTTAATGAAGTTTGGGGTTTTGTTGAGGATGGTCGCGAGTATGCTGTAATTGGTTCTGCTAATGGAACTAATATTATCAAGATTAATGATGATAATACCACAGATAGAATTCAATTTATTGAAGGCAGGTATCATGGTGCGATTCATAGAGATTACCATGATTATAATGGTTACTTATATGAAGTATGTGATGAGGGCAATAGTACACTCAGGATTTATGACTTAAGTTATTTACCAGATTCGGTCCATATGGTTTATGATGATAGTGTTTTGATATCAAGGTGTCATAATATATTTATAGATTCAACGTCTGCTTTGCTGTATGCTTGTGGAGTTACATACGGTACGTTTGATGCTCCAATGCGAATACTTTCGTTGGCCAATCCAGAAGTTCCTACTTTGGTATATGATTATAATTTTGTGGATTATGTTCATGATGTGTATGTAAGAAATGATACTGCTTATATTAATGCCGCTTTAGAAGGGTTGAGAGTTGCAAATTTTGCAAATCCAACTATGCCAATTCCGTTAGGAAGTCTTTCAAATTATGTTGACAAGGGATACAATCATAGTGGTTGGTTAAGTGAAGATGGCAATATTTACGTGCTTTGTGATGAAACAATTGGCATGCGATTTAAAGTTTTGGACGTGTCTGATTTAAGTGATATACAGGTGTTGAGTGCTGCAATACCTCCAACTTTTGAAAAAACGTTACCGCACAATGTGATGTATAAAGATGGGTTAGCTTATTTTTCATATTATAATGATGGATTACAAATATATGACTTAAAAGACCCTTCAAACCCAATCAGAGTGGGGTATTATGATACTTATCCTGATAGTGATGTAATATTTAGAGGTGCTTGGGGAGTATATGTGTATCTGCCAAGTGGAAGAATTTTAGTTTCAGATAGAAAGCATGGATTATTTGTGCTAGGATATGATGGAATTCCTAATTTGGAAGGAGTACAAAATCAGCCAGGTATGTTTCCAAACTATATTGAAAATGGTTCTACTTATTTTTATGTAAAACAAAAAGAAGATAAACCTTATGTTCTTAGAATCTATGCAGCAAACGGCTCATTGGTGGAAGAAATAGCGGGATATGGTGGCTATATGAATATTGATGTTTCTGGGTATAGTAATGGCTTGTACTTATTTAGTTACTTAGAAGAAAATGCTTTGAATGTGATGGGAGGAAAGTTTATTGTAAATGCACCTTAATTTGTCTAAGGATAAAAAGAAATACGGTTTTTTTGAAGATGCTCAGGCGGTTGCTAGATTGATTCCCAAGGGTAGGGTAACATCTTATGGAGCAATAGCTAATTATTTAAGTGCACCACGTTCGGCTAGAATGGTAGGGTATGCCATGAAGGCTTCTGCGGGAGATGAATCCGTACCAGCACATAGGGTTGTGAATAGAGTAGGACTTTTATCTGGAAAGCATAATTTTGATGAACCAAATGAGATGCAAATAAAATTGGAGCAGGAAGGGATTGAAGTTATAGAAAATCAAATTCAAGATTTTGAAAAACACTTTTGGGACCCAACTAATGAGTTGAAACTTTAGTATCTTTATCCAAGACCAACATCAAGGGCCATCATCAAAACAAAACCTCCCATAAAACCCATTACGGCAACATCTGTATTTTTATCTCGTTGGGTTTCTGGTATAACTTCTTCAACTACTACGTAGATCATTGCTCCAGCTGCAAAGGCTAATGCATAGGGAAGGATTGAGATAAATGAAGTGACTGCCAATGCTCCAACAACACCCGCAATAGGTTCTACAATTGCCGAAAGTTGTCCATACCAAAAACTTTTTCTTTTAGTAACGCCTTCTCTTCTTAGTGGCATTGCGACCGCAAACCCTTCAGGGAAGTTTTGAATTCCAATACCTAAGGCGATAATCATAGCATTGTTAATCATATCAATATCTCCCACTGTATTACCAATAAATGCGGCACCAAAAACAATTCCCACGGCAAGACCTTCAGGGATATTATGCAGCGTTATTGCCATTACTAATAACGTAGTTCTGTGCCAAGTGGTTTTGGGGCCTTCAGGATTTTTAAAATTGATATGTAAGTGTGGCATTAGTTTATCCATTCCAAACAAAAATAATGCGCCAATTAGAAATCCAATTACTGCTGGCATTACCTTGGTAAATCCTTCTCCTGGAGAATCCTCAATGGCAGGAATAAGTAAACCAAAACAACTGGCGGCTACCATAATGCCACCGGTAAATCCCAGCATAGTGTCTAGAACTGTTCTGTTGAGTCCTTTGAAAAAGAAAACCATTCCTGCGCCAGCCGCTGTGACTAGCCAAGTGAATGTTGTAGCAATCAGCGCTGCTAATACAGGGTCTATGGAAGAGAAAAAACCAACCAAATCATACCATAAACCGGTATGAACTTTTCCTTCTATAACTGCGTCTACTATTATTATATTCATTATTGAGTTTTTTGTTTATTTATCAAATTACATTTGGTATGCATCGGTGAATTGAAAATTAATCAGATCAATAGAATCACTTTTGATGTTCTACTTAAAGTTGGAATTGCAATATTTACATAGAGAATAATTTTATACCAAAGAATATAGTTCTAGGTAGGCTAGGGCCATAGATGAAATTACTATCCCTGTTTTTACCAATGTCAAATAAATGTTGATATGCATTAGTGATGTTTTTTACTCCTGTGTATAATTCAATGTTAAGACCTTGTTTTCGAACTTGAATTGTGTAGCCAATTTTTCCGCTGACTTCAGAAAAAGGATCAGAAGTGATTATTTCATCCACCGTCTGATTTTCTGCTCCTGCAAAATGCGGAACTTTCATTTTCCCAGTATATACATAATTAAAATTTACACTTAGTTTTTTGTTTGGGGTGTAGGATAGTGTTGCAAAGCCATAATCAGAAGGTGTTCTGATGAAGTCTTTAATTCCTGGCAATCCATCAATGTAACTGACTTCATTTTCGAATCTACTTGACTGAAGGGTCAAACCACCTTCTAATTGAATTTTTTTATCGTAGTTGGCTCTTATTTCTAATGTTACCCCTTGAACTTTGGCAGATTGTCCATTTTGTTTTTGGAACAATTCACCAAAAGTATCTTGACCGACTGGTTGTAAAAAGAAAGCATTTTCAAGAATAGTTGTAAAACCTTCAAGGGTAAATCCTGCAATTAAATGTTCAGCAGGTCTATCGTAATTAATTGAAGCACTAAAACTCTGTGATTTTTCCGGTTGCAAGTCTGGTGATAAGGATATTCTAGAAACACCACCCCCTGCGAATGCAATGTGTAAATCAGTATCAAAAGATTGTGGTGCCCTAAATCCTGTAGCATAATTTACACGAAATTGTGTGTTGCGCTTTAATTTATATAGTAAGGATGCTCTAGGGCTAAAGACTAAATTATCTACCAAATTATGTTTGTCCATTCTAACACCAGACAATAAACTCAGAGAGGGGAGAATCTCCCAGTCACTCTGTAAGAATGCACCGAAATCTGTGGTTATTTGGTCAATTTTATAATTGTAGGTTTCTATCTCATCGTAAACATCATCTACTACATATTCGCTGCCTAAAGTAAATGTATTGGATCCTTTTAAGAATTTATAGATTTTGTGATTCAATTGAATTCCACCTTGAACAGTTTGGGTTTGCGAAAGTCCATAAGGAGGTGAAAAGACATGGGTTACAATAGCTGAACTATCATCGGGGTATATACCCGTGTAGTGCTTTCTATCTGTGTTTTGCCAAGCAGAATAAACGATAAAAGAAGATTGATAATCATTAAAATTGATTTGGTAGTCACCACTTGCCATCCAAACTTTATGTGTTCTTTCTTCTGATTGTTGTGTTAAGTAGGCCGGTTCTTCTATCATTTCTCCTCCATACCTGTATTCATTGAGGTTACTAATATTGAATTCTATTTTTTGATTACTTGATGGTAGAAAAAAAATATTGGTACCAAATGAAGTGTTTTCTATTAGTGGGATTTCTGAGAAATTATCACCATTGTGGTCATACATTTCTCTTGCTCTGTGGTTAATAAAAAATGAAACTCCAGCATTCTTTTTTTCCGATACCACAGAAGCATTTCCACTTAGGTTTATATCGTCACTTTTTCCGTTGATACTTTGATAAAATGAATTGATTTCGAATGAATTTTCTTTAGGTAATTTAGTAATTACATTGACTGTTCCTCCTACCGCACTGGAACCGTAAAGAGAAGATCCTCCTCCTCTTACCACTTCTATTCTGTCTAACATATTAGTGGGGATTTGCTCCAAACCATAAAGTCCAGTTAGCGGACTGAAGATTGGTCTTCCGTTGATTAATATCTGTGAGTAGCCTCCTGCCAATCCATTCATTCTAAGTTGAGTATAATTGCATGTCTGGCAATCGGTTTCGACACGAAGTCCTGGTTGAAATTTTAATCCTTCTGATAGGTTACATGCTTGAACATTGTCTAATGTTTGGCTATTGATGAGGTTTACAATAACTGCAGAATTTGTTTGACGCTTGTAGGTCTTTGTTCCGGAAATGACTATGTCATCAAGGGTGTTTAAACTTTCATTAATTTCAAAATCAATAACTACTGTAGAATTTAGGGAGTCCAATTTAATATTGACTATCTCATTCATATACCCAACATAAGAAGCTCTGATTTGATATTCTCCATATGGCACGTTCTCGATGATAAAATTACCATGGTCATCCGTTATAGCACCAAGGGATGTGTTGTCTGGTATAAATAGCGTAGCGTATGCTTGGGGTTGATGGTCTACCATAACGGTACCTTTAATTGTACCAGTTTGTGAATGTAAATGATGCGTAAATATTATAAGTGTTAGAAAAAGAATTGTTTTTAGTTTCATAACTGTAATTAAATAGTTTGCTGATGCAAATATATTAAGTTAGATTAGTCTAACAATATTATTTTTATTTATTTTATATCTTTGCTTTAAATAAAATTTTATGCCTTCACAGACAAAGGAAAACTATCTAAAAGCGATTTATTTCTTACATCAAAAACAAGCGGATATTTCAATCACCGCATTGGCTACATTATTGGATGTGAGTAAACCAACCGCTAATAGTATGATCAAAAAAATGGAGGAGAAAGGTTGGGTTGTATATGAAAAGTATAAACCAATTTTGCTGACCTCTATGGGAGAGGAAATGGGGGCATTGATAGTGAGGAAGCATCGTCTTACGGAAATGTTTCTTTCTGAAGTGATGGGATTTGGCTGGGAAGAAGTGCATGATATTGCAGAGGAAATGGAGCATCTTAATTCAGATAAATTATTTAACAGAATGGATGAAATTTTGGGTTTCCCAACTGTAGACCCACATGGTTCTCCTATTCCGGATAAGAATGGAAAGATAAGTAAACCAAGTTATACTAATCTAACATCTGCTAAAGTGGGAGATGTAGTAAAAGTTCGTGCTTTGGCTAAAAGTTCAAAGGAATTATTATTGTTTCTTAATAAAAAAAGTATCAAATTAGGAACTCAACTTTCGGTAATGGGGATTGAAAAATTTGACAATAGTTATGAGATTGAATTGATGGATAAATCAAAACTTACACTTAGTTTTGAGGTTTGTCAATGTTTATTGGTGGAGAAGGTTTGATTTAACATCTAATAATTGGGCCTAAATAAATGTTTGTGACTGTATCATTATCAAAAACATACCTTAATGAAGTTGCAGTTACATTGCCAATTGTTATTTGATTAGGCATTATTTCATTTCCTTCTGTTGTAATTTCTTCTAAATATTTATTAAGAACAGTATTTCGGTGAGCGCCTACTGAGATTCCTTTTGATGTCGCTAATAGTTTCTTGTCTATAGTTATAACCTGAACGGTGCTTCCATTATCATTTTCAGTACGAATGAATTCTACACTTAAGCCTAGCGCTTCATATGACCACAAAGTATGAAATAATCCATCCACTTCCCAGAAAACTTCGTCTTCTATATGACTTGGTTTACCTAGTGTCATTAAGACGTCATTTATTTCTTGCCCTAACATAATTCCACCAATGTTTTCAATGCATTTTAGTTCCTCGCTCAAATCAGAAAAGTTACTATTGCTGTATTTGTGTGTTACTAATGCTGGAGCGACTGGTATAATTTTGTTAGAAATTCCTTCTAAAGAGTCTTTTAGTATTTCTGTTTTGATGCATGTAGTTTCGCTAGCGGTATTTTGGTTGGTCTGTACATTTTCTATTTCTTCAGGTTTTCTTGAACAGGAAAGAAATGTAGTAATAAATAATGCAATAAAAAGAATCTTCATTTACTTGGGATTAATTAGATTCAAAGATAAACCTTTCTAACATTACAATTAAATACACTTCGTTGTATGCATTGGTTTAATGATTGTTAGGCCGTATTTATTTATTGTTCGAATCAATTACGATTACTTATTTACAAAATAATTGCACATAATTTCTTCATCAATAATTGAATCGTTAGATGGATTAATGTATACTTTTATTCTTGTGATTTCCCCCCAAAAAAAAAGCAATTCCAAAAATAGAACTGCTTTTAAATAGTAACAATATATTTGATTAATAATAAATCAATCGTCTTACTTTGGCAATGTGTTTAGCCAATCTAATAACTTGTTTAGTGTATCCAAACTCATTGTCGTACCAAGAGTACAAAACAACATTTTTACCGTCTTTTGATACAATTGTAGCGTTGCTGTCAAAAACAGAAGCACATGTGTTACCAATGATATCATTAGAAACTAATTCCTCATTGATTTGGTAATTGATTTGATTAATCAACTCACCTTCTAAAGCGGCAGCTCTAATTAAACCATTTACTTCTTCTAATGAAGTTTCTTTGGCAACCGTTAAGTTCATAATAGCTAAAGATCCATTTGGAGTAGGTACACGTACAGCATTTGCAGTCAATTTACCAGTCAAAGTAGGGATTACTTTAGTTACTGCATTTCCTGCTCCTGTAGAAGTGATTACCATGTTGATTGCAGCAGAACGACCTCTTCTAGGTTTTTTGTGGAAGTTATCCAATAAGTTTTGGTCATTTGTGTATGCGTGAACTGTTTCAATATGTCCTTTTTCTACTTCTAAGTTATCTTCAATAACTTTAAGAATTGGCGAAATACAATTAGTAGTACAAGATGCTGCAGAATAAATATGTTCTTTTTCTAAATCGAATTCTTTGTGATTAATTCCGTAAACAATGTTAGGAATTTCTTTGCCAGGAGCAGTCAATAATACTTTAGAAACTCCATTAGCTTTTAAATGTCTTCCTAAAGCTTCTTTGTCTGTAAAGACACCGGTACTATCAATCAATAAAGCATCTTCAATTCCATATGAAGTATAGTCAGTATCTTCAGGATTAGCAGATTGAATAAATTGAATAGACTGCCCATTAATAATTAATGCTTGATTTTCTGTATCAACAATTACAGTGCCTTTGAATGCTCCATGCACAGAATCATTACTCAAAAGCGCGGCTCTTTTTACCAATTCGTCATTAGTTACTTTTCTTAAAACAATAGCTTTTAATCTTAATTGTTGTCCTTTACCCGCTTGTGTAATTAATTCTCTTACGACTAATCTACCAATACGACCAAAACCATAAAGAATTACATCTTTAGGATTAAATGTATGCTTATCTTGACCAATAAATGCTCCTAGTTTATTGTTAAGGAAATCATTGATAGAAGCAAAATTGCTTTTTTCGTCAGTGTATTCTTTGGTAAGTTTTCCAATATCAATTTTGGACGGAGCCAAATCCAATGTAAGCATTGTTTTTGCGATTTCAGCACTTGTAAATAGATCGATAGGTTTTTTTACAACATCTTTTGCGTAACCTATTAAATTGATCACTTCAGAAATAGTCACATTCACAATGTGATTTCTGAACAATACAAGTTCTACACCTTTGTCATACATTAAACTTCCCACAGAGTTGATAAGATCTACTGCTGCTCTTTCTTGTCTTACATAGTCATTAAGACCAGTTTCATAACCATTTTTTGATAGCGTTGCTTCCATTAATTAAATTGTTGAATGTTTTAAAATTGAACGGTAAATAAAATAATTGTAAAAAAAAAGGTTGAAAGCCCTCGCATCCAACCTTTATAAAGTTTTAACCTAAATAAGATTTTAATAACTTACTTCTAGACGTATGTCTTAACCTTCTAATGGCTTTTTCTTTAATCTGTCTAACACGTTCTCTGGTCAAATCAAATTTTCCTCCGATTTCTTCTAGTGTCAATCCGTGTTGCATACCAATTCCAAAGAAAAGGCGAATTACATCTCTTTCTCTTTCAGTCAATGTAGATAATGATCTTTCAATCTCTCTTTGAAGAGATTCTTGCATTAATAATGTATCTGCTTTTGGAGAATCTCCATTAACTAATACATCTAATAGTGAGTTATCTTCTCCATCTACAAACGGTGCATCCACAGAAATGTGACGTCCACTTACTTTGATGGTATCTTTAATTTTATCTTCAGGTAAATCCAAAGCTTGAGCCAATTCTTCTGCACTTGGTGCTCTTTCAAATTCTTGCTCTAGTCTAGAAAATGCTTTGTTGATTTTATTTAATGAACCTACTTGATTCAAAGGTAATCTTACAATTCTTGATTGCTCGGCTAATGCTTGAAGAATAGATTGTCTAATCCACCATACTGCATATGAAATGAATTTAAATCCTCTTGTTTCATCAAATCTTTGTGCTGCTTTAATCAGTCCTAAGTTACCCTCATTAATTAAATCTGGTAAAGTAAGTCCTTGATTTTGGTATTGTTTTGCTACAGATACAACAAATCTAAGATTTGCTTTTGTCAACTTTTCTAATGCTACCTGGTCGCCCTGTTTGATTCTTTGTGCTAATTCTACTTCTTGCTCAGCGGTTATCAGATCTTCACGTCCAATTTCTTGTAAATATTTATCAAGAGATTGACTTTCTCTGTTGGTTATCGACTTGGTAATCTTAAGTTGTCTCATCGTGCGTTTTTAGTAAATAATTCTAATAAAAATGAAACTCATTTTGATGAATGAGGTGGCAAAGGTACTGTAAAAGTATGATGCAAGTCAAGTGAATATTAAAATTAATTTACCCAATTCTTATGTAACAATGAGTTATAATAATTTAAACCTATATGATATGCAAGATTGAATAATCAAAATGAAATAAAAGATATGGATTATTAAGTAATGCTTGTTTTATCTGGGTCAAAAAAACCTTCTTTTTCAAGGTCATCTTTATGTACATACTTTATCGTAAACCCGTTTTCGTCAATTAAACGGTGATAGCCTTGTGCTTTCATTCTTGCATCATTTTCCTCATCAATTTCATATTGATATTTTTTCTTTTGAAAAGTGGCACCGCTTTTTCTGTAAATATATGCGAGTCCTATTCCTACAACAGCACCAAAAATATGTGCTTCAAAAGAAACGCCTTCTTGTAATGGTAGTAATCCCCATACCATACTTCCGTATAGAAAGACAACGAACAAAGCAATTGCTAATAATTTGGCTTCTTTTCTAAATACGCCACTGAAAAAGATGAAAAATGCTAAACTATAAATGACCCCACTCATTCCGATATGATAGATGTTAAAATGATCACCATTGCGTGCAGCAGCCCATATACATAAGCCACCAATAACCCAACTCAATGTCAAAATTTCCCAAGCAATTTTTCTGTAAAAATAGAATAGTGCTCCAGTAAGAATAAAGATAGGTGGAGAATTATTGATGATATGCTCCCAACTTCCGTGAAGAAAAGGTGAAAAAATAACTCCCCACAGCCCAGATGTTTCTCTTGGTAATATCCCCCAACTAGTTAAACTTATGTTGGTGATGATTTCAAATAAAAATACGCCCCACATGATGAGAAGTAAAACAGTTCCTACTTTAATACTGTTTAATATTGTTATGTCTTTTTCAGTTTTTGCCATTACCGGATTGTGCATTAAAATTATGCCATTCTATGCAAACCGACAAAAGTGCAGTGAGTTAATTCTCAAAAATTAGTTTTTCTTTGTATAAAAATTTCTTCTGAGGAGACTCGTATGGTCTGTAAATGTAGTAAACATGACCATCTAAGATTTTTATTTGCTCTACAAAACGGTTACTTAATTTAAACCCTTCTGAAGTTGTTCCTTTCTGACAATCTATCATTTTTAGGTAATTATACCCGCCTTTGTCATAAAGGGCAAGGATGTCTTTAGTCTTGTAATCTTTGAGTAATGGTTGTTCCCATTTTTCTTTATTAACTCTTTTGTAATAGTTGATTTTTACACTATCCACTAAATCGTGATGCTGGTCAAACTTGTATAGATAACTTTTGTATTGATCAAAAATGTGTACGGTATCTTGTTTTACGAAAAGAGGTGCATATACAGGTTTGTACAGAATGTCATGGGTGAATGATGTCGCTCCAATCCATATTTCCTTATCTATACCAGTTTCTTGTTCTTTGCGATAAGCCCACAATTTATCACGGCCAGACACATACTTATATTGTGCACGATACAACTCCATCATGAATTCATCTTTCACTTCTAATAGTTCTAGATGTGAGGAGTCATTTCGTTCTGTTACAATAAATTTGACTGCGGGATAGAGATTATTAAAATTAGAATAATAGTAATTTTCACCGATAGTATCAATTACTCTTTGGTAATAACCAAAAAAATCTTCCTGCGTAACATCTAGAAATCTGATTTCTGTTTTTACAATATTGATTTGCAATACTTTTGTTTGACAAACTACATAATTAGTTCCAGCATAATCTGTGTATAAATAAACGGCATCACCAGGAACATATGCAGTGTTAATTTCTTTTTGATCTTTATCTGTTAAAAGTATTTGGGAACCCTTTTTCATGGTTTTTTCATACACTAATAAAATCATTCTTTCATCGGGAAGTATAATAAAATCTTCTACTGAAACTTTTTCACTTCCAAAGACTGTGTCTACTTTTTTTGCTACATAAACATAGTCATTGATGACGTGAAAGTTCAAAGAAATATCATAATGATAAACGTCTTCTCCTTTTCTAATCAGTTTTGCAATATTTTTAGGAGTGATTACTTTATAGGTATTCTCAAAACCAACATGCTGAAAGAATATTGTGTCATTTTCTTTTCTAGCGTTTACTTCTATTTTATATGAACCATTCTCCGTAGAGATTATTTTTTTGCGAGGGTTACTTGAAGTAAAAATTTTCACATCCGGTATAACTGCTTTTTCATCTGCAAAATCACTGATAATTCCTTCTACAGTAAAGGTTTGACCAATGGAAGTATGAATCAATAAAATAATAAGTATGTTGGCTAAAAGTATTCTCATTGTAGTAATGAGATGCAAAGTTAAGCATCATTCCACAAATTATTTGCGAACTCTTTTTATTTGGTATAAATCATTTCTTCTATCTTCCATAATTTTCACACTACCATGGCTATGTAATTCCTTAAGTAAATTCAGATCCACGTCAACGATGAGTGTCATCTCAGTATTAGGTGTAGCCTCTGCTTTTACACCATTGGTAGGGAAAGCAAAGTCAGAAGGGGTGAATACTGCAGATTGAGCATATTGAATATCCATATTGTTAACCTTGGGAAGGTTACCAACGCATCCAGCAATCGCTACATAACATTCATTTTCAATGGCTCTTGCTTGTGCGCAATTGCGAACTCTAGTATAGCCATTTTGTGTATCAGTCAAGAAAGGGACAAAAAGAACGTGCATACCTTCATCCGCTAGTAATCTTGATAGTTCAGGAAATTCTACATCATAGCAAATAACAATTCCAATCTTTCCACAATCAGTGTCGAAAGTTTTTATTTCATCGCCTCCAATCATGCCCCAATGCTGTCTTTCATTGGGGGTAATATGAATCTTCTTATACATTTCTATGCTTCCATCTCTTCTGCATAAGAAACCTACATTGAATAGGTTTTCATCTTCATAAGCAGGCATACTTCCTGTAATAATGTTGATGTTGTAAGAAATAGCAAGGTTTGAAAATTTATTTTTAATTTCTTCAGAGTAGTCTGCCAATTTTCTGATGGCGACAGATTCAGGTAAATGGTTGAACTCAGCCATCAACGGGGCATTAAATAGTTCTGGAAATAAAGCAAAATCACTATTATATCCAGAAACAGCATCTATGAAAAATTCCATTTGCTCAAATAATCCTTCAATATCTTTGAAAGGTCTCATCTGCCATTGGATTAGTCCTAAACGAATAACAGTTTTGTCTACATTGATAAGTTTGTTGGAATTACTGTAATAAATATTATTCCATTCCATCAAGCAAGCAAAATCTTTGGACTCAGTATCTCCAGGAAGATAGCCCGTAAGAACTTTTATTACGTGAAAACCATTACTCAATTGAAAGGTAAGTACAGGATCGTATATTTCCTTCATTTTTACTTTTTCAATGTATTCTTTGGGTTTGAATTCAATTGAATGCTCTTTATAATTGGGCATTCTACCTCCAAAAACAATTCCTTTGAGGTTTAATTCCTCGCATAATTCTTTTCTTGCATCATATAACCTTCTTCCCAGTCTCAAACCTCTATAGTCTGGTCTGATGAAAACATCAATTCCATAAAGCATGTCACCATATTCGTTATGTGTATCAAAAGTGTAATTTCCTGTAATTTCTTGATAGGTGTGATCTTCTTCAAAGTCATCATCGTTGATTCGAATGGATAATGCACAGCCAACTATCACATCATCTGCTACAGCTACAATCTGTCCTTCAGGAAATTTGCTTAAAAGTCGTTTGATATTATCTAAACTCCATACAGAGTCCATTTGGTCGTAAGCTTTTTTCATTGAGTCTAACAACTCGTGATAATCCGATATTCTTAAATGACGGATTTCTAAACTATTTATATTTTTCATATTGCTCACCCAATTTAATATTGGAAATAAACTATTTTAGTTTAAAAAAAATAACGATGCAATATTAGTGTGATTAATTTATTAATTGCATTTTTTTTATTTAATTTATTCATGCAAACTTCGATTATTTTCAAAAGTAATAAAGCGGAGGGGGAGGTGTTTATTTAAACAAAAAAGACCTTACTAAAAGTAAAGTCTTTATAAAATAAATAGTTGAGAGTTTATTGAGCTTCCATTGAAGCAATTAAATGCTTTTTCCATTCTTCAAAAAGAGGTTGTGATTCATCATTTTTGAAATCCATGCAAACTAATATGCTTCTACCTTTGGTGCATAGGATATCAGCATCTTCATGTTTTTTGTATAATTCGTATGAAAGAGTAAAACTTTTAACTCCTACGTGGTCGCATTTAGTTTTAATATAAATTTTATCAGAAAGGTAAATAGGAATAATATAATCTATTTCATTTCGACCCAAAACAATACCTTTTTCTCTCCAATTCCAGTCCTCAGAAGTCATTTCTCTCATGAAATCTAAACGCCCTTGCTCAAAGAAACTAAGGTATCTACTATTGTGTACATGTCCTGCCATATCAATGTCAGAAAATCTTACTTCTACAGGTGTTTTGGAAATGGTTTTCATTTTTATATTTTTAATTAAGCAATGGGATTTAATACAACACTAAAAACGTTTACAGAATTGATGTCTTTCTTGTGGTAAAACTTATCCAAAGCATCCATTATATTTTTTGCTCTAAAATAAGATGTGTGTAGTTTATCTTCGTTTATTAAACTCCATTGCAGTGTGTATGAATTGTAGTGAGTTTTTGCTTGGTTAACATATTCTAACATGCTTTCCAAAGCCTCTATTTTATCTCTTCCTTCTGTTGTATGAAAAAGAAATGCTTGTTTGTGTTTTGCATTAATGGTGATCACTTCCAAAACAACATGAGATGGCGAGTCTTTGAATTCAAAAAGAATATTACTTTCTTCTATTTCTATACCTTCTCTTATTCCTTGCT
>JBFHGR010000011.1:0-45956 GCA_041583015.1 Parvicella sp. | reverse complement strand
TTGTATATGTTGCCGTATTATTACTGGAAGTATAAGTTACTCCATCTATCCAGGTATACGAACCACAGGCTACTTGAGTATCCACTCCAGTAACGGAACTAGATATTGTCAAATCTAAGGTCACTATGGAATCGCATCCTGATGCTGAGCCTCCGGCAATTGTATATGTTGCCGTATTATTACTGGAAGTATAAGTTACTCCATCTATCCAGGTATACGAACCACAGGCTACTTGGGTATCAGTACCTGAAACAAAACTTGTTACATTTAAAGTGAAATCTGCAGAAGTTGAGGGGCATAAAGAATTGGGAACTGATGATATTACATTATAAGTTATTGGTCCCACAGCGATAGGAGTTGAAGTCACCGTATCTCCATTTGATGTGTTTAAAGTTGTGGATGGCGACCAAACATAATTTCCAGAACCACCTGTAGCCATTAAGTCAATGGATTGACCTAAACAAATGCTTGTATCTCCAGAAACAGAAGAAACATCAACTGGAATTTGAAAACCTTCATAAGCACTAATTACATAGTCTGCTATATCACCACCATTACCATCTATCATAATGTAATACTCTTCGCCAACAGTAAGGCCAGAAGCAGACACAAGTGTAGGAAGTGCATAAGCGGTACCAGGCGACCAACACGTGTATGAAGTTACAGGGCCACTATCACAATCACTAGCCGAAAAAACCATAATTTGAATTCCAGCATTAGTAGTAGAGTTATTAACCCAAACATAGAAAGAGATAGTAGAAGCCGCTGCCGTGAAAGATAAGAATGAATTATTCTCAATAGTTCCGCAAAAGGGACTAATTAACCCTGACCAATATTCCGGAGTATAAGTGCCAGATGTTGATCCACAGTACCCATCTAAATTACAGATAGGAGTTGCTGTACACACAGTATTGCCTGCTGCAGGATTTGTTGCACAGGCCGGCATATCAGGAGGGTTTGTAATACACAAATCGAATGTTGTATTTTCAGCAGAGTTACCAGTAGAATAGACCCTTACGAAGTAAGTTTGACCAATTGTTAATCCAGTCCATACATTACCGCATGTTTCTGTGGATAATGAGCCACATGTACCAGTGTACAAAGAATAAGACAAATCCGATGTAGAGCCAACAACATTCATTATGTGCACAAAATGCGTAGTGTTTGTAGCTTCAAAAGAAAACCATACGTCATCATTAGGAGTAGACCCAAATCCGCAAAGAAAAGAAGTAGAAGAAGGTGTAGCACCAGAAATTGTACCTGGCGTTAATAAATTACACCATTGATCAGGATTGATTAAAGCTGGAATTGCTCCAGAGCACTCATCATTAGACGGAGGAGGTGAAGGTTCATATGCACAAAAGTCAATAGTCTTTGGTCCTCCATTAGAATCCCATACACCGTAAAGTCTCACAAAGTAGGTTGCGCCTGGAGTTAATCCTGTTAATTCAAAATGAGGCATTGTTGAACCACCATAACCACCAAAACAGTCAATTTCAGTCATAGAAGTGCATGATCCAGAGTAAACAACCATGTCTGCATAATCATATGTAGAACCTGCAACCGTACTTGATTCTAGATTTACTGAACCACTTGCCGGAGCCACGAATGAAAACCAAGTATCCTCTTCAACCAAAATGGTTCCAAAATGACCACAAGAAGGTGCACCAATAGCAGTACTCAAAGTATTTGCCGAAGCATCAATTGTAATATACGAGCAAGTTGGTCCCAAGGTTAGCGGTGAGCTTGCACAAGGAGTATCAGACTGAGAAAAATTTACAGCAATATTAAAAATCACTAAGCCATTTAGTAAGATTATTTTAAAAATTTGCAAATTAAATTTTAGTTTCATATTCTCAATTTGAAGTAGTAATAGTTTGAAGCTACATTTACTACTAACAAATTAACATTGAGTATATTGATAAACCAAAAATAAGCCGTTACATTATGTTACATTACACGTAACAAGCACTATAAAAGGGGAGTTGTAAACCGATGATTTAATAATTAAATATTCTGAAGGTAATCTATCAAGTCTATTTCTTGCTTACCTATGAGCTTACTTTTAAGTCGAGCCTTATACACTCTTATGGCTCCATCGCTTTGATTTGTGATAGAGCCTATTTCTTTTGTAGTCATATTTAACAACAAATAGGAACAAAATTGTAATTCCTTTTCATTTATGTCCGGATGTTTCTCTTTGAGTTTTAATCTAAACTCTAAATGAATATCATCTACTTGCAAATGTTGTTCTAAGTTTTGATCAATATTGATAATATTCATCATTTTTACTTGAAGTTCAGAAATTTCAGCCTCGATATTCTGCGTATTTTTTCTTTTTAGTTCCTTTATTTTTTGCAAAAACGCTGTCTCTGTTTCTTGTTTTAGTTTTATGTGTGAAGCAAGTCTGTTGGTCACCATTCTTTTTTCCTTCAGTTCACTTTCCGTTAACTTAGTTTTAATTTCATTTTTTTCTAATTCAATTTTTGAAATCTCCTTTTCCTTTTCTAGTATATTCTTTTTATTCCTTGTCTTGATGTATAAAATATACAAAATAGCCACAATCGAAATAAGAATTAGACTAATAAATAATGTGTTGTAAAATGCCTTTCTTTTGAGTTCTTTTTTCTCACTCTGAAATCTATTTTTTTCAATTGTAAGTATTTGAGCTTGCAGTTTTGAATTATACAATTGTAATTTATTAATTACAATTGAGTTCTCAGCTTGAAACTGGTCGAATGTCTTTTTCAAATAATTATTTACTTGATTATAATCACCTAACTCTCCATAAGCATCACTTAAAAGTTGTAAAAAATTATACTTACCCAACTCAACTTTATTGGCTACGTTTTCAATCTCACTCAAAAGGATAGGTATCTGGTCTTGATCACCATTTTCTATGGCTAGATTTATTAAAGTATATAAATGAGGGTATCTACCACTATCAAACACATCAATTTTCTCGAAAGCTAACTTTGCTTTTAAAGCTTCCGTTTTTGCTTTTTCAAAATCTCCTAAGGAATAATAAAAGAAGGATAAACTTCCTAAAGAATTAGCGTAACGTTGGAACAAATGAGCATATGAACTCAATTTAACTATATTCTCTAAATAATATCTTGTATTCTCCTGATGTATAATTGCTGAATCTAAGTCACCCATTTCAAAATACAAAAAACTAAGATTATATTCAATCATAGCATCTTGCAAACCATCTTTACTACTATAAAACAGTGCATTTTTTAACAGCGACTTGCTTTTTTCGTACTCCCCCATAGAAAGCAAATCTACCCCAGCATCATTATAAAAATTTTGTATCCAAGGATAAGTCTTATAATTATTTACCTCAATGGTTTGTATTCCCTTTTTTACATAATCGTAAGACAATTCATCAACACCGTTCTCTCTTAGTATATCTCCTATTTTCAATAGACTTCCTAGATACACAAGTAAATCCACTTGATTGGTAGTATCACAACCTTCAATTAATTCAACGAATTCGTAAAGTGCTTCATCATTTTGTTTCTCAGCAAGTTTCAAATTAACCAATGCATATTTTAAGAAAAACTCTTTTCTATCAAAATCAGTTTTATTCACTTCGCCAACCAATTGACGAATCTTTTCTACCTTATCTTTTTCTGTAACATATTGGTTAAATACGATATCCGCTTCAAGAGTATTTATATATTCTCTGCACTTATTATTTGAGCCTTGTGGAAACACCACTGATCCAAATATTAGCAACATTAATAAAACAAGTACTCTTCCCATATTGGTTTTATTGACTCCAATTATTTACTACCCTGTAAATCCTAATTTCTTATTTGTCTAATATACTTTTAATATCTGGCTTGAAATACAAATCAGATTTCAATACTTTTCCATCTTCTCTATATATTGGTTTTCCATCAGCATCCAATTTACTCATATTACTTCGTTGTATTTCGGTAAATACTTCTTCAATTTTATGCTGTAAACCGTGTTTAAGCAACGTGCCACACAAAATATAAAGCATATCTCCACAAGCATCAGCAATCTCCACCAAATCACCATTCTGAGCAGCCTCAAGATATTCTTCATTCTCTTCTCTCATTAATTTATATCTTAGAAAGTATGTTTGCTCTCCAACCTCAGCAATTGGTTCATTTTCATTTCCAATTCCAAATGCATCATGAAAGGTTGCAACATTTTCTATGCAATCTTGTAAACTCAATTTTTTATCACTCATCGTTTTGATTTTATTAAACATAAAAAAGGTCAACCGTTTAGATTGACCTTAAATATAACTATTTGATTTAATTATTTTTTTTCTTTAACCGAATATTGAACTCTCAAGGCTTCAACAGAAGGATCTCTCAATTCTTCTTGAACTTCTCTAACCAATCCCATAGGAGCTTTACTATCTACTTTAAAAAGGTTAATTACCTCACTGTACCAAACTTCAGAAAATTCCGGTATTTGTTTAACCTCGTATAAATAAGAAGTTATTTGACCTTGGCTTTCTACCAACGCATCATCTACCCATACTCTATAAGTATCTCCCAATGCTGGGTTTTTAGGTTTACCTATCCAATAAAGAATAGACTTATCATTCTTCTCCAACTCTACCGTTTCAAAAGCTTGAGGCTCTTTCAAGATAACAAAACTAGAATCTTTCTTTGGTTTGGTTGTTACCATAAAGAAAAACAATAGCATGAATACAATATCAGGAAGTGCCGCTGTTGAAATAGCAGGATCTTTTCTTTTCTTTCCTTTTGAAAATTTTGACATACTAATTAATTTTTATTGAGCTGATGCTATTCCTTTCGCTTTAAATATACGCTTAGGATAAACCATCTCAATGGCATCCATTATTTTCTTTTCTTCTTCAATATCTGAATCCAAATCGGTATAATTTCTTTGGAATTTCTCTTGACATAAAGCATTTCTCATATCAGTAAGTCCAGTAAGAATACCGTCCAACACTTTAATATATGTTTCATACTTTGTAGAGTTATCAAGCGTAATACCGATTACAGCTTTTTCACTGATTTCATTATATGAGCCTCCTAAAACCTCACATGCTGCCAATCTCTTTTTCCATGTTTTCAAATCCATAGAATAGTTTTGGTTATCTGGAAACTGATCCGCTTTAACAGTTAATGAGGCTACAGAATCTTCACATTGCTTTTGTGTAATTTTATATACAGCCGGCCACTTATTTTCACTCTCACTAGCAGGGTGAATATAAAACTTCGTAACATATTCAGCTATTTCCTCTACCTCGCTTCCTTCGTTGATGTCAAACTCGTCTTCCACAAGAATTCTATCATCTTTGTTTGCGAGAATAGTCAAAACATTATATGGCTTCAATTTGACACCTTCCTGTTCAGTTTTCTGTGGAAGTCTCTCATCCTGAACTTTTTCCTTCAAGAACGTAGAGGTCACCAAAAAGAAAACCAACAGCAAGAAGGCAATGTCTGCCATCGAACTTGCGTTTATTTCTTCTATTTCTCTTTTAGCCATTTTCTTTTAAGTTAAGACTATCCTTTAATAATTTTGTAAACTTCGCTACCTACAATTGAAACAACTGCTAACACAATTAAAACCATCATACTTACCATTGAAGCACCTGCAATTTTCCAGTTACCTCCGGTAAACAATCCTTCTTCACCTGGATTCAATTTCGCAGCTTCTGCGATTGTTAATGATTCGGGAACATCTGTTCCAGCCATTGAATATATTATAGCAATTAATGCCACAAAAGCACCAACGCCAATCATACCAACAATGTACTCCTTAGGCGAACCAATAATGGCTAACACTAACGCCACTATAATTAGCAATCCTGCTAGGTATAAAACCCATTTTGAAAACCCCAACGTTGTAGACACTTTCTCTCCTTGTTGGTGAAGTAGTTCATTTTTCTTTTCTACTCCAGCATCTTCAATAAAAGCATTCAATTGCTCTTGCGTCATATCACTTTTATCAGCATTCTCATTTTTAGCAATTTCAAGCCCCATAGCATCGGTCTCTTCCTTGTTCATTCCGTAAGGATTCCCATAACTCATGATCATACCAGACAGAACTACACCTACCACGATAATGATTATCATTAATCCTTTAGAACCTAAATTTATTATTTTATCATTCATAATCTGAATCGATTTAAATGGTTAATACTTAACTTCTAATTACTTCTTCCCGTGTTTTACCAACACGTCAATCAAACTGATAGAAGCATCTTCCATCTCATTTACTAACGAATCAATTTTTGCTACGATGTAATTATAGAAGATTTGAAGTATAATCGCAACTACAAGTCCAGATACTGTAGTAATCAAGGCTAACTTAATACCAGCTGCCATATCTTTTGGATCTGCATCACCAGTTGCAGCAATTAAATCAAATGTTTGAATCATCCCGATTACAGTTCCCATGAACCCTAACATCGGTGCCAATGCAATCATCAACCCAATCCAAGGTAAACCTTTCTCAAGTTGCCCCATTTGAACACCTCCATAAGATATAACTGATTTTTCAACCATTTCAATTCCTTCACTACTTCTTTCCAATCCTTGGTAGAAGATAGATGCAACTGGACCTCTTGTATTTCTACAAACTTCCTTTGCCGCTTCAACACCACCAGAATTTAAAGCATCCTCAACTTGTGAAATTAATTTCTTGTTGTTAGTTGTAGCCATTGTCAAGAAAATGATTCTTTCAATAGATAATGCTAATCCAATAATCAAACAGATCAATACCAAAGACATAAATCTTGGATCACCCTCAATGAATTTAACTTTCAATGTTTGAATCATATCAAACTCAGTTACTTCTTCTCCTTCTGCCTCTTTTGCCTTAGCAGCTGCTGCTTCCTCTTCCAATTTCTTTGCTGCTTCTTCTTCAGCCGCTAATGCCGCTGCAGCTTCCTCAGCCTTTGCAATTGAATCCATAGCTACCGAATCCATAACTGGAGCATCTTCTTGTGCGTGAGAAACCCCTGCACTTCCAAATGACAATAGACCTGTTACTGCTAACAATGTGAATACCTTTTTCATAGTTCTAAATTAATGTTCTTTATTAAGTTTCAATTTTAATCGTTGCGAAGATAATGTTTACTTCTTTTATTCAAGGTGCCAAATTAAAAAAAAATATGCTAACTCAAATATTTAAATCATTTAATGGTCGTTTTCGGTGTAGGAAAGATGTTTTTTTTAAGAATGTTTGATTTTTTAACTACCAACAACGTAAAAAGGTTCAGATTTTAATTGCCTACATTAAATCTTAAATGCAAAAAAGGCCCTCCATTACTGAAGAGCCTTTCCAACTATATTATTTTAATTGAATTACAAACCTGCAACAGCTTTGAACTCAGCGTTATCTCTAAACTTAATAAACTCAGCATCTTTAGCAGCTTTCGCTTTGTAAGAAGCGTCTTTACCAATTGCTTTTGTTAAGTTAGAAACTAAATCAGAAGCGTTATCACCTCTTGCAGCGATAATCGCTTTCAAGTAGTATGAATAAGCAGCATCTGCATCAGCACTAGCATCTATAATAGAACCAGCAGCTTCTTTTTCTCCGTTAAGCACTTTAGCCAAAGCAACGTTGAAAGTTTCATTGTCACCCATTTTCTCTAACGCTTCACCGTACATTCCTTCTTGAATAGCGATCAATCCTTGGTTATACTCAGTTTCAGGACCACCAGCTTTTTCAAACAATTCTTTTGCTTTTGCTCTATCACCTTGCATGTGAGCAACTGCTCCAAGGTTGTTAGCAACAATAGCATCTTCTTGCAATCCGTATGCTTTCTCAAATTTTGCTTTCGCTCCATCAATGTCATTTTGTAAGTATAAGATATACCCTACATTACTCACTACTCTGTAATCGTCAGCAAATAATCTCTCTGCTTCAGTATAAATTCTTAATTTTTCATTAAGGTCTTCCACTAATTCAGCAGTATATAATAACTCTTCTACATTTAATGTGTCAGGGTTAGTTTTAGAAAGTTGTTTTAACTCATCATCGCTGTAACCAACTTTATCATAAGTCAATATCATTTGAGATCTTCTCAATTGTGGTAAAACTTGTTTCTCTAAGAAAGTATAAGTTTTAGCCATGTTTCTGATGTCTTCTTCTCTTTTGTTAAGATCTGAAGTCATCTCTAGAACTCTTAAGATAAGATCTTTATCTTCATGAGTAGTTTTTTCAACTTCTGTTTTGAAACCATCCCAATCTTCTCCTTTTGGAGTTTTAGTAATTAAACCTGCTGGCATTTCTAATTTCGCTTTCTTATAGAAGTTAGTTAAATACCCTTCCGCAGATGTAGCTCTATCCGCAGCCAAGTTGTTGTTCTTGTCAATTTCACCCTCTGGAGATGCATACGACATAATATTAACACCTTTAACTTCTCTTCTTACATTTGTTTGAGCATCAATAATAAATGCTTCATAAGCTTTAATGTCCTCTTGCTTCAATTCAGCACTTTTTACATTAAACTTACCTTTATCATAATTGATAACAGCGTCAGTTGTATGAGTTGTTATTCTTTTGAAGTTATCGTCACAAGCAACAACTTGATCATCTAACTGAATCAAATATGGTGTAATGATAGTACCATCAGCAATTTTATCAGTTAAAATAACTTCTTTTTCCTTTTCTCCTTTTTTAGGTAGGATTTTCACAATTACCTTACCTTCCTCCATACAAGACTGATAAGGTCTCATACTTTCATAAGTAATAGTTTTTCCTGCTTTGGTAATTACCTCTCCATTACCTGCAGCTTTTTCACCTTGAAATGTTCTTGAATCGAACATAATCTCAGTTCCATCATTACAAACAAAAATTGGTGTAACTTCTACAATCGCTTTTTTATTAAGTCCTTTCTCAACAAAAGTTGCAGTCATTTTAAGTTTCACTTCGTCTCCATGCATTTCCAATGGATCTTCCAAAACCTTGTACTCTAAATCCTTAACAAGCGTACAGTTGCTTAATAGCATACCTCCAGTCACTGCAGATGCAAGTGCGATGCTCTTGATTTTATTATTCATTTTTATAGTTGTTTTTAATTTTAAAAATCATGCGAAGATACATATACTTTTCGATAACCAAAAAATATCATTAAAATATCTAGTTGTAAAACATCTTTCAATCATTAATTAGTAATTTAGCAACCTCAAAACAATAAAACACTACAAAATGAGCAAATACGATGTTACGATAATCGGTTCAGGACCAGGAGGATATGTTGCAGCGATTAGATGTGCGCAACTAGGACTTAAAACTGCTATAATTGAAAAATACAATACTTTAGGGGGGACATGCCTTAATGTAGGCTGTATTCCATCTAAGGCTATGCTTGATTCTAGTGAACACTATTTCAACGCTACTCATAATTTTAAGGAACATGGTATTTCTACAGGAGATTTATCAGTAAACCTTGCTCAATTAGTAGAAAGAAAAAACAGTGTTGTTTCACAAACTTGTGATGGTATTAAATTTTTAATGGACAAAAATAAAATTGAAGTTCATCATGGAGTTGGTTCTTTTGTAGACAAAAACAATATTAAAATAACTGGAGCAGACGGTGAAAAAACCATCCAAACAGACAAAGTGATTATAGCAACAGGTTCAAAACCTAATTTCTTTCCAGGAATGGAACCTGACAAAGATAGAATCATCACTTCTACTGAAGCACTTAACATGAAAGAAGTCCCAAAACACTTAATCGTTATCGGTGGCGGTGTAATTGGATTAGAATTAGGAAGTGTATATGCTAGATTAGGATCTCAAGTAACTGTTGTAGAGTATGCTGATAGCATCATCTCCACAATGGATGTTTCTCAAAGTAAAGAACTTCAAAGAATTCTTAAAAAGGAAGGTTTTAAATTCAACTTCAATCACGGTGTAACTAAGGTAGAAAACACTGGTGAAGGTGTAGTTGTAACTGCGACCAATAAAAAAGGGGAAGAAGTAAAAATTGAAGGTGATTACTGTTTGGTAGCAGTAGGAAGAAAACCATTTACTACAGGTCTTGGCTTAGAGAACGTTGGTATTGAAGTTGACAAAAGAGGAATGATTCCTACAAACGAACACCTAGAAACCTCCGTACCAGGCATCTACGCCATTGGAGATGTAATCAAAGGCGCGATGTTGGCACACAAAGCAGAGGAAGAAGGTGTTTTTGTAGCCGAAACAATGGCTGGACAAAAACCACATATTAACTACGACTTAATTCCTGGTGTGGTATACACTTGGCCAGAAGTTGCATCTGTTGGAAAAACAGAACAAGAAATTAAAGCTTCTGGTGTGGAATATAAAATTGGGCAATTTCCTATTAGAGCATTAGGAAGAGCTAGAGCAAGTATGGATGTTCAAGGTATGGTAAAAATTATTGCTGATAAAAACACAGACGAAGTTCTTGGTGTGCACATGGTAGCGCCTAGAGCTGCAGATTTAATCATGGAAGCAGTTGTAGCCATGGAGTACAGAGCATCTTCTGAGGACATAGCAAGAATCTGCCATCCTCACCCTACCTATTCAGAAGCGGTAAAAGAAGCTGCTTTAGCAGCATGGGACAATATTCCTTTACATATATAAAAGTATTTTTAATGAGTTTGGCGCATTGCTATTAATGTGCTAAACTCATATTTACAAAAATTATTTGTAAAATTTTTTCTGTAAAATTTGCAAAATCAAAAAAAGCAGTATCTTTGCAATCCAATTTTGGCAAAAGAGCCTGAATATGCGGATGTGGTGGAATTGGTAGACACGCTAGACTTAGGATCTAGTGCCGCGAGGTGTGAGAGTTCGAGTCTCTCCATCCGTACAAAGTAAAATTGAAATGCTGTTGAATAAAATTTCAACGGTGAAACACCGAAATTTAAAAGAATGGTGTCACGCCAAGCGTGATGCCATTTTTAATTTTAAGCAAAACCATTTATTTAAATATGGATATTTTAGAAAACAAAATCGATGAGTTAAACAGAGTTTTAACTGTGAAAATTTCTGCTGACGACTACAAAGCGAATTACGAAGACTCTTTGAAGAAAGCAAAAAAGCAAATTAGTCTTCCAGGTTTTAGACCAGGGCATGTACCAACTTCTGTAGTTAAGAAAAAATATGGAGCATCTATTCTTGCTGAAGAAATTGATAAAATATTAAACGAAGCGCTTCAAAATCACATCAAAGAGAATGAATTAAATATCCTTGGAAATCCACTTCCAAAAGTGGACGAAAACAATCAAATTGATTGGACCGAGCCTAAAGACATGGAGTTTTCTTTTGAACTAGGTCTAGCTCCTACCTTTGATATTGACATCAATGCTAAATCTAAATTTACATTTAACAAAGTAAAAGTAGATGACGAGTTAGTCAACAAACAAATTGAAGATTTTGCTAAAAGATACGGTAAATTAGTACCTGTAGATAAAAGTGGCGAGAAAGACATGCTATGGTCTACATTTACTGAATTGGATGAGAAGGACAAGCCGCTGGAAGGTGGATTCGTTCACAACTCTACTGTTGCAATTGAATTTGTGGAGGATAAAAAAATCCAAAAGAAATTGATTGGAATGAAAGCAGGAGATACTTTGATTGTAGATCCTAAATTGTTATCAAAAGGAGAAACAGACATGGCTGCCATGTTGGGAATTCCGAAAGAAAAAGCTGAGGCATTCACTGGTAACGTAGAAATGAAAGTTACTGAAGTAAAAAGAATGGAACCTGCTGAATTGAATCAAGAATTGATTGACAAAGTTTATGGTCCAGGTGTTGTTGACGGTGTTGATGCTATGAAAACAAAAATTGCTGATGAATTAACAAACATGTTCATCCAAGATAGTGACAGATTATTCAAAAGAGATTTTGCAGATAAAACAATTGACAAATTAGGATTAAAACTTCCTGAGGACTTCTTGAAAAGATGGATTATTTCTAGCAGCAAGAAAGAAATCACAATGGAACAAGTAGATGCTGAGTTTGAAGATTACACTAGATCATTGAAATGGCAATTAATAGAAAACAAAATTATCAAAGACAACGATATCAAAGTTGAATTTGACGAAGTAATGGAGCACACTAAAAACTTATTAGCTAGTCAATATGCTCAATATGGAATGATGGTTCCTGTGGACGAAGAAATGACAGCTACAGCTAAGAAAGTTTTGGAAAATAGAGAAGAAGCGACTAAATTATATGAGCAATTATATGATTTGAAAGTAATCAGTTTCTTGAAAAACACAGTTAAATTAGAAGAGAAAGAATTAAGTTATGATGACTTTGTAAAAGAGGCTCAAAAAAACTAATTGATTGAATTAATAATTTAAAGGTACGCCCACAAGCGTACCTTTTTTGTATCTACAAAAATGGCAGAAGAAAGATTAAACGAACTGAAAGATTTAGGTGAATTTGGATTAATAGACTATTTAACTCAAAACATCAAGATACATCACAGCAGTACTGTAAAAGGTGTTGGTGATGACGCAGCTGTGATTAATCATGAAAATAGACAAACTGTTGTTACAACTGACATGCTGGTAGAAGGTATTCATTTTGATATGGTTTACACCCCTCTTAAACATTTAGGATACAAAGCAGTAGTGGTTAACCTCAGTGATATCTATGCCATGAATGCACAACCTAGACAAATTACAGTTTCCTTAGCCATTTCTAGTAAATACAGTACAGAAGCCATTCATGACATTTATGAAGGCATGATTCATGCTGCAAATCATTACGGGGTAGATATTGTAGGCGGTGACACCACATCTTCATTGCAAGGCTTAGTCATTAGCATTACAGCAATTGGAGAAGCTAAATCTGAAGAAATCGTTTACCGTAATGGCGCCAAAGAGAACGACCTACTTGTTGTTTCTGGAGATTTAGGAGGGGCTTACATGGGACTTACAATGTTACAAAGAGAGAAAGAAGTATGGAAAGTTAACCCAAACATGCAGCCTGAATTAGAGGGTTATGATTACATCTTAGAAAGACAGTTAAAACCTGAAGCAAGAAAAGATGTTATTACTTTTTTAAATCAATTGGGGGTTAAACCATCAAGTATGATAGATATATCAGATGGACTAGCTTCTGAAATTCACCACATATGTAAGCATAGTGAACTAGGATGCAGCCTTTATGAAGAAAAAATTCCACTAGACCCTATGACTCATAAAGTGGCAAGAGAGTTCGATTTAGATCCAACAGTTTGCGCATTAAACGGAGGTGAAGATTATGAGTTGCTATTCACGGTAAGCCAATCTGATTATGATAAAATTAAAGGGAATCCACATTGGTCTGTGATAGGCCATATGACCAATAAAGATTCTGGAATTAACTTGATTACTACAGGAGGTTCTGTTGTTCCCCTAAAAGCTCAAGGCTGGGATGGATTTAAGACTAAGGAAGAGTAGGTTTGAGGTTTGAAAATAAATAGACAAGATGTTCTCAGCTAATAACTATACATCTTTTTTATTTGGCCTTTTGTGCATTGACTAACGAAAAGAATGACTCATCATCCACTGATTTTGAGATAACCAAAGTTCCTTTCAACTTCACTTTTCTACCAAAATAAATTGGGTCTTCATTGTCTTTCAATGAAATGATAATGACTTCATCTCGTTGCATCGGTGTTTTGATTATTTCATCTCTCGATAACAAATGTGTTTTACTATCAAACGAATTAAGCACGTGATAATTACCAGAAATCATTACTTCCGTAGAATCTAATTTCAACTGCTTCTTGGAATAAACTGGAGCCATCAACTCAGTTTTCAATTCTTTAGAAGTTTTCTTTTCGAATTTTTCAACCTTTAAATCACCCCAAGTCAATTCTTGAACTTCTTGCTGCGAAAAAACCGTAAACGATGATAAGGCTATTAATAAAGTGGTAAGAATGTTTAATTTCATGTGCTTTCATTTGATATATAGAGTTGAACGATGCTTCCGAACATTGGTTACCAAATTTATCATCGTTTTTAGTTCGTTCGTCATAAGAAGAAACCTTTCTCTTTATTCAATTACTTCAGCATCCTCAAGAATATATGTCAATTGTAGAATATCATCTGCATTCAATCGTAATTTACCTTGTACTGTGATAATTTGATCCATTCTCAATCCATCATATTGTTTAGCCAATTGGATTTCCATAACCGATTCTGGACCAGCCTGACCACAAAAGAAACAACTACTATAAGGATTAGCAGAAAGCACATAGTAATCCGCCAATACATCAACAGGAATAACATAACCTCTTAACTGCACCTTTTTACCATCAAGTGATTTCACCTTGCTTCCAAACTTTGGAACCATATAAACAGCATTAAACTCCTCGGACCAAACTTCCTGAAATTCAATATCCTTTAGTACTTCCCAAGTAATTACAGTTTGTGCTTTAATAGATTGATTAAAACCTATCAATCCAATAACACTTAACATCAATAATACAAATCCTTTTCTCATGGCTAATTACATTTTTTTAATCTACTTCTGCATTGCAAATCGCATTCCAAAGTTAACCAATAAATAGTTAATTAACTGCTAGCATCTGGTAATTAGTTGGAATGATAAAAAAAATGATACACATCAGTTTGAAACAATCCACATAAACTATCGTTAAGAAATGAACCAATTCCACTTTTAAGGTTATAAATTAGCACAATTTAAAAGGTGGTCAACAATGAAAATTTACATACCTTTATAGTTCGTATACAAGTATGACAGGCATAGAGTTATTAAAACATAAACTGGAACAATTTATCCGTAAGTATTACACCAATCAATTATTGAAAGGTGCTATCTATACTATTGGATTATTAATTAGTTTTTTCATTGCCATTGTTCTATTGGATTATTTTGGACAGTTTAAAGCTGCAGGAAGAACAATCCTGTTTTTCTCCTTCCTTACAATTGGCATTATTGTTTTGAGCATCAATGTTATTTGGCCTCTCCTTAAGTTAAGTAAATTAGGAAAAACAATGTCACACGAAGATGCCGCATCTTTAGTAGGAAATCACTTTTCCGATATTAAAGATAAAATCCTAAATACACTTCAACTTCACAATGCTAATGCCGATGTTAGCCAACAACAACTTGAACTTGTAACAGCCTCTGTTAACCAACGCATTCAACAATTAAAGCCAATCCCGTTTTCCGCTGCAATTAATTTTGCCGACAACAAAAAGTACTTGAAATTCTTACTCATTCCACTTTTTATTTTCTTAGGAATTTATTTGGTAAAAAGTGATATCATCACTGATGGTACCAATAGATTAATGAATTACGGTAATGTTGCCATTGATCAAGAAAATGTACCATTTGAATTTCAGATTCAGAACGATCAACTCTCTGTAATTGAACAAGATGATTTTGAACTCAAAGTACTAATTAAAGAAAAGAAATACACCCCAGAGAATGTTTACATAGTTATTGACGGAAAAAATCACAAACTAAAAAAAATCAACAATAAGGAGTTTTCTTATACATTTAGAAATGTACAGCAAAAGCAAGATTTCCAATTGACAGCGCAGAATGTTAATTCTGATTATTACGAATTAAACACAATACCAAAACCATCATTATTAGGGTTTGATTTACAATTGGACTACCCAAGTTACACAGGCATAAAAGACGAAACAATTCAAAATATTGGAGATGTTGTGATTCCTGAAGGCACAAAAATAAAATGGGTTTTTAACACAAAGAACACTAAACTTATTACTTTTAAAATGACTGACACCACGCTTTTATTAAAGCCACTTGGTGCCAATTTATTTGAAGTAGAAAATCAATTTTTTGACAATGCTGATTACGCTATTGCAACAGAGAATGAATTTACGATAGGTAAAGACTCTATTAATTATTACATCACGGTTTCAAAAGATAAATACCCAAGTATCAATGTTGAAGAAACTCAAGATTCATCCAATAGTTTGATTCATTATTACAATGGAGATTTAAGTGATGATTACGGCTTTAGTAAATTGGTTTTTCACTATCAAATCATTTCTGCTGAGGGAAAAGTTAGAGATGCTAAATCACAAGGCATACCTGTCAGTAAAGCATTTAACAAAGAGCAATTCTTTCACTTTTTTGATCTTTCTACCTTAGGCTTACAGCCAGGCGAAACTGTATCCTACAACTTTCAAGTCTGGGACAATGACGGTGTAAATGGTGCTAAATCATCTAAATCAACTGCGAGAACTTATAAAGCCCCTACCCTTCAAGATTTGATGGACCAAACGGATAAAGCCAATGAAGAGATTAAAGATGATATGCAACAAAGCATAGAGGATGCAGAAGCCCTGAAGAAAGAATTGGCAGACATCAAAAAATCTTTATTAGAAAAAGAAAAGCCAGATTGGCAAGACAAAAATAAACTTGAAAATTTCTTAGAAAAACAAAAGCAATTGGAGCAAAATCTCGAGCAATTAAAACAGCAAAACGAGAAAATGCAAAAAGAGAATAACCAATTTGACCAGCAAAGTGAGGAGATTCTAAAGAAGCAAGAATTACTCAATAAGCTTTTTGATGAATTGATGACAGAGGAAATGAAGAAACTCTACGAGGAACTTCAAAAAATGATGGAGGAGATGAACAAAGATCAGATGCTTAATAAAATGGATGAGATAGAAATGTCTCAGGAAGAAATCAATAAAGAATTAGACAGAGCATTAGAACAATTTAAACAATTGGAGTTTGAGCAAAAAATGGAAGATATCACCAATCAATTGGACAAACTCGCAGAGAAACAAGAGAAACTCTCTGAAGAAACCAAGAACAAAGAAAAGTCAAATTTTGACTTGAATAAAGAGCAAGAAAAAATTGATGAAGAGTTTAAAAAACTTCAACAAGAAATGGATGAATTGGAAAAACTCAATGAAGAATTGGAAGAGAAAAACCCAATGGCCGACACTGAAGAAAAAGAAAAGTCCATCAATGAGGATATTAAAGAAAGCCAAGAAAAATTAGGCAATAAGAAAAATAAACAAGCAAGCGAATCTCAAAAGTCTGCAGCAGAAAAAATGCAAGAAATGTCACAACAAATGAAAGACATGCAAGCGCAAGCAGAAGCCGAATCCGCAGAAGAAGACATGGATGCACTGAGACAACTATTAGAGAACTTAATTGACTTTTCTTTTGATCAAGAAGGCGTAATGGAAAACTTCTCTGGATTAAACACTAGAGACCCTAAATATGTAAAATTAGGCCAAGATCAAAGAAAACTAAAAGATGATGCAAAAATGCTAGAAGATTCACTTTTTGCATTGAGTAAAAGAGTTTTACAACTAAGTCCTTTTATAAACAAAGAGGTTTCTGCTATGAACAAAAACATTGAAGAATCCATCAAATATATTACAGAAAGGCAAACCGCAATGACCATGTCTAAGCAACAATACGTTATGACATCAGTAAACAATCTTGCCTTATTATTTGATGAAGCTTTACAGCAAATGCAGCAACAACAAGCCAGTGGCAAGCCAGGAAGTGGAAAATGTAACAAACCTGGTGGAAGTGGAAGCCCAGGAGGTAAACCTCAGTCCATGGAAGCGATGAAAAAGCAAATGGAGGAGCAACTTAAGAAAATGAAAGAAGCCATGGAGAAAGGTAAAAAACCTGGTGGAGAAAAAGACGGAGAAAAAGGCGAAGGAGGTAAAAAACCTGGCGGAGAAAAACCAGGTCAAGGACAAGGTGGCATGCCTGGACAAGGCCAACCATCAAGTAAAGAATTAGCACAAATGGCGGCTCAACAATCAGCATTGAGAAAACAAATACAAGAACTTTCACAGAAACTAAATGAAGATGGTTCTGGCGCAGGTAATGGACTTAAAGAAATTGCTAAAGAGATTGAAAAAGTAGAAGAAGATTTAATTAATGGTAAGTTATCACAAACTACAATCAACCGTCAGCAGGATATCATGACAAGATTATTGGAGCACGACAAAGCCCAAAGAGAAAGAGAGTATGACGAAAAAAGGAAATCTAACGAAGCAATAAATCAAGAATTTAGTAACCCTACAGAATATTTAAAGTATAAGGAGAAAAAGGCCAAAGAATTAGAATTGTTAAAAACTATTCCTCCTTCTTTGAAACCTTATTATAAAAACAAAGTAAATGAGTACTTTGAAGAAATAGATAGATAGTTTTAAATTCCTTTATATGACTACAGATTTACTCCCAACTATGCACTCCATAGACTTTCCGTCTACTGCAGAAAATATTCATCTTGTTGAACAAATGATTGATTCTGTATGTGAAGAACAGCAAGTAGCTGAAGATCACTATGGAAATATTCTTATTGCAATGACCGAAGCTGTAAATAACGCTATTCATCACGGCAATGGTCTTAACCCCAACAAAAAAACCTCAGTAAGTTTTGACAGAAATGAGAAACAATTAAAATTCACTGTAACAGATGAAGGTGTAGGTTTTGACTATGAAAATCTTCCAGACCCTACAGCACCAGAAAATTTAGAAAAGCCAAATGGCAGAGGTATCTTCCTTATGAAAAACCTTGCTGATGAAATTAATTTTGAAGACGAAGGAAGAAAAGTTGAATTAACATTCAACATTAATTAATTCCTAAAACATTAAAAATCAAAATATTAAGACACTCACTTATGTAAGTGTCTTTTTTTTGGGGAAATTTCCCGCAACCTAATTATACATTTACACGTCATAAAGTTCAAGATATTACATATTTTTACGATTTAAAGTTTATACCTACGACAACATGAAAAAAGTTTTATTATCGCTGATTACAATTTTGATTTGCAATTTTGCATTTTCTCAAGTTTTCTCAACCAAAGGAACAGACTTTTGGTTCGGGTTTATGAAGAATTATCTTTCACCTACACCAACGGTATATATCTCATCTGATGTCGCTACTTCAGGAACTATTTCTATTCCTGGTCAAGGATTTACGCAGAATTATACGGTTGCTGCTAATTCCACTACATCTATTGTTTTACCAGTTGGTTCCGCTCAAGTTACCACAAATCAAACGATAGAAAGTAAAGCGGTGCACGTTGTGGCTAATGACCCTGTGACAGTTTACGCACTAAACTATGAATCACATTCATCTGATGCTTCTATTGTTTTACCAACTACAACTTTAGGAATTGAATACTATACTGTCAATGTAACACCAAGCATAGGTACTGGAAGTTCAACAGCAACTCCAACTCAATTTATGGTGGTAGGAACTCAAAATGGTTCTCAAATAGAAATTACACCTTCAGTAGCTACGGACGGAGGTAATGCTGCTGGAGTTCCCTTTACAATTACACTTAATCAAGGTGAAACATATCAAGTTAAAGCTACTGGTGGCGATTTAACAGGAACCTACATAAGATCTTTGGGTGGCTGTGAAAAGTTTGCAGTATTTACAGGTGCAGAATGTACCAACGTAGGTGGATGTCCTTATTGTGATCATTTGTATGAACAATTATATCCTGTTTCAACATGGGGAATGAATTATGCTACTTCTCCTTATCAAACTAGAAGTGCAGATATTTATAGAATTGTAGCTTCTCAAAACGGTACAAATGTTACAATAAATGGAGGAGCACCTATTACATTAAATGCGGGTGCTTACAATCAACAAACTTTATCTCCTGCTAGTTTTATCCAAGCAGATAAGCCAATCATGGTAATGCAGTACAGTAGAGGTGGGGATTGTGATGGTGCTAATGCTGATCCATTCATTATTAACTTAAGCCCTGTTGAACAAACTTTGGACAACATTACTTTTAATGCCTTTAACTCGTCAGTTATCTCATCTTACTTTGTAAATATAATTAGTAAAACTTCCACTAAAAACTTAGTAACACTTGATGGCGCGCCAATTGGCGGATTTTTCTCAACAATTCCATCCAACCCAACTTATTCGCATGCAAGAAGACCAATCACTACAGGAAACCACACCATCGCTGCAGATAGTGGTGTTGTAGCATATGTTTACGGTTATGGCTCTTATGAATCTTATGGATACGTAGCTGGAGCAAGTTTAAATAATCTAGGAGTTAGTTATAACATAGATGCTCAAGGTGTTAATTATACCTTTAACTCTATACCAAATGCAGAAATTTGCTCAAACTCAACAATTGATTTCAATGGTGAGATTGGACCATTCACGGTCAACTCATGGAGTTGGGATTTTGGTGATGGCACAACTGCCACAGGTCAGAATCCTTCACATTCTTATACTGCAGATGGTACTTATACTATAACACTAACTGCAGACATTGCTAACTTGTGTGGTTCAGAAACGGTGGTATTAACACAAACTATAACCATTCAAAATATTCCCCCACCAACTACAGTAACTCCTAGCCCAACTTACATGTGTCCAGGAGATGCAGTTACTTTAGGTGTTTCTACTTCAAGTGGAGCAGCAACACATCTATGGAGCACAGGAGCAACTACTACTAGCGTAAGTGTTTCTCCCACAGTAGATGAAACTTTTGATGTGACTACTTCTTGGTACGGGTGTACACAATTAGATACTGTACAAGTTATTGTTAGAGATCCTGGAACTGTACCTTCTTGTAATGTGATTTACGTTTCTACAACAGGTACAAGCGCTGATCCCGGAACACAAGCAAGTCCTACCGATTTGTTAACAGCACTTTCCATGTCTAGTTGTAATGGTGCTATTATTAGAATGGCAACAGGTACATATAACTTTGATAATCCAATTAACACTATTTCATCTTTCACAACGATAGAAGGTGGATTTGATCAAGGAGCAGGATGGCAAAAAACATCTTTAGCAGGAGCTACGACAATAAACAGAACTACCGCCAATATAGAAGGATCTGGTGGAACAGAAAGATTAGTAGCTATCTACGGAAACGGAATTCACGATTTTAGATTACAAGATTTAACCATTACTACAGACAATGCTCCCACAGCAACAACATATGGAATTTCTACTTATGGAATGCATCTAACAGGTGCTTACAATTACGAATTAGTTAGAACACAAGTATTACCTGGTGCAGCGTCAGCAGGTTATTCAGGTACACCAGGAACTGATGGTCTAGATGGATCGGATGGTGTAAACGGCCAAAAAGGAGATGATGATAAACAAGCTAAGAATGGCGGTGGCGGTAACGGTGGAAACGGTGGTGGTGCCACAAATGCAGGAAATGGAGGTGCTGGAGGTTCAAAATATGCGTCAAACGGTACAGCTGGAGGTGCTCCTGTTGGCAGAAATGGCGGTGGCGGTGGCGGTGGCGCCTCTGGTGGTGGAGAAGATAGAGATGGAGGAACAGGTGGATCCGGTGGATCTGGAAATGCAGGTGGAGGCGCTGGGCAAGAATCTGGCTGTAATTCACAAGGTAGCACGTGTAACGCTTCACTTTCTGGAGATGATGCTCCCCAAGGAGTTGTAGCGGCAGGTACTGATGGCACAAATGGTTCCGCTGGCTCAACAGGAACAATAGTCACTGGATTTTGGCAAGCAGGAGGACAAGGAGGAAATGGAACTGACGGTACCGGTGGAGAAGGTGGCGGAGGCGGTGGCGGTGGCGCTGGAGAAGGTGGATTAGGTTGTACTGATGGTCACGGCTCTGGCGGTGGCGGTGGCGGTGGCGGTGGCCAAGGTGGCGCTGGTGGTGAAGGAGGTTACGGTGGAGGATCTTCCTATGGACTTTATTTATTAAACAACGGAATTAATGGAAATATAATAAACGGAACAGTAACCGCAGGAACGGCTGGTGCTGGTGGAAACGGTGGAAACGGTGGTACTGGTGGCGCAGGTGGAAATGGTGCAATTGGCGGAACTGTCACAAGTGACGGTGAAGTTGGATGTGGTGGAAGCGGAGCTGATGGAGCCGCAGGTGGCGATGGTGGTGATGGTGGCGATGGGCAACCAGGTCAAAGCATCGACATTCATTTAGACGGTGGTACAGCATTAGCAACAAGTGATGCATCATTTGACTTAGCTGCTCAACCTGTAATAAACGTAGACAATGTAACTTGTACTAACACTTCAACTGATTTTACATCGGGAAGTAGTGCTACTTGGGATGTTGGAAATGGAAGTACACCTGCAACAGGAACAGGAACTACATTTACTTCTTCTTACACAACAACAGGTTTTAAAGATATTGAATTTGGAACTGATACTTATACGGGATTTGTTAATATCTTGGTTAGTGGAACAGGCTTAACACCAGTAATTGGAACTAGCGCAACCTTATATGGAACTGATTATCATGTTTGCGTTGGTGAATCTGCTGATTTCTATGCTGTATCTAATGGAATTAACTACACTTACTATTGGGATTTTGACAATGCTACTACTCCTAATACAGTAACAACAATGAATGACACTTTACTAGGTGCTGTTTTCAATACTCCTGGTACTTATAATATTACTTTACAAATTGAAACTCCTTGTTGTGGTTTGTCTGCAACTACTGCAAACATTACACTTGTAGTGGACGACATTCCTGCACCTGCTATTGCAGCAAATCCAGGCACTGATGTTTGTTTTGGTGAATCTACAGACCTGACTGCATCTGGTGGAACAGATTACTTATGGGATGATGGTACTACCACTGCAACCAATACAGTTACTCCAATAGATACGACTATTTACAGTGTTACTGTTTCTAATTTTGAATGTACTAACACAACTGACATTACTGTAAATCCAATATTAATAGAAGTATTTGTATCTGGAGCAGATCAAATTTGTTCTGGAGATTTTGCAGACCTTACTGCTAATGGTTCTACAGGTGCCACTTACCAATGGTCAGGCGGAAGTACAGCTACTACAGATATGATTTCTGTTAATCCATTGACAGATACATGGTATTTTGTAGAGGCAGACTTAAATGGATGTACTAATGAAGACTCCATTCTCGTCCAAGTTACTGGTGTAAGCGCACAAGTTACAGCAAGTACTCAAACTGTATGTATAGGAGATAGCGCAATGCTTACTGTGCAAGGTGGTTCCTACTACACTTGGAGTACTGGCGAAACAAATGACACAATTTGGGTACACCCAACTTCAACTACAACTTACGATGTAACTGTAGTATGGGATAGTATTGGAACAATAGCATGTAACACTTCAGATCAAGCATTTATAACTGTAAACGCTTATCCAGTACCTTCAATAAGTAATGTTTCTGCAGATACTATGACTTGTACTTTTGACCAAGTAACACTTACTGCGAGTGGAGGAACATCAATATTATGGAGCACCGGAGAAACAACCTCTTCTATTACGCCAACTATATTGGGTGATACAACTTTTATAGTAAACTCTGTAAGTACAGATGGATGTCTAAGTATTTCTGATACAATTTTCATTACCACTTTGCCTGGTATTGATGATCTAACATTGACAACTACTGATGCAACCTGTATAGGTTTTACAGATGGAGCTATTCAAAGTAATGCTGTAGGTGGAGTAACACCATTGACTTACTTATGGAGCAATGGAGAAACTACTCCGGATATTACAGGATTAGGTGTAGGTAATTACGACCTTACGGTTACAGCTGCAAATGGTTGTGAAACAACTGTAAGTGCATCTATTTTACAAGGAGACACTGTGATAGCAGCAATGGCTGCAACCCCAGACTCTGGATTATATCCATTAGATGTAACATTTACCAATAACTCGGAAGGCGCTGTATCTTACGAGTGGGATTTCAATAATGGAATGACTAGTACAGATGTTACTCCTACAACCATTCCTTTTGATACTGGTGGCGTATATACTGTTACTTTAGTAGCAACAAATGCAGATGGTTGTACAGATACGGCAACATATGAAATAAATGTGGTAGGTGAGGCTGTAGTCATTATCCCTAATATATTTACACCAAACGGTGATGGCTCTAATGATTTATTTACCATAACTGCTAAATTTATAGATGAATATGAAATGGCTATTTTCAATAGATGGGGAAATTTAATTGCAAAAGCAGATTGGTTGACATCTGGTTGGGATGGTAGAACTGAAGCAGGTGTAGAAGCTTCTCCAGGTGTATATTACTATGTAATCAAAGCGAAAGGCTTTGATGGACAAGAATTAGAATTCAAAGGACACTTTACTTTAAAAAGATAATTTAATAAACGATATAAAAATGAAAACATTAATTCTAACATTAACGTTAATTTTCACCTTGACTGCTGCGGTAAGTCAAAACATACCAGAAATAGCGCAAAATACTTTTGATAAAGAGTTTAACACTAACAATGAAGCAACAGATATAGTGTGGACTAAATCGGGAGATAATTTTGTAGTTTACTTTGAATATAACGATAAGAAAAGAAGTGTTCTTTTTGATGCTGACGGACATTATAAGGAAAATAGAACCTTTATCTCTTTCAAAAGATTGAACGAAAATGCAGCTGCGTATTTAACTGCCAACTACTCAAAAAAATCAATTGTTCAATGTTATGAAGTTATGAGCAATACTGCACCAGAGCGTAATGAAATTGAGATTGAAATCAATGGTGAACTTTCAACTTTATATTTCAGACCAAATGGTGAGTTTCATTACAAAAAATAATATCTACCAAATTCTATAATCAACAGATAAATTTTCACTTCTAGCGGTAGGCTTCTGTTTACCGTTAGAAAGTTCTGTTACTTTTTTATATACGTGATCTCGTAATTCCGACACAGTAATTTCATTATTATGATTGGCATCTGCTTCTTTTGATGTCAAACCATTAAGCAAGCAATAAGTAAACAACCCGTTATTCCATTCAGGACTTTCCATGGCAAACTCTGCTCCACCAGCACTGGAAATTACTGTCGCACCTGTACCCTTTCTAACATCTGCAAACATCTCATCCATCAGTTCTTTGGTATTCTCCATCCCGAATCCTTCTTTCTCTCTTACACTAACTCCAACCGCTCTAAACTCAACATCACCAAGATTCACATCTTCATTTTTTCCTTCCTCAACTTCTTCCTTATCCAGTTCTCCACTATGACAAGTATCCATGATTAGAAGTTTCTCATACGCTTTGGTAATACTTAACAAAGACTCCAATAATTCATAGGGAACACCCTTCATACTAGGTTCGTTAAAATCTACATCATATGTTGCATAAAAATAATCTAGATTTTTATCTAACAAACCATGACCTGCAACAAAAATGATAACCGCGTCTTCAGGTTTGGCATTCCTTAAAAAATCAGAAAGACCTTTAATATTTGTCTTTGTAACTTCTTCATCCGTCAATAACCTTTGTTTAATTCCTTTATAGAGATGTGCACTTTTACCAGTAATAGTAGATATCACGTCTACAGCATCTTTGGCAGCATACTTTAGGTTAAATTCTTCATTTTGATACTTGGAAACTCCTATAGAAATAATATATAAATCTCCTTTCTTAACCTCTCCATTATAAATAATTTTGAAAGTTTCTCGTAATGACTCTACACCTTTCTCATTGTGTGTAGACACTTGTATCTTATTCACCCCTGTGGAAAGTTCTATTTCTATATCTTTCTTTACGGATTGCACAGCCAATCCTTTCAAGTCAAATCCACTCACTCCATAAATTGGCACATTATTCACATAGACATTTAACCTATCCAACTTATACTTATCATCTTTCAGAAAGGCTTGAAATTTAAATGATTTCTTATCGGTAGTTAAAGTTTTAGAATTATTTATAATTTCTACTTCCGGCAGATGAAAATCGTTACCCAATTGTTCTTCAGTAAAGCCCATTTTTCTCAATCGCTTTTGGTAAACATATTGATAGGCATTAATCAAACCTTGAGGCGTTTTACCCAAACGAGAACTTATTATATCCGGTCTGTTGAGTTTTAAATCAAACTGTTCAAATGGATACAGTTTATTATTGACTCTAAAAGAAACAGCATCCAATGCATCTTTGGATGACATATAGTAATTATCTGGTGTAGCAATCACAAACTCATCATCTCCTACTGACGCCATCGTGGCAATCTCTTCGCATTTGTCATAGTCCCATACTTTGATGGTTCCGTCATCTCCTGTACTAAATATATAATTTGACAATTGATCAAAAATCACTTTTTGAACCATACCTCTGTGTCCTGTATATCTGCAATGTAGTGTGCCTTTCTCCACATCCCAAATTATAACACTATTATCTTGCTCAGCAACAGTATTATTACCAGCACCTGAGGCTAAATATCTGCCATCAGCGCTAAAATCAATGGTAGTAATCATATTGGTATGACCTTCCAAAGTATGGAGCAAACTCCAATCAGAAGTATTCCAAATTTTTACGGTCTTATCCCAACTAGCAGTTGCTAAATGTTTTCCATCAGGACTAAACTTCACATCACTTACAATAATTTCGTGTCCTTCAATCTTTTGAATTTCTTTTCCAGAAGCTACATCCCAGATTCTAACAGTTTGGTCCATTCCGCAACTCGCCAACAACTTCCCATCGGGACTAAAGCAAGTACCATAAATGCCACCAACATGGCCAGTAAATTTCTTGATTAATTGATGAGATTTCATATCCCATAACTTCACAACACCCATAAATCCTCCTCCTGCAAGCATACTACCATCTTTACTATAGGCAATGTTTTGAATCAATTCATTTTCTGTGTTTAAAGTATGCATTTGTTTCCCAGTATTAGGATCCCAAACCGCTAAAGCAATGCCATTATACATGCTCACCAGTTCACTTCCACCTGGTGAAAATGCTATTGGCCAAAATCCTTGAATTGATCTAGCAATTTTATTTTGCTCTAAATCCCATATTTTTAATGAAACATTAACCCCGGAAGAAACTAAATAATTACCAATTTGATCGTAGGCTAAGTTTAAAATACTATTTCCTAAAGGTTTAAAAGTTCTAACAATCTCTCCAGAAGATTCACTTATGTAGTTGATTTTTGCAATATCAGCAATAAGAAAATATTCTTCAAATGGATGAGATGCCAACGCAAAAGAATTTGCATATCTAAAAGTAAAAGTTTCTTTAACTTTCATTTTGGCCAAATCCCATATTCTAGTGGAACTATCGTGAGAAGTAGTGATTAATTTTCCATTTACCTTACTAAATGTTAAATCAAATATTCTACTTGTATGTCCTCTTAGTATGCCAATACGTTCCAATGAGTTTCTGTCAAAAACATGTACCTCTCCATCCTTACCGTTCTGTTTGCCATCTACAGCAATCACTATCCACCTTTCTGAAGGATCGATTGCCATACGACATGTCACATATCTATACTCAGGAAATACTTTTTTTTCTTTTAATATTTCTCCTGTAATCAAATCAATTTCTTTCAAATTGGACTGATAATCATATATGATTACGGAATTTTTACTTTTAGCACCAACCACAAGGTTTGTAATCCCCAAAATATCCGTTTCCAAAATATTCTCACCTGTCATCACATTGGCCACATTTAATTCTCCATCATCGTCAACATAAACTACTTGATTGCCATCTTTGCAAAAGTCAAAATCTTCAACACTGCTAGGCAAATTTGAGCGTAATTCTGCTGTTTCAAAATCATAAATCTTTAAAGATTCTCCTTCAATGTGCGCTCCTAAATACTGAACTTTTTCGTCAAATTTAACGACACTAACTCTTTGATTATTCTGAGCAATTGTTCTCAATTCCTTTCCAGAAGCAGTTTCTATAATTTTAACAGTCTTGTCTACACTTCCTGTTGCAATGTATTTTGCATCACTGCTTATTGACACTGTATTTATCTGGCTAGTATGTCCAGTAGAAACCACAATATCTGGTTTTTGCGCATAGGAATAATTGGCAATTGCCAAAAATAAGACGAGGTAGTACTTTAATGATTGCATAAGCGGTGAGGTAAATTATTTTAATCAAATGTAAGCAACACAAAGATTAATCCAAAATTATCAGAATTAAGCAAGATTAATTTCTATGAAACATGCTTTTGAAATGTCTATTTATCAAGAAATTTACCGGAAGAAAAGAAGAGGTCACTCCAATTACGAAGATGGTTCCAAATATCAGTAAAATATCTGTCCATTTTATGATAACTGGCCAATGATCTACTATGCTGTTTTCCATGGTAATGAACTTAAATTCTATTTGAGCCCAACAAACTAAAAACCCTACAACAGCACCTAGAAATGCTCCAATAAAATTAATCAACAATCCTTCTAGTACGAATACATTTCTAATCATTTTGCGCGTAGCACCAATACTAATAAGTGTTTTAATATCTTTCTTTTTGTCCAAGACCAACATTGTCAAAGAAGCGATGATATTAAAAGTTGAGATTAACATGATAAAACCTAAAATTAGAAACACCATCCACTTTTCAGTCTCGTTAGTTTTAAATATTAATTCATTCTGTTCGTATCGAGTTTTGGCATTAAATTCTGGTCCCAAAATGTTTAATATATCCTCTTTTACCTTCCATTCATCTGCCTCCTCAGTTAAAACAAATTCAAGTTTTGTTCTTTTGGAATCGTACTCTAATAAGTCCTTAGCAAAATCTAGTGGTACAATATAAAATGAATTATCAAACTCCGGATTAATAGAAAAAACACCTGTTACGAAGTTTTCCTTAGGTTTAAATGCCTTTTGATTATTCTTAGACAACTTTTCGCTTCTCAGCAATCCATATATCATTATTTTATTGTTATAAATCTCCTCAACCGGCACTTGAAGTTTCGCTTGTACACCATAACCAATTATTGCAATATTTTCGTTGCCATTTTCAGGAGCAGCAACTCCATCGATAATATTATTTGAGATTAATTCTGTTTTGAAAAAATCAGCACCTACACCTTTCATGGTTGCAAAAACGTATTGTTCGTCATGCTTTACCATTGTAATTTCTTCGATAACAGGATAGACAAATGCTACTCCTTCTACTTTTTTCAATTCTTCCAAATTCACATTAGAAATATCGTATGTTTTACCTTGTTTGGGCAATACCTCAATATCTGGATCAAATGAATTGTATAGTTCTTTGACCAATTGTTCAATACCATTGAAGCCACTTAAAACAATAATCATAGCGGCCGTACTTACGAATATCCCTAGCACTGAAATGGCCGAAGTGATATTGATTACACTTTGAGACTTCTTTGAAAAGAAATATCTTCTTGCTATATAAAAGGCTGTTTTGATAATACTGTAAAGGTAAGGTATATTGGAAAATACAACTTAAGAATAACGCTAAAAACTACATCTATTTACCCTAATTGATACAATTTTCCTGGTAATTGCTTAACAATCCCCTTGAATTCTAACATTAGCAACTGAGAAGAGACTTTACTTATGGGCATTGAAACTGAGACCGCAATCTCATCAATAGATTTTGCACCATCTAGTAAAAAATCAACTAACTCTTGTTCCTCAAGTGTCAAGTCTAAAAATAGTTTCTTTTGAATTGCTTCAGGTTTGTTTTTTTTAGCCTTTTCCCAACCCAGAATATACCCAATATCCTTGGTGCTCTCCATCAAATGTGCTTGATTAGTCTTAATAAGGTGATTACATCCTTTGGAAAACTCATCAATATTTCTACCTGGTAATGCAAAGACATCTCTATTAAAATCATTGCCTAATTTTGCGGTAATCATGGAACCTCCTTTTATGGCCGATTCAATAACTACAACAGCATCTACCATGCCCGCCACAATTCTGTTTCTTTTTGGAAAGTTTTCTCTATCGGGATTTGTTTGAATTGGAAATTCAGTTAATATAGCGCCTTTCTCAACGATTTTATCTGCAATTTTTCTGTGTTCGGAAGGGTATACTCTATCAAGCCCATGTGCCATCACTGCAACATTATGGATTTCATTGCTAATAGCATTTTGATGCGCGCATACATCAATACCAAAGGCTAAACCACTAACCACATAGGCATCATATGATTTCAACTCCTGAACCAAAGATTCACAGAACTTCCTGCCGTAATCTGTAGCATTACGCGTGCCCACGATTGCTACCATTTTTTTATGATTCAAATCGCAATTTCCCTTTTGATATAAAACCAAAGGAGCATCATTGATATGTTTCAGTCTATTGGGATATGCTTTGCCATAATAACTTAATATTTCAGTACCTTGATTATCGGCAAACTTTAATTGTGCTTCCGCAAAACTCAAATTATTAGCATCTCCAACCCCATTTATCAAACTATCTCCAATTACTCCAAGCGACCTCAACTCTTGCTTACTTGCGTTGAATATCGCTTCCGCTGAACCAAACTGTTCTATTAATTTTCTTGCAATAGAAACTCCGACTCTATCTATTTCTAATAAAGCTATTTGATATAAAATATCTTCCTTTGAATCTTTCACAATGTCAAAAATATAGCAACCTTTTGGGATGAGATATTTTTTATTAATTTTTCTTTGACAAAATTTGAACCAAAGCAACTCTGCCATGTACTGCGTGATAACTAAAAAAGAAAAATCATGAAAAAAGTATTATTTGCCGCAAGTATACTAATCGGTTCAACAGTTATCACCTATTCTCAAACCAACAGAATTAATCATTTCAGTCACAGTGGAAAATCATCTACTTTAAATATTTTTGCTTCCAAAGATAACATGGGTTGTGGTGAAGCACTAAGAGGAGAATATGTACCAGACACAACTAAAAATCCCATTATTAAAATTGAAGAAATTGATACTTCAAAAATTAAAAACAGTGTAGAAATACCAAAATCAAAAAACCCAAGAAAGGGGATGTCATTGGAGACAAATTATGACGCAAGCAAAGCGCTTAAAAAATTCAAATAATGAGACAACTATCTTTTTTAACTTTAGTTTTGATAGCCACTACGGCACAAACTTTTGGACAAACTAACAGAATCAATCACTATAGTCACAGTGGCTCTTCTAAAACAATTGAAATTTTCAAAGCCAATGACAATATGGGCCTAAATTGTGGTAGTATATCCAATAAAGAATATCAACCAGATACCAACCTATCAATCAAACCTGTTCTTGACACGACAAAAAATAAAATTTCTAAACCCATCAATACTTCTAGTGAAAAACCAAGAAGAGGGCTTTCTTTAGAACAAACATATAAGGTTCATGATGTTCTCAACAAATTTTGATTTGAAAAAAAATATAAAAAAAAATACTACTAAAGGATGCACATTTAAAAAAAATAACCAAGTTTGCTAAATAATTATTTCATCAAGAATTTTAAACAATAAACAATTCATTGAAAATGGCAACGAGCAAACCAAGAGTTTTAAAAGATTTTGAAAAGTTGGAAACAGAAATTCAAGAGCAGATAAAATTATCTTATCCTTCTGGATTTTACCAACATTTAGTTAGTTACGTAGATAGAGAAGGGCAAAAAAGAATGGCACTTCCATACGAAACTGAAGATCGATATTATCTGGTTAGAATGAGTATTCAAGAAGCTAAAGATATCATTGAAGATGATGATGATTACGATGATGATGGAATATTAAAAGACGACATTCAGGAGAGTTATGCCGACAAGCACGGTGATGATTTTGAAGAAGAAGTAGAAACCGATGATTAGGCATTCAAACCAATCCTAACAAACAATAAAAAAAGAGTCATTATTAATTATAATGGCTCTTTTTTATTAATTAATTGTAGCAATACATTTTAACTCAATGCTTATTGGTGATGGTAATGCATTTACTTCCACAGTTGTTCTACAAGGTTGATTATCTTTAAAATACTCTGCATAGACCTTGTTATACACTTTAAAATCCCTTTTCATATCAGTGAGGAATGTAGTGACATCTACTAAGTTTTCCCAACTAGAACCCGACTCTTCCAGAATCACTTTCACATTGTCAAAAACACTTCTGCATTGTGCTTCAAAGTCAAAAGCTTCGTAGTTTCCATTCTTATCATACTTTAACCCAGGAATATTTGCCTCTTCACTACCTGAACCTGCTGCTCTGGGCCCTACTCCAGACAAGAATAAAAGATTACCCACTTTTCTAGCGTGTGGATACAGCCCCATTGGTTTGGGGGCTTTATTTGTGCTGATTTTTGATTTTTCCATAACTTATTAATAACTACAAATATACTTTATATCATTCAGAGTATGAATCACACAGCGTGACCTTTTATGCTTTCTTGTTTATTACTAAAGAGTTGCAATTGCTCCAAAATATCCTCAAGTATTTTTTTATTTGTTTCAAACCTTTCAAGTGTACACTTTTTATGCATTGGAGGAAACAACAATTTTCTTTGATTAGGAAAAGAAACTGTAAGGCGATTACCAATTATGGTAAGTTTTAGTCTGTTGTCCAGCGAAGTTTTCCAGTTTTTCAGAACATCTCTTCTAGCTTCAGTCAAATATATAGCTGCAACGGACGGATCATTTGAATAAACCTTAAAGCGCCTTTCCAATTTTCTATCTTGAATTTTTATTAAAGTATCGGAATCAAATTTAGAAAACTGCAACAGTTGTCCAAACCACTTTCCGGTTCTGTCATGAATTAATTTCAGTCTAAAATCACTTGGTAAATCCGCGAATAACTCAATACTTATAGTGAAAGCGTTGTACATTACTGCAACTTGTGTACTCCCCTTGTGCCTGTAAGTACCTTTGCACATAACATTACCAAAAACAGTTGCGTTTCCATTTACATAACCCTCAAAATACCCATTAGATAGAAACATTGGCTCATTATTTCGCTTACTAACTACCGCTTCCTTGTTGTTACTAACTATCTCTGATACTCTAATAACTTCTATGGGAAAATAATCATTTTTGTATGAAAAAAATTGTTTTAATGACCTTTCGTAAATCAAATTTTGGTATGCTTTAAAGTACTTTACTTTATTAAACCTTGTAACAAATTTAGTCTTATAGAAAGCCAATTTTATCATGCACAAAGTGATTCCGAGCATAACGAATATCATAAGCCACACTCCGCTTTGTTGTTTTGTTTTGGATAATGCACGTGAATAAACTTCTTCATTTGACATGCCATAAGGTTTATAAATTTCTTCGGTATTTATAAACCAACTAGGAAGAATCATTTGCATCAGAAAGAGCAGCACTCCACAAGCACAAAAAACGATTATAAAGTTTAAAAAAATAGTATCTCTAACAAGGAATCTCCTTAATTCATTTCGTCTTTTCAGGTCAAGAAAAAACATTTCCTTTTTTGTCTCTACATTCAAGATTTACTTATCAATAACCTTAATTTCAATTCTTCTGTTCTTATCTCTCCCCCATCTATATGCATTAGGAGCAATTGGGTTTTCTGAACCACAACCAGAAAAAGTAACTCGATCTGTTGATACTCCTGATTCAATGATATAATCATGAACGGCTTGAGCTCGTACTTGAGAAAAATAAACGTTCTTTTCAGGGATTCCACTAATATCTGTATAACCCATCACTTCAATTTTCAATTTCTCATTTTCTTTCATGATTTGAACCAATTCATCCAAAACCACTTTACAAGAATCTTCCAATGTAATTTTACCTGGTCCAAACACTACATTTTGAAGCAGCACAGACTCACCAACCTCTTTGTCTAATACAGAACTAACTAAAACTGGTTTTTCTACTTCATCATCAACTAAATTTTCTTCATCCACCAATTTATCCATGGATTCAGGGCTCTTACTAATCAATTTAATTTCAATTCTTCTATTGGCTGCTCTCCCATCCTTAGACTTATTACTATATGCTGGCTTAGCAGATCCTAACCCCTTATAAGAAAGCCTATTGGCGGCAATCCCTTTACTTATTAAATGATCATAAATATATTTAGCTCTTTGTTTAGACAATGTCTTATTTTTTCCTTCATTACCAGATTTATCTGTGTGACCACTAATTTCAATTATCATATCAGGGTTTTTAGTCATTGCTTCAAGCAGATTATTCACATCTGAATTAGAGTTAATATTAGAGAAACTAGTTTTACCAGGTCCAAATTTTACGTTTTCTAAAATCATAATTGTCCCAACAGGAATTGCTTCTGGTACAATTGCTAGATGCTCAATAGAAATATGTAACTGCGAACTGTCTATGTATTCTGGCATAGGAGGACAGATTGAATTACCAATTGAATCTTTAATGATAAACTCACTAATCGGCTTAAATTCCATAATACGTTCTCTGATACTATTATATCTAGGGCTATTATTTGCTCCATCCGTACCTAAATCCCAATATGCTGTGGCATCTAAATCACTAAAACCGCAAAATTGTTTCAATAAAATAGCTGAAATAAACCCACTGGCATGCCATCCATTCCAACAATGCAAATAAACCGGTCCAACAGCAGTATCAATAGCGCTTAGGTAAACCATTTTCACCATTTCATACACGTGCTTGTCATCAAAATAATCATATTGGAAGTAATCCATTTTATTTTTAGCACCGTTTATACAATCACAGTTTTTTACTACTGGAGCGGTATCAAAATTATTTCTGTACAAGTAAACAGAACCTGAAAAACCTTCTTTACATAAGTTCTGCACGCCATCATCAGGCAATGGGTTATGGTTATTACGTTTATTCTCTTTATGGTAATAATTGTTGGCTCCACCTCTGTATGCTACACCATGTAAAATGGGCCTCATATTTCTTGCGCCATATAAACTATCAAAACCATTGCCGAAATTATCTACAACTTTGTACATAAGATCGGTTTCTACATACCTGTTTTTATAATAATCTGGTGTAAGGTAGAAATCTGGGTTATAGATCCAGTGCTCATAGGGTTCATCAGGACAAATTTCTGGAAAATCTCTTTGCAGTAACTCCTCTTCAGTAAGCAGTGTATCAATCACAGTAGTATCACCCACAGGAGGATCGTGATCCATTGCAAAAGATATAGAACTCACGAAAACCGATATGTAAAAAAGAAATAACCTCATACTAACAAAGTTACCTATACGATAGGTTGATAGGATAAGGTTACAGAAGAGTTTTGAACAACTAAAAGTAGGGAATTATTTCTTTGGCATATTAGCCTCAGATTTCAACGACTTTTCATAGAACTCTTTAGCTTTTTCTTCATATCCATAAACCTTCCAATCTGCCGGCCATTCAAAAATTTCATTTGGTCTTTCTGCTCTATTTTGATTTGATGTTTTTGCATCAGGTAAACTCAAATCCTTTGCCCATGATGGGCCTTGAGCTTGAGAAAACCTTCCTTCGCCATAATTTGTTTTAGGTTTTACAACCACCTGTACTTGCAATGTTCCGCTATTTCGACCTCCGTTAAGTTCAACCAAATCTACGCCCGATTTTGATTGATTCAATGTTGTTACTCCATTGAAGTAAAGCATATTCTGAGGAGTAGCAAAAATCCTAATCGGATTTTCCTCATCAATAACTACAATATCTGCTAAAATAGGATCCAAATCTAAATGTCCCTTCCCATTTACCAACTCTACAGTATAATAGTCTTGATACCAATATTCAGGAGACTCAGGACAAGTCAAAGTAATCCTACCATGGTTTTCGGTAGGTATAATTTCACTCACTGATCCTGTACCAGTAATTTTTCTATTACTTAAATCATCTGCAACATAGGCATAATAACCGGCACCACCACCAACGCCCTCATGGTATGACCCAAATGCACTCTCAGAATTTGAAAATCCAACATTATAAGCACCGATTCCTGGACCATTATTCCCATCTCCAATATTAAAGCTACCCAATGTTACACCTGTAGTATTAGTACCTGTATATTCAGCAAAAGCAGTTACCCCCCTTTTTAAATCACTATTTGCATTACTTGTATAAGACATATATGAATATGAAGCAGAAGGAGTCAAATTACCTCCGTAAATCCCATAATTATAACTAGGTATCCAAACAGTAGAATAATTAATGCTTGCAGCAACGGTTGCAGAACCAGTTGACTGAGCATAAATAGATGTATAACCTGCTGACGGATTAGCAGCCCATAATCCAGAACCTTGAATTGTTTGAACAGGAGCACCAAAAGTAAAATTGGTTTCATAACCTACATAAGCACCTACATTTGTTCCATGTCCATAAATCGCGTCACCACCACTAGAACTGACTTCAAGTTTTGTAGAAGGACCGTTTAAGCCAATCCCAACACGATTGGTCCCACCATTTACAAATAAAGCATTTACATCACCATTACTCTCTACTCTAAAATCATAATCAATACTCTGCTCATTAAAAACTGCTTCTGTAGTTCCTATTCTAAATTTCTCTTGAAGTGTATTATTGTTATTCGTAAAAAACCTCAAATCACCTGAAGCGTTTGTTCCAGATGCTGCAGTTAGATAACTCTCAATACTTGAAACAACTCGATTATTGGTGGTTTGTGTTGAAGCAAAATTAACCAAACCAACTCTGCTATTATTAGTGGTAGCATGTGTACTTAAAATCAGTTGTGATCCAACAGACGCTCCACCATCGTGAACATGCAAAACTGCTGAATTTCCCGAAAGATTTGTTACTGGAAACGATGTACCAATACCAATTGTTGGATAGGTAGAATTCATGATGCGCATCTTGTTGGTATTATTTGTTCTAAAATCTAAATGCTGTGCATCTGTAGTCCCCAAAAAATTAGTACCTGCTACTGTTCCTGAATTTCCATCAATTTTCCAATGATCACCATCTGTAGATATACGCTTCCAATTAGGAGCACCAGCAGTACCAGCATTATAGTAATATCCTGGTGTAACTGCAGTAGATCCTCCTCCTGCTGCTGCAATATTATAGATCAACAATGATGTGGCAGGTGATGTTATAGGTGCTGGGGCATTAGTAGCTGTAAGTTGAACACGTGGAACCAGCATTCCTTTATTAGACGAAACGACATCTAGCATTGCGGAATTATTAGGATTTGCTCCTGTACTATTTATTCCTACGTTTTGTGCGTAAGCCGAAGCAGACACAAAAACTATTGCGGCAATTATAGTTACTTTACATTTCATAATCTGATATTTATTTCGTCAAGAATGACGGGGTAATTTTCACTTCAATACTACCTTTCTTGATAGGATTTTTGTTTCACTTCTCAATGTCACAAGATAACTTCCAAAAGCTAGGTCATTATTTTGGATACTGAATCTATTTCCACCTTCTTCGGCAGAAATAACCACAGTAGATCCTATCTGCTTTCCTATAGCATCATAGATTACAACTGAGTAATCTTCATTCTTTAAGGTTTCTAATTCGATTACAACTTCACCTTCCATTCCTGCAAATACCGTCAGGTTATCATTTGCAAAGCAAGGATTCACTTTCACCGCTTCATATTCCTTGGAGTTTCCATCCAAATCCACTTGAGAAATTCTATAAAAAGCGCCAGACATGGTCCCAGTAGGGTCTACATAAGCATATTGCGTATTAGAACTTGAAGTTCCATTAGCTTGAATTATTGCCAACACATCAAATGCAACACCGTCCTCACTTTTTTGCACTTCAAAATAATCATTATTCAACTCTGATGCCGTTTCCCAATTCAAAACAACACCTTTATCATCACAATTGGCCTCAAAATAAGTTAATTCTACCGGCAATGGTTCGCTAATATCAGCTAAAGTCCATGTTCTATACCATGGCCCAACTGGAGCTACACCAGAGACACTTGTTCCATTACTAGTTCCCCAAATAGCATTAGCCACAGCAGGAGTTCCAGAAAACCATCCATGCCACTTATCTGTTGCTCCGTTATATCTTTGTGCTCCAAGATTCATAACCGCAAGTGCATTACTCCCACCTGTCTCATCTATTGAAGGATTAAACCCAAAACTATAGGTTGCCACAGGCTCTGTACCGAAAGTTTCTCCTGTTCCTAATGGATCATTTACGTCCATTATCCAAAATCTATCCACAACATATTCAGAAACATCTGCTTGCCCATTGGCTCCAGCCATATGAACCACCTCCGAAGGATATGGCATATTATTAGAAGCAACGCCTGTTGAAACTTCCCATGTAGAGAGCGCTAAATATCCCGTTCCAGTTCCAGCGCTTGTCACATTAATGGATAAAGGAATTTTAACGTTTGAATTATCCGTAGTAAAAGGAACTGAATAATTTCCTGATCCAGTTTGTATATTCCACTTTACATAATCAAACTCTCCATCCGTTATTATATTACCACCTGAGCCAGATGTAATAATTCCCGCAGGATTGGATTGGTTTACAACCAAAACTGCTTCATTACCAGAAGTGCCGCCATTTAATACTACGTAGGCATTGTCGTTTATTACTAAAGCATTGTTCTGCGCACTCACAGAGACAAGCGTAATAATTGACGATATAAATAATCCAAATATTTTCATTTATTTACGGTATTAAATGTTTTATGCTCCATTAAAGTTAATTAAAAGAAAAACGGAAAACCACAATGTTTGGACTAAATGAACTAATCATCTTTCAAACAATCACACCTCTCTTTTAAACCTTGTCTTCCAAACCCTTAATCATCACTTCAATTCCAGTTTAACTTTAACCAAAGGCAATATATTATCTCCTTTATTCTTACTAAAAACAATATTTCCAAAAGCGGCATCTAAGATGTAATCATATCCATTCTCTTCTGCAACCTTATCTATGGCATTTTGCATTTTTTCTCTGATTGGTTCGTATAACTCTTCTTGCTTTGCCGCCAATTCTTTATTTGCTTCTTCTGGTAATTTTTGTAAATTTTCTTGCTGTGTAACCAACTTTTGATACGTTTGATTCTTAACTAAATCTGACATATCAGCGCTATCTCTTTGAAAAGCAATAACACCTTCTTTTAAAGTTTTTTGTTCTTCCTGTAAAAAAGCAACCATTTCCGCCTCCATTTTCTTGAGTTTCTCATCTGCTTCACTTTTCTCCGGCATCAATGACCAAAGTTCATTTGTATTAATATATCCTACTTTAGATTTTGTCCCAACACTTTTTGCAGCTATAAACCCCAAAGCAAATACCGCTAACATTCCTCCAATAATTAATGACTTCAATTTCATTTTAACTTTTTAATTAATAAGTAACTCTTCTATTCTAAATTTAAAACTACATGAGTTAATTTTAAATTATGATGTCAAAGTTATACTTTGACGAGTTAATAATCAAATAGTTGCTTTATTTCAGTTGAAATTTACATATTAAAAAAATCATTTTTATATTCGCATATATTTAAAAAGAACAATTATGAAAAAATTATTATTTACCATCCCAGCAATTTGTTTGTTTCTAGCAAGTTGTTCTGGTGAATCTTGTGACCCATCTACTGCAGAAGGTGCTGCAAAATGTTATTGTGAATTAGACGCTGAATTAGATGCTGCAAAAGAAGCTGGCGATGATGAAAAGAAAGGCAAACTAAAAGATGAAATGAAAGCCTTTAAAAAAGAGGCTGAAAAACACATGGAAGCTGGTGACTACAGTGAAAATGATGTTGAAAAAATCATTAATGAGACTTGCGAAAAATAATTCGTGGTTATCCATACTTAAAAGGAGAGCAAATTTTGTTCTCCTTTTTTTTTTAATTCAACATAAATGAAAAAAATTCTTTTAATACCGATTTTAATATTACTTTCTTCATGCTCAGAAAAGAGAGAATGTTCGTTTGACACAATAGACAACGCTGTGGATTGCGCATGTCAAATAAGCAATGAGAAAGAAGCTGCAAAAGGAGATAAAGAAACAATAGATCAACTAAAGTCTCAAACTAAAATGCTCAATGATAGTTTTGAAAAAGCAATTAGTGATAGTGTTTTTACTGAAAAAGAATTTATAGAAAAGTTAAAAGTAACTTGCGAAAATTTCTAAAGAAGCAATCTCCAACATTTTCAGGTGCATAATTTAAATTTCACTGGTTTAAATCAAACCTGTTTCCTCTTATCTTAGTCATTCAAACTAAGATTATGAAAGTTCACTTTATAGCAATTGGCGGAAGCGCCATGCACAATTTAGCCATTGCATTACATTTAAAAGGAGAAGAAGTTACCGGTTCTGATGACGAAATATTTGAACCTTCCAAAGGAAGATTACTTAAATACGGACTTCTACCTGAGAGCATAGGATGGGATGTTTCAAAAATAGATAACAGCCTAGACGCTGTCATTCTAGGCATGCATGCCAGAGCAGATAATCCAGAATTGCTAAAAGCGCAAGAACTTGGTTTGCCAATTTTTTCTTATCCAGAATATATTTATGAGCAAACGAAGGATAAGACTAGAGTGGTAATTGGAGGTAGTCATGGTAAAACCTCCATCACTTCCATGATACTTCATGTGCTAAACGACAACAACATAGAGCATGATTATATGGTTGGCGCTCAACTAGAAGGTTTTGAGTGTATGGTGAAATTGACAAAAACGGCTAAGATTGCCGTTGTGGAAGGTGATGAATACCTTTCTTCGCCAATTGATAGAAGACCTAAATTTCATTTATATAGACCCAACATTGCATTAATGAGCGGTATTGCTTGGGATCATATTAATGTATTCCCCACGTTCGAAAACTACGTAGAACAATTTCAAACATTTGTAGATTTGATTGAGCCAAATGGTTCTATTATCTATTGTGAATTAGATGAAAATGTTAAAAACGTATGTACTAAGTCTCGTTCTGACATTAAACGAATACCTTACATCACACATCCACATAGGATTGAAAACGGCATCACCTATCTACAAGATGATGGAAAGGAATATGCCTTGGAAATTTTTGGGAACCACAACCTTCAAAACTTATCTGGAGCATTGAATGTATGTCTGCAATTAGGATTATCCAAAGAAGCATTTTACAACTCAATACAGTCGTTTAAAGGAGCTTCAAAGCGACTAGAATTAGTCAAGAGGACTAAAGATAATGTCATGTATAAAGATTTTGCTCATTCTCCTTCAAAGCTGAAAGCCACCACACAAGCACTAAAAAAACAATTCCCCAATAGAACACTTATTGCGTGTATGGAATTACATACTTTTAGTAGTTTGAATAAAGATTTCTTGGCACAATATGATGGTTCTATGGAAACTGCAGATGAAGCATATATTTACTATAGCCCAGAAACCATTGCGCACAAGAGATTAGACCCAATAAGCCCAGAAGAAATTCAGCAAGCATTCAATTCTAGTAATGTCACTGTATTTAATAATTCGGAGAAATTAATCGCAACTTTAAAAGATAGAAATTGGGACAACAGCAATTTACTAATGATGAGTAGTGGAAACTTTAATGGTGTTGACTTTATTGAACTAGGAGATTCATTGTTTGGTGTTTGGAGGTAACTAACACTTTGGATAAAGACGATGCTTATTACATTTTCCAAAAACCTGAGAACAACATACTTCAAAATTGGATTTTGCAACGTTAGATTAACGTTTGAATATGAATAAGCTAGAACGTCTAAGATCCTAACGCTACTAAAGTTTGGATAAAATCATCCTATTAAAAGCCATCACAAAAAAGGAGTATATCATACCAAGAAAGAATAGTGAGAACAAGGCAAGGGGAAACACTGTTTTAGCACTCAGCATGTGTTCCACATTGTTGTAATTCATTTCCTGAATATCATCAGAAGATTTACCAGCAAAATTATCTGGATTAGCCTCCATACTTTTGTTTAATTCATCAATTGCTTCTTGATTTTGCATACCAGAAATAATCTGTTGTTTACGCATTTCAGGATATGAAGGATCTAACACTGAAAAATATAAGAATAGAAAACTTGAAATTATAACAGAATAAATAGCTGAAGCTGTGATACCCATTTTTAAATCCACAATCATGCTTAATCCACCCTTTTTATTTCTATTAAAATTAATTAAAATAGAAAAGGCAACAATTAGCAACAAGATAAGTGTATTAGCACCAAGAGAAAGAACTATAACCTCTCTGCTAGTGTTAAGTCCTGTAACAAGTAAAATTAATTCTAATACGATATAAATACCTGCACCTAGTAATCCTAATCTTATTGGTAATTTCATGCCTCAATAGATTTTGATTGTCTTTTAAAAACGCTAAAATCTCCTTTTCCTGTTCCGAAGAACTTCTTATTGAAAACCAACATTGTAATCACCCCTCCAGAAACAGCCATATCGGCCACATTAAAAATAGGTGGAAACACTTCTTCACCTCCAAATCCAAAAGGCATGAATTCAGGCCAATAAAACTCTATGTGAATCATATCGACCACGTTGCCCATTAAGAAACCAGCATAACCACCACCTTCAGGCATAAATTGTGCTACATGATGCAAACTATCTTCAAACATTAATCCGTAGAAGGCGCTATCTAAAAGATTTCCAAGGGCTCCAGCAAACACTAGCGCCACAGATAAGACAAGTCCTTTATGCGCTTTGTTTTCAATCAGGTTTCTAATTATAAAACCAATCACAATGATGGCGACTACCCTAAATGAGCTAAGCAATAGTTTCCCCCAAACACCTCCAAGTGACCAACCAAAAGCCATTCCTTCGTTTTCAATGAAGTGTATATTTAAGATACCCTTGCTATAGATTAATTCACCCAAAATAGCGTGTGACTTAACCCAAAGTTTGGTAAACTGGTCAATAAATAAAGTTAGGAATACGGTAATGAGTGCAGTGCGCATGAATACGAAAAATTTATATAAACAAAGAACGACTCTGTACATTGACAGAACCGTTCTTTTATTTTTTTATTGCTTTTTATTGCATGTTTTTAGCCTCAATACTCAATGTAGCATGAGGAACTAGTTTTAATCTATCTTTATTGATTAACTTACCAGTAGTTCTACAAACTCCGTAAGTTTTATTTTCAATTCTGACTAACGCCATTTCCAAGTTCTTGATAAACTTTTCTTTACGATTAGCCAAATTAGCCATCTCTTCTCTCATCAATGTTTCGGAACCGTCTTCCATCATATTGAATGAACGACCTGTATCATCTGTACCATGATCATCTTTATGCGTTAAAGAACCTTTCAACATTTCGTAATCTTCTCTAGCATCCGCTAGTTTCTTGTTGATGATTTCTCTAAATTCCTCTAATTCAGCATCACTGAATCTATTTTTTTCTTTTTCCGCCATAGCGCTTAATTGTTAGTTTGCTTTTACTACTTCAATTTCTGAATTAATATCAGCATCTATTTCTACTAATGTTTTATTTTCGCTTAACACATCAGCTAAATCCAATTTATCTGCCAATGTTTCCGAACAAATATAATCCAAATTGTTTTTGATAGCATCATTTATTCTATCATCTGATTTGATTGTTAATAAAATTCTATCTGTTACTTCCAGCCCGCTTTCTTTTCGGATGTTTTGAATACGATTAACAAACTCTCTTGCTATACCTTCTTCTACCAAAGGAGGATTCATGGTAACATCCAATGCTACTGTAAGATTTCCTTCACTTGCCACTAACCAACCTGGAATATCTTCTGTTAATATCTCAAAATCTTCTATATCTAACTGAACATCAACACCATCAATAACTGTTTGCCATCCAGCATTTTTCTCCAACGCTGCAATATCATTTTGTGTAAATGTTTTTACTGCAGCCATTATACCTTTCATCTGCTGCCCATATTTCTTACCGATGGTTTTGAAATTTGGTTTCACTTTTTTCACTAAAATACCCGATGTATCTTCAATAATGTTTAGTTCTTTCACATTTACTTCAGACAATATTAGATCTTTTACTGCTTCAATAGCGCCAAGCATTTTCTTATCCAACACCGGGATCATTACTTTCTGTAATGGTTGACGAACTTTCAGTTTTTCTCTTTTACGAAGACTCAACACCAACGAACTTGCACGTTGTGCTAAATCCATTTTGTATTCCAAATCTTTATCGATGATAGACAAGTCTGCTTCTGGGAAGTCAGCAAGGTGCACAGATTTTGCATCCATTCTACCGGTTACATCATTTAAGTCACAGAATAATTTATCAAAGAAAAATGGTGCAATTGGGGAAGACATGATCGCTACTTTCTCCAAGCAAGTGTATAAGGTTTGGTAAGCAGAAACCTTATCTTCTGTATAATCACCTCTCCAGAATCTTCTTCTACACAATCTCACGTACCAATTACTCAATTCATCATTTACAAAGTTCTGAATAGCTCTTCCCGCTTTAGTTGGTTCATATTCTTCAAAAGCGTTCTTCACTTCAATCATCAAAGAGTTTAATCTTGATAATACCCATCTATCTATTTCTGGTCTATCTGCGATAGCGATTTCAGGTTCAGAATAGGTGAAGTTATCAATATTAGCATATACCGCTAAGAAGCCGTTGTAGGTGTTGTAAATTGTACCGAAGAACTTTCTTTGCACTTCTTTTATTCCCTCAACATCAAACTTAAGATTATCCCAAGGCTGTGCATTGGTAATCATGTACCATCTAGTAGCATCAGGACCAAACTTTTCTAAAGTCTCAAATGGATCAACTCCATTACCTAGACGTTTAGACATTTTCTGACCATTTTTATCTAATACCAGACCGTTGGAGACAACATTTTTGTAGGCTACTCTATCAAAAACCATTGTAGCAATGGCGTGTAAGGTATAGAACCAACCTCTTGTTTGATCTACTCCCTCTGCGATAAAGTCTGCCACTCCAAAACCTTTGTTGTCTATCAAATCCTTGTTTTCAAAAGGGTAGTGATGTTGTGCAACTGGCATTGAACCAGAATCAAACCATACATCAATCAAATCTGCTTCACGTGTCATTGGTTTACCAGACTCAGCAACCAATGTAATCTCATCCACATAATTTTTATGTAAGTCAAACACATTATAATTCTCTTCACTCATGTTCCCTTCCTCAAATTGAGCCAAAGGGTTTTCTTTCATGAAACCTGCAGCCACTGCTTTCTCACATTCTGCTTTTAATTGAGCAACTGAAGAAATACAGGTAGCTTCCTTACCATCTTCTGTTCTCCAGATAGGAATTGGAATACCCCAAAATCTAGATCTAGATAAGTTCCAGTCATTGGCATTTTCCAACCAATTTCCAAATCTTCCTGTACCGGTAGATTCTGGCTTCCAATTGATGGTTTTGTTCAATTCGTGCATTCTATCTTTCACCTCAGAAATCTTGATAAACCAAGAATCCAAAGGATAGTACAAGATAGGTTTGTCAGTTCTCCAGCAATGTGGGTAACTGTGCTCATATTTCTCTACCTTAAAGGCTCTATTCTCTTCTTTTAATTTGATGGCAATCTCTACGTCTATTGATCTTTCAGGCGCAGTACCCTCATCATAGTATTCGTTTTTGACATATTTGCCAGCAAACTCACCCAATTCTGGTCTGAACTTACCTTGCAAGTCTACCAATGGTACCATATTACCATCACCGTCATCAATCAACATTGGTGGTACACCAGCTGCTTTGGCCACCATGGCATCATCTGCTCCAAATGTAGGTGCGATGTGCACGATACCCGTTCCGTCTTCTGTGGTAACAAAATCCCCGCTAATCACTTGGAATGCTTTTTCTGGTGACTCTGCTGGCAATGTATAAGGCATTAATTGCTCATACTGAATACCAACAAGATCTTTCCCTACAAATTCTTTAATAATTTTAAAAGGAATCTTCTTTTTATCACTTGAGTAATCTGCTATTTGATTTTCATCATCTTCAGCGATGTATTTACCATTCAATTGCTTGCCAACCAAATTTTTGGCCATAACAATATACATTTTCTCAAATGTATATTGATTGAATGTTTCTACCAATACATATTCAATTTTTGGACCTACACAAAGTGCTGTATTAGAAGGTAATGTCCAAGGAGTGGTAGTCCAAGCAGTTAAGAAAGTTCCTTCTGGAAGGACATCATTGGGTTTAGTTTTGAACTGTGCTACAACAGTAGTATCTTTTACATCTTGGTAACAACCCGGTTGGTTAATTTCATGCGAAGAAAGACCTGTTCCTGCTTTAGGAGAGTACGGTTGGATGGTGTATCCTTTGTAAATTAAATCTTTGTTGTAGATTTCACCTAACAACCACCAAACAGATTCGATGTATTTGTTTTCATAGGTGATGTATGGGTCTTCCATATCTACCCAGTACCCCATTTTTTGAGTGAGGTTGTTCCACACATC
>JBFHGR010000010.1:0-46822 GCA_041583015.1 Parvicella sp. | reverse complement strand
CAAAGAGTACAAAAGAAGAATCACTAATTATTTAGGGCCAGATGCCATTACTTATGAGCACGTAGAAGCCTTGCATGATTTAGGATACATGCCCATTGAAATCAAAGCATTGCCAGAAGGAATCTTGGTACCTATCAGAGTAGCGATGTTTACTGTAAAAAATACGAAGCCAGAATTTTTCTGGTTGACCAATTTCTTGGAGACCATCATGTCTTGTATCATGTGGATGCCTTGTACGAGTGCTACCACTGCATTTCAATACCGTAAAATTTTGAACAAATATGTAAACATGACTGGAGGACCAGCAGAAGCGGTGCAATGGCAAGGGCACGATTTCTCTTTTAGAGGAATGGCAGGAATGGAAGCAGCTATGATGAGTGGTGCAGCACACCTGTTGAGTTTTACAGGGACAGATACCATTCCAGCAATAGACTTTTTGGAGACTTATTATAATGCAGACTCAGACAAAGAATTGGTAGGAGGAAGTGTGGCCGCAACAGAGCACAGTGTGATGTGTATGGGGACAGAAGATGGAGAAATCAATACCTTCAAAAGATTGATTAAAGATGTTTATCCAGCGGGAATAGTAAGTATTGTTTCAGACACTTGGGATTATTGGGAAGTGATGACCTCATTCTTGCCACAATTGAAAGAAGACATTCTAGCCAGATATGGAAAAGTAGTCATCAGACCTGATAGTGGCGATCCTATTTTGATTATTTGCGGAGATCCTTCTGCGCCAGAGGGAAGTCCAGCGCACAAAGGTTCTGTTCAGTTGCTTTGGGAGACGTTTGGAGGAACTGTTTCTGACAAAGGGTACAAGTTGTTAGATTCGCACATTGGATTGATTTACGGTGATAGTATTACCATAGAAAGATGTACTACCATTTGTGAACGATTAGAGAAAGCAGGATTTGCGTCTACCAATGTTGTCTTTGGGATAGGTTCATATACCTATCAGTATGTCACTAGAGATACATTTGGTTTTGCCATGAAAGCAACTTACGGAGAAGTGAATGGCGAAGGAAGGGAAATTTTCAAGAACCCTAAAACAGATGATGGCACTAAGAAGTCTGCCAAAGGGATGTTGAGAATAGATGGTGAAAACAATGTAGTAACTGGTATGACGGATAGCGCAACTAAAGAAGAGGAAGCGCAAGGGATGTTGCAAACAGTTTACAAAGATGGTAAGCTTATCAAGGATTGGAAATTGAGTGAAATCAGGTCATTGATATTTGAGCAGTTGTAAGCAATAAATAGATTATTAATTGAAGTGAACCACTGTAGTTTAAGGCTGCAGTGGTTTTTTCTTTTATAATGATTCTCACTGACTTAAAAAATGATTTTGGTCAGAATTCTGTGTAATATAAGTTACTGGTAGTAAGATGGGTATGTTCTAAATTTGTAAGTAGAAATATAAAAACACAATTATTATGAAAATAGAGCAAATATATACAGGATGTTTAGCACAAGGTGCTTACTATATAGAAAGCAATGGAGAAGCGGCAATTATTGACCCTTTGAGAGAAGTTCAACCATACATTGACATGGCAAATGAGCGTGGAGCAAAGATTAAATATGTTTTTGAAACACACTTTCATGCCGATTTTGTAAGTGGTCACGTAGATTTAGCAAAGAAAACTGGTGCTACCATTGTGATAGGACCTACTACTATGAAAACAGGCTATGACGTACTAGTGGCTGAGGATAATCAAGAGTTTAAATTGGGGAATGCCACCATAAAATTGATTCATACACCTGGTCATACTACAGAAAGCAGTTGCTACCTATTGACAGATGAGGCAGGAAAAGAAACTTCCTTGTTTACGGGAGATACTTTATTTATAGGAGATGTGGGTAGACCAGATTTGGCACAAAAAGTCATAGCAGAGTTGACACAAGATAAATTGGCATCAATGTTATATGATTCCTTGAGAAATAAAATCATGCCACTGAATGATGATATCATTGTATACCCTGGTCATGGAGCAGGAAGTGCTTGCGGTAAGAACATGAGTAAAGAAACTACAGACACTTTGGGTAATCAAAAGAAGACCAATTATGCTTTGAATCCTGCATTGACAAGAGAAGAATTTATCAAAGAAATCCTAACAGGGTTGACCCCACCTCCGGGATATTTCCCAGATAATGTGTTGATGAACATAGGCGGATACGAGTCAATAGATGATGTGGTAAATCAAGGAACCAAAGCATTGAGTGTAGAAGAGTTTGAGGCAATTGCCAAGGATGAAAATGTAAAAATTCTGGACACAAGAGCAGGAGTGGATTTTGCAAAAGGACATATTGCAGGTGCCTATAACATTGGTATAGATGGAAGTTTTGCCAATTGGGTAGGCGTGATTTATAAAGATGTGAAAACACCACTTTTGATTGTGGCAGATCCAGGAAGAGAAGAAGAGGTAGCTATCAGATTAGCGAGAATTGGTTTTGACAATGCCAAAGGATATTTAAAAGGAGGAATGGAGCAATGGAAGGCTGCAGGTAAAAAAGTAGAAGAATTGCAGTATGTCACACCAAATGAATTATTGAAAGTCCCTTCTTCCAATATTTTGGACGTAAGAAAGAAAAGTGAATTTGACAGTGAGCATATCATTGGTGCACAGAATCTTCCATTAGATTATTGGAATGAGCATTTAGCAGAAATAGATAAAGACAAGACGTATTATGTGCATTGTGCAGGTGGATACAGATCTATGATATTTGTAAGTATTCTAAAGTCTTTGGGATATAACAACTTGATAGATGTGAATGGCGGTTTTAGCCAAATTAAAGAAGTGGGTGATTTTAATATCTCACCTTATGTTTGTCCTTCTACATTGTTGTAAGGTTGGGGGGTAGACGCTAGATGCTAGATGCTAGATGCTAGACGCTAGATGCTAGACGCTAGATGCTAGACGCTAGACGCTAGATGCTAGACGCTAGATGCTAGACGCTAGATACTAGATGCTAGATACTGGAAGTTAGATTTTAGATGTTTGGTGTTGGATGTTAGTTAGTTAGTTAGTTAGTTAGTTAGTTAGTTAGTTAGTTAGTTAGTTTGGAGTAAAAAAAAAGACCTCAATTTGAGGTCTTTTTTTTGATTAAAGATTTTTATTTCTTTTATGCAATTGCTGCACTGCTAGTAGGGAATTTTCTATCTACTTTTTTGAAAAGTCCTTGAAGTACTTTACCAGGTCCTACTTCTACTACTTCTTCACAGCCATCCGCAATCATTTGATTCATGGTTTGTGTCCATCTTACGGGAGCAGTTAATTGTGCAATTAAATTTTCCTTAATTTCTGTCGGATTTTTAACACCTTTGGCAGTTACATTTTGATATACTGGGCAGATTGGCTCTACTATTTCGGTATTGGCAATTGCTTCGGCAAGTGATTGTCTAGCAGGTTCCATAAGCGGAGAATGGAATGCTCCACCAACCTGAAGAACAATAGCTCTTTTGGCACCAGCTTCAGTCATTTTTTCACAAGCTTCGTTGATGCCTTCAATGCTACCAGATATTACTAATTGTCCTGGGCAGTTATAGTTAGCCGGAACAACTACTGCATCGATAGCAGCGCAAATTTCTTCTACTTTTTCGTCCTCCAGTCCTAGGATAGCAGCCATTGTAGATGGTTCTGCTTCACACGCTGCTTGCATGGCTAATGCTCTGGCAGAAACTAATTTTAAACCATCTTCAAAGTTCATTGCACCACAAGCCACCAATGCAGAAAATTCACCCAATGAGTGTCCCGCAGACATTGCTGGTTTAAAATCGTCACCAATTACTTTGGCCAAAATAACAGAATGTAAAAAGATAGCAGGTTGTGTAACTTTCGTTTCTCTTAATTCTTCATCAGTTCCATCAAACATGATGTCAGTGATTCTAAATCCAAGAATTTCGTTGGCTTTTTCAAACATATCTTTGGCAACAACAGAACCTTCATAAAGGTCTTTACCCATCCCTACAAATTGTGCCCCTTGACCAGGGAAAACGAATGCTTTCATATATAATTTAGTCTTTTAATTTTGATAATAATCTTAATATTTCGAGGTATAGCCATACCAAAGTTACAATTAATCCAAAGGCTCCATACCATTCCATGTGTTTTGGAAGTCCTCTTTGCGCTCCTTTTTCAATGAAGTCAAAGTCTAGTAGCAAATTCAAAGCAGCAAGTACAGTAACGATAACACTGAATCCGATTCCCATTGGGCCATTACTATGTAATAATGGAATTTGGATACCAAACATACCTAGACCTAGTGCCACCAAATAGAAAATAGCAATTCCACCTGTAGCCATCATAATGATGGATCTGAATTTATCTGTAACAGTTATAATTTTTGCTTTAAATAAGAAGAGCATTGCAGCCAATACTGCTCCAGTGAGCACTAACGCTTGTACGATGATACCTGGGTACAAAACACTATACATGGCAGAAATTGCTCCTACAACAATACCTTCAACAATACAGTAGCCAGCACCAAAATACATGGCATATTGTGGTTTGAAGTATGCGCCAAAGGCAAGTCCTATAGCTAGAAAAACACCTCCAAACAACAAAGGAGTAGGAAGGCTATTGGTTAACGCTAAGTTATAACCAAATGTAGCCGCTGCCATCAGGATAATTACAAAAATGAAAGTTTTGTTTACTGCACCATTTACAGACATGGTACCTTCGTTAGTAATGATAAAATCTTTGTCTAAAATCCCATCACCTAGAACGGGATTTGAACTTTTCATGATACTCATAATTCTTTTATTGTTTTGTTCAAATTGTTTATAACAAAGTTAACTAAAGCCTAGTGTTATAGCCACAAAGATAAAGTTAATTTTTGTGAATACATATAGCTTTATTCTCCACGATAGGCAACAAAATTATTTTCAGACTCATAGAGTTTTACTTCGTATAAGTTGGCACCTAATTTAGCAATATGTGGTGCTAATATTTTCCAAATTTCAATGGTTAATATTTCGGTACTTGCCAATTTGTCTTTCATGAAAGGAACATCCAAGTTGATGTTTTTGTGGTCTAATTCTTCTGTGACAAATTCTTTGACAATGTCACTTACTTTTTTGAGATCAACGCAATATCCGGTATCTGGATTTGGCTCTCCTGCCACGGTAACGAACAGTTCATAATTATGTCCATGCCAGTTTTTATTGCTGCATTTTCCAAAAACCGCTTCGTTTTTTTCATCACTCCAATTAGGGTTGCGCATTTGGTGAGCTGCGTTAAATCTTTCTCTTCTGGTAACGTAAACTAATGCCATAATTTCTATACTTGGCATAAAGGTAATAATAAAAGAAAAGGGTAGGCAATGATTATATCGCGTTTTTAACTTCTAGGAGAAATTCGCGTACTTTTTCTAATTTTTGAACAATTTCTAGCGTTTGAATTGCTTCCTCTTTGTTGCCTTTGATTTTGTCTTTGGCTCCTTGTAGCGTGAAGCCTCTTTCTTTAACTAGATGAAAAATAAGGTGAAAATTATCTACATCTTCTTTGGTAAACATTCTGTTACCTTTCTTATTTTTGTGAGGTTTGATGATGTCAAATTCTTTTTCCCAAAAACGTATCAATGACGTGTTGACGTCAAACATCTTAGCCACCTCACCGATGCTATAATATAATTTTGATATGGGTTTTGCTCTAAATGACATTTCAATGAATAAAGATAAATAAGAAATGAGAAGTCTTTAACTTAGAATAAGTTATTGGTCAACAGAGCATTGTTGATGAAAGGGCAACTTTATTACCGTTCTTAAAACGGAATGGCCAATTTGAAATTGGACGAATTTTCAAAATCATTCATCCATTGCTCACCATACTTTTCATTCATGAGTTGCAAAGATTGGTTGTTTTGAGCCAATGAATTTTTTAATAATTCGGGATCTACCTGACAGCCAGTAATTCTTTTAAGTTTGAAGCCATACTGCTCAGTTATTGGGTTTTCACTATCTAAATAACCTACTGGTGCTTGTTCTCCAAAAATAAGAAAAGCAACTAGGCTATCAGTTTGTTCAATAGGTGTAGCTATAATTGTTTCTACTGTTGTTTCTTCAATTGCTACTGTCACTGTATCTACTTCGGTAGATGTTTCCGTTTGTGCTACTTCTTCTGAGCAAGAAGTTAATAATATTAATGCGATGATACGAAGGAAAATGTTCATAGGGGTCTTTTATTTTAAATAGAATTATAAATAGAGGGTGTAGTAATGCTACTAAGGAGTGATAGTAGGTCCTTGAATAACCTTGTCACCGCTAGAACCACCAATTTCTCTAAATCTTTTTCTAGCTTCAACACCAAATAAACTTCCTTTAAAATCAAATAGAATTTTCTTGTAGTATTCTTTTGCTTTTTCGGGATTGTCTAAGAGTTTGTCATAGATTTGAGCTAGTTTCATCACAGCATTATCTGCTAAAATATCCGTTCCATAATTATTGACTATCTCCTCTAAGTATCCAATTGCTTCAGTAGTATTTTGCTGAGCCAATGCCATTTCGCTTTTTTTCCAAAGAATCTCATCATTGAGTGTGTGGTAGGCAAACATGGATGAGATACTATCAAAAGTAGCAGTGGCCTCTGCGTATTTATGTTGTTTAATTAAAAGGTCTGCTGCAGCATACATTCTCATGGTAATTTGTGTAGTGTCCATGTTGTAATTATCTGTGATAAGCATAGATAATTCCATGGCATCATTGGCAATCAATTTTGAAGTGGAGGTTTTTAAAACATCCAATTGACCTTGTGCAAAATCAAAATCTCCAGCATAATAAAATACTTGGGCTGCTTTGAATTTAGCTAAGTGACCAATTTTATCTTCTTTGAGTTCTTTTTCTACTTGCATGAATAGGAGAGAAGCATCCCAGATTCTATCTGCAATGACCATAAAATCTCCTAACTCTACTTTTATTTCCGATGCAGTTTTTCTACTCACTCCACCAATGCTTTTGGTTTCTTCCAGTAATGCGATAGCTCTTTCAGGATTGTTGAGGTAATATCCTTCCAGATGAGCTAATTCTCTTATCAGATCAATGGTGTAAGAGGTCTTTCCTAGATTGTTTAATGATGTTTCATAATTGCCTTTAAGCGTCAACAATTCATCCTGTGTGTACTTTCCGCTTTCTATTATTTTCTTTTTCAGCGCAGACAATTTGTAAATCTTCGCTTCTCTATAATAAGGTTTACTTGGACCTAAATCTATGACATAATCAAAGCATCTAACAGCATCTTCATACTTCTCATTGTTAATGCAAGTAATTCCCAAATCTTCAATTAAACTACCATCATTATTTTGTTTTTTGTCAATTGCTTTGAGTTGAATAAACGCACCATTATAATTTTCAGTTAGCATGTATACCCAAGCCAATAATTCATTATAAATAGTTTTGTTAGGGTTGGCTTGAGAGCGTTTAACTAGTTCGGTTTTAAGCATGTCCACTTTCTTTGGGTCATCCTTAAAATCAATGCTACTACTTAATGAACTTTGAATACTGACTAAATATCTAGGATCTTCATCTATGATGTCAATCAAGGAACTAATCATCATTTCAAATTTTCCTTGCCTACCGTACAGCATGGCAATGTTTCTATTGTACATGCTACTAGTGGCAGCATATTTATTGGCCGTTTGATAGACTGCTAAGGAATAGTCGAGCATGTTTTCACGTTCAAAAGCAGAAGCCAGTTTACTGATTTCTTTGTGAGGTGTATTTTTTCCAATTTCTCCTATTGCTGCCTGAAATACTTTTTCTGCTTTATCATCTTCACCTTGAAGGGCCAAAACTTTTCCAGCATACACTTGTAGCGTTAAATTGTCACTATTGTTTTTGATTTGTTTTTTGCAAATTTTCTCAGCAGTTTTAAAATCTTCTATAGCTAGTAAACTTTTGAAGTATGGCTCAAAAACATTGATAGAAGGATCTTCTTTGTATATTTTTTCAAAGTAAATTACAGCTTTGTCATAGACACCGTCACCATAATAACTCATAGCCAATTTTCTATCCATGTCGGATTGAGCATTTATCAACTGGCTGGAAGTGATAAATAAGAAAAAAGCTGCTATTTTGAGTTTACTCCACATTTTGTAATAAAAGTGATTGAACTTTTGAAGTTATAGAATCATGAACATTGATGACGTAGTCATAATTATACATCATAGTACCAATATTTTTCTGCAGAATTTCTATGTTTTTCGTTTCATTACTGATGAAAATATCAATACTATCTTTCAGGTCAATGTTGTTTTCCAGATCATTTTTTAAGGTGGTTAATTGATGGTCTACAAATTCGATTTTTTCACCAATCATTTTGTAGTCATCTTCAAAACCTTTAGCGCTTTGTTTTACCCCTTTGTAAAAGTCAAGTAGATTGTCAACATTAATCACAGTAGAATCTATGATTTGATGATTTTCTATTTGCTTCATGTTTTTGGCATAATTTTCTTTAGCGTATATAACCTTTTCCAATTCAATGGTTTCATAAGAAGATTTTACACCAGATAATATTACTTGTAATTCTTCAACTTCTTTAATCTCTTTTTCATAGGGATTGCCGCAACTAATCAGCGTTAGCGTTAGAAAAATGATATATGTAATATTTGAAATTTTCATTTTATATCTTGTCAAATCCGGTATAAGGTACTAAAACTTTAGGAATGTTAATGCCTGTTTCGGTTTGATTATTTTCCAATATTGATGCCAATATTCTCGGTAAAGCTAGTGCACTTCCGTTTAGTGTATGAGCCAACTGAGGTTTATTACCTTCAGATTTATATCTCAATTTCAGTCTATTGGCTTGGAAAGTTTCAAAGTTGCTAATAGAACTTACCTCCAGCCATTTTTCTTGAGCTGCAGAAAAAACTTCCATATCAAAAGTCAGAGCAGAAGTGAAACCAAGGTCTCCACCACATAATTTGGCTACTCTGTATGGCAATTCTAGTTTGTCTAATAAGCCTTTTACATGAGCTACCATTTGGTCAAGTGTTTCGTAACTCTTTTCAGGATGTACTACTTGAACGATTTCCACTTTGTCAAATTGGTGTAATCTGTTTAATCCTCTAACGTCACTTCCCCAAGAACCTGCTTCTCTTCTGAAACAAGGAGTATAACCTACATTTTTAATAGGGAATTGAGATTCATTAAGAATAACGTCTCTATAGATGTTGGTAATTGGAACTTCTGCAGTTGGGATGAGGTACAAGTTGTCTTGTGCATCATGATACATCTGTCCATCTTTATCAGGCAATTGTCCTGTTCCAAAACCTGAATCAGCATTTACTAAAAGAGGAGGGATTACCTCTTGATAACCTGCATTAATGGCTTCATCAAGAAAGAAGTTAATTAAAGCACGTTGTAGTCTAGCCCCTTTGCCTTTGTAGACCGGGAATCCAGCTCCAGTAATTTTTACACCTAACTCAAAATCAACAAGGTCATATTTTTTTATAAGTTCCCAATGAGGCACAGCTTTATCGTGTAGTGCAGGTTTATTACCATTTTCAAAAACAATTTCGTTGTCTTGGTCTGAGTTTCCTTTAGGAACTATAGGATTAGGAACATTAGGAATGGTGTGAAGAATTTTATTAATTGCTTCTTCAGTTTCTTGTAGAGACAGTTTAAGTTGTGAAGATTGCTCTTTTAGTTTGCTTGTTTGAGTTTTTAAAGCGTTGGCTTCTTCCACTTTACCTTCTTTGAACAAACCACCAATACTTTTTGCAAGAGAATTTAGTTCAGCTAAATCTTTTTCCATTTGCTGTTGTGTTTCTCTTCTTTTCTCGTCCAAAGAAATAACTTCTTCAAGTTGACTTTTTACGTCAAGGTTTCTAATTTTTAGACCTTCTGCAATAGTCTCTTTTTCTTCTCTAATTCTGCTTAATTCTAACATTTGTAATGCAATAAATGTGTTCTGTAAATTTATTAAAACTCCTATTCGTTTAGGGATGTGAAAATAACAAAAAAACCCCGACAGTACTGCCGAGGTTTTTAAATTTTATTAATAGTCTTGGTAGTTTACTCAGAGATTGGCTCTATTGAAACGTAAGATCTATTGTTTGCTTTCTTTCTAAACTGTACAATTCCGTCAGTTAAAGCGTAAAGTGTGTGATCTTTACCCATACCAACATTTTCACCTGGGTGATGTTGAGTACCTCTTTGACGAATAATGATGTTTCCAGCGATAGCGCCTTGACCACCAAAGATCTTAACTCCTAATCTTTTTGAATGAGATTCACGACCATTTTTAGAACTTGATGCTGCTTTCTTATGTGCCATTTTCTTTTAATTTTTAGTAGTTAATATATATTAAGCTTTTCCACCGTTAAGTTGGTCCTGCAAAGTTTTTAACTCATCCCATTTTCCTGCTGCAGCTAATTCTGCTTGCTGACACCAAGTTGATGGATCTTTTCCTGCTAATCTAGAGTTAGAAGAAAGAATTTCTTTAATTGCTTCTGGAGTTGATTTAGCAACTTCAGCAAATGTAGTTAAACCACCTTCAGCCATTGCTTTCATGATAGCTGGTCCTACACCTTCTATTTTAGTTAAGTCATCTCCTTCAGATTTTTTAGCTGCTGCTTTTGGGGCTGCTTTAGTTTCTTCTTTTTTAGGAGCTGCTTTTTTCGCTTCTTCTTTTTTTGGAGCTGCTACCTTCTTACCACCACTTGCTAAAATGTCAGAAATAGTAATTTCTGTGAATTTTTGTCTGTGACCGTTAGATTTTTGGTAACCTTTTCTTCTTTTCTTTTTGAAAACGATTACTTTGTCTCCTTGAACATGACGTTCGATTTGTGCTTTTACGAAAGCACCTTCTACAGCTGGGGCGCCAACATTAACTTTTCCACCGTTGTCAATCAAAAGAACATTGTTGAATTCAACTTTGTCCCCTTCATTTCCTTGTAAACGGTGTACAAAAATGCGTTGGTCTTTTGCAACTTTAAATTGTTGCCCTGCTATCTCTACAATTGCGTACATAATTATTAATTATTTATTTTTAAGGGCTGCAAATATAGGTATATTTTTACAGTGTCAAGCATTTTATTCAATTAATTTCCTAGAGGAAGAACTTTAAAAGGATAAAAAGTGGAAATCCAAGTGCGATTACCCATGCGTAATTATCTATCCCTTCATGTTTGATATACTTTTTGCGCGTTCGTTGAACCAGTTTTTTTCTTATGTGCCCTCGGTAGACGAAGCCTAGTATTATTCCTAATATTCCACAGGAAACATTTGAGACATTGCCATAGAGTATTCTTTCGTAAACATTGTAATTAGAGTCAAAATAGATTGGAATAATAGAGAATAGAATGGGTAGTAGCAGCCAGCACGCAATTTGGGTGACCCAAAGTGTTTTGTAATAATCGTCAAAAACGGTATTGGTTTTTACATATCTGCCTTCAAATAGTACGATGAACATCATGCCGGAATAGGTCATGATTATGGGGGTAAATCCATTGCCAATTAGCAGCATGCTTCTATGTATTAATACGTAAAGGATGTAGGAAGCTAAGGAGACAATAAGAAATCTTTTTCCGCCAATTATTTTTTCTAAAAATGTGCCGAGGAGGTACATTAAAACTAGATTTATGCCAAGGCTGGTAAAAGCACTAGGCACGTTAAAACCATGACAAAATGGAACGGTCATCCTTGTAAGAAAAGTGACACCATAATTGTTGTGTACACCGTAAATGCTTTCTAATCTTGGTTCAATATACAAAAGTGTTGTAAGCACAATTGTTGTAAGTACTAGTACAGTGCTTACCCTAGGTTGATTTCTGAAGTCTCCTCGTATTTCATCAAACATGTTGAACTATCGTTTTATCTGGAGACAAATATATTAAATACATTTCAATGGGTTTGTTAAAGATATCTTGCAATGATGCTTGATAGGATTGAATTTGTTTGACATGAGTTTTCTTAGGCGTACCAGTTTTAAAATCTATTAATAAGATGTTATCATTTTTAATGATAATCTTGTCTGGTCTTAATTCTTCTCCATGTTTGTTTATCAATGCTCTTTCTGATAAGACTTCTACAGGGGTGGAAAATATAGTTTGGACTTCTTCATTTTCTCTAAAGCGCTTGAATATGGATTGAAGTGTATCTTTTTCAGTTTGCCAGTTGGTATTTTTTGCCATGAACTTATTGAAAGAAGTGGTAAGTTCATTTAATTCATTTACAGTTTGTAATATTTCATGAATTACTTTTCCCCACTCAAATTCCAAGAATTTGTCATAATCTTCCTGTTGTGCTTTTGGAGAAATACTTAACTCAAGTGTTTCTCTCCAATTAGAGTATGTTTCCACATTGTTTTTGATGACAATAGTGGTTTTTTCTTCTTTTTGAATTCTCTTTGCACGCTCTCCAATAATGAGCCTGTTATTCTCATTGTCAAATGATGGATGGTCGCTTATTATGTGCTCAAGGTGATTGGGGTATTTGAAAACCTTTGTGCTTTTAGGGGTCTTTTTTAAGTTGATGTAAAGTCTATCTTCGGCTCTTGTTAATGCTACGTATAATAGATTGGCGTTGTCTAGGTTTTTTAATTCCTCTATTTCTTTTTTTCTATCCATCAAGCCTTCTGTCAGGATATCATCTTTTAAACTTAAAGCAAAATTTTCCAAACCCAAAGATTTTAAAGTGTCATCTTGAATCCAAATATCATCAGATTTTTTAGGGTCCAATGGGAGAGGGATTAAGACTACAGGAAATTGTAAACCTTTTGATTTGTGAATGGTCATGATGTTAATGGCTTGTGAAGACTCTGGAGGGGTAACAGATATTTTATTCTTTTTGGCTTCAAAATGCTCTATAAAGAAATTGACATTGTGACCGTATTTTTGCTGAAAATCAAAAGTAAAATTAAGTAATTTGTCCATGAATATACTTTTTCTAGAAAATCCAAGCAGTGGTATTAAATAATCTACTTTGTCTAAAATGGATAATTCATTATAGTATATCATATCAAAACCGGGTAGCATGTCTGCAATGTATGAATTAAGGTCTAAGCCTGAGTTGTAGAAACTATTCTTTTCATTGGGAATTCTATATTTCAGAAAAAGTGAAAGGATTGATTCATTCTTGTGGTTAGAGTAAAATACTTTGATGATGTTTTCATCATTGGGAAGGTTTAAGGCAGTAAGTAAATTTACAACAGCCAATACGGGTTGAGACTCAGCTAGTAATAAACTATCCTGTGAAGTTACTTCAATTCCTTTTTCTTTTAGAAAGTTAGCTACTTTGGTTCCTTGTCCATTGCTTCTTAGCAAGATACAGATATCTCCGTAATTAAAATTGTCATCTATACATTCGAGAATATCGTTATACATTAATTCGAAAGGGTCATTGGCCAATTCTTCTTCTTCTGTATGTACTTCTTTGCTTCTAGAATTCAGTTCTGAGAAAGTGTTAACTTTTACATAACCAATTTCTTTTCTCTTTTTGTTTTGCCTAACATCTTTGTAAATATTTTGTAACATTGGAAAGGACTGATATTCCTCTATCAATCTATCAAAAAGCCAGTTGTTAAAGTCTATTACACTTTCAGAAGATCTGTAATTGTCATCCAAAGTTTTGATGTCAGCGCTTCTAGCAAAAGCGTTATTGATAAATTGAATATCCGCAATTTCACCTTTTACTTCAGGAAGGTTAATAAATTGCGAAGCGTCACCTCCTCGCCATCTATAGATGGATTGTTTAGCGTCTCCTACAATGAGGTTTTCATTTTCTGTAGATAGAGAATCATGCACAAGCGGAATAAGATTGTTCCATTGCAAGACAGAGGTATCTTGAAATTCATCAATAAAATAATGGCTAAACCGGTTACCCATTTTTTCATAAATGTAAGGTGTTGGTTCATTCTTAATTACCTCACTTATGATTTCATTAAAGTCACTAATGAATACAATGTTATTATCTTTTTTTACTTTTTTAAGAATTTGTCTAATACTATTAAGTAAAGAGAATGATACCAGTCTTTTGTCAACCTCTTGCAAAAGGTTGCTTGCTTTTATCAATTCAAAAAGTGTTAGTAATTCCTTGCTGAGTTTTGCAGAATTAGCTTTGACAAAACTATCTAATTCAGGGTGTGATTTTTCTACTGCTTTGGCATACCATTTTTCATCTTTGGCGTTTTTAATTTGTGCTTCAGAATAGTTGATTTTTTTCTCTCCTTTTATAATGTTGTCAATGGTTTTGGCAAAGGGTGTTGTTCTCCCAATTTTTAGCAATGATAAATCATGTCCTTGCATGAGTGCAAGTATTTTTTTTGCTTGATTTTTTAAGGTAGATTGTTGTTCTTTTTTCTTAGCGTTTAGGTCTTTTTGAATGACTTCAAAATCTTTTAAGGTCATGTCTTTGTATACTTCTAGTGCTAATCCTCCTTCTTCGCTTTTGAGTAATTTGGATTGATTTTCCAGTGCATATTCAATGTTTTGAAATTGTTGGTCATCTACTAGGTTTTTAGTGTAAGCAATAAGTGTGTTGGTTAGTTGGTCATCTTCTCCAACACTCTCAAGTAATTCATCAATGCATCGCTGAACAAAGTCGTCAACATTCGTTTCTAGTTCAAAATTGGTAGATAGACCAAGTTCTCTAGAGAATGATCTAATTAATTTGTGGACAAATTTATCAATGGTTTGAATATTTAATTGTCCATAATTATGTAGGATTCGAGTGAAAAGGGCCTTGGATTTTAATTTAAGTTCTTCACTGTTTTTACCTGTAGCTTTTTCGTATGCTTGAATAAAATTAGTGTCTTCGCCTTTTATCAAAGTGTCTAACCCTTTTAAAATTCGTTCCTTCATTTCCTTACTAGCCTTATTTGTGAAGGTGATGGCAAGTATTTTTTTGAATTTATCTAAATCTGGGTCTTTTAGGATAATGGTAAGGTATGATAATACAAGTGTGTAGGTTTTTCCAGAACCTGCAGAAGATTTATATATTTTAAAAGGCTTTAGTGTTGTTTCCATTCAACAAAAATTGAAAATGAGTGTTTATACTGTTATTGGTGGTCTAAATTTACAGTAAAGATTTGGTTTTGTAGATAAAATCACCGTATTTTTGAATAGTATTATGGAAGAAGATAAATCAAATAAAATTAACCCAATAGATAAAGATCATATTACTGAAGAGCCTGGTACTTTGTCTTATGGGCATCACCGAGGTAGTATGCCTGTAGTACCTACAGAACAAGGCAAACTAAAAGGCAGGGCATTGTCTGCTATGGAGCATCAGACGGATATTCAGTTGTTACAAATTAAGCAGCAGATGGAGTTGTTGGCTCAGCAAGCCAATAAGATTCAGAGTAGAGTAGAAGTATCTAATCAAATTTATGGTGCTGAAATGCGTTTTGAACCATTAATAAATCATGTGTATCATCTTTATGCCAGGGAAGGAAATAAGCATGTTTTGTCAATGATTTCTCCAAATGATTGGGGGAAAAGAGGGTGTCCGTATGAATTTGTTGCAACAGTAAGGTTGCTTGCCGACCATACCTGGGACATTGTAGAGTAGTGGTGTTAAAATTGAAGATTAAAGTGACAAAATATTGCCGGATTTAATCGACAGCTTCTACTCCTTTAATTTGAGGTGCTGAATTTTTTAAAGCTTCTACCAAGCCTGCTTTAAGTGTCATAGCACTCATGTTGCAAGTTTTACAAGCGCCAATTAGTTTTACTTTTACAATGTTGTCTGTAGTAATTTCTATCAACTCCATGTCACCACCATCACTTTTGAGATATGGTCTTAATTGTTCTAAAGCGATAGATACTTTTTCGTGCAGTAATGTTGCTTCCATTTTTATTCCTTTAAGTTGAACATTTAGGTTGTCCATATTCTACAGGGACTATTTCTGTAGGAGCTAATTTTTCATTTCTCAATTTAATTTGAGCAACAATATTAGTAGTCATTTCTTGAAAAGCTATAGATGTAGGGGTATTATCTTGCAAAATTGCAGGTCTTCCTGCATCGCCACTTTCTCTTATGCTTTGTACTAAAGGTATTTGAGCCAATAATGGGACGTCTAATTGAGAGGCTAAATTTTTCGCACCTTCATTTCCAAAAATGAAATATTTGTTGTTTGGTAATTCTGCAGGTGTAAACCATGCCATGTTTTCTACTATACCAAGAACAGGAACGTTGATTGTATCCATTTGGAACATGTTGATTCCCTTTCTGGCATCTGCTAATGCAATGTTTTGTGGAGTACTTACAATTACAGCACCTGTAATAGGTAAACTTTGCACTAGTGACAGATGAATGTCTCCAGTTCCTGGAGGAAGATCAATTACCATAAAGTCTAATTCTCCCCAGTCGGCATCAAAAACCATTTGGGTTAAAGCCTTAGTAGCCATTGGTCCTCTCCATATTACAGCTTGATTAGCATCTGCAAAAAAACCGATAGATAGTAATTTTACTCCGTAGCTTTCAACAGGTACGATTAATTGTTTTCCATCTACATTTTTGCCAAGTGGCTTTTCATGTTGAACGTCAAACATTAATGGTTGAGATGGTCCATAAATATCAGCATCCACCAAACCTACTTTATATCCTTGTTGTGCTAGACCTATTGCCAAGTTGGCGGTAACCGTAGATTTACCTACACCACCTTTACCGCTTGCTACTGCAATGATGTTTTTTACACCTTTCATTTTAGTCTGGTTGGTTTCTGCTTTTTTCATTGCGATAACCTCACAAGAAACTTTTACACCTTTTCCAACCACTCTTTCAATTGCAAATTCGCAAGCTTCCTGCATTCTATTTCTAGCGTGCATTGCAGCGTTTTGAACGGCTACTTTGAAAGAAACTTCTTCTTCAGAAATCTTCAAATCAGTTACTAATCCTAAGGAAACAATGTCCTTTTTTAAATCTGGCTCAACAACTTTGCTGAGCGCATCTATTACCTTGTCTGTGCTAATTTTTGCCATAGTATATAAGTACGCTACAAAGATACCAATTAAAATTTGAAATAGCAGGTTTAAAAAGTTGCACAATATTTGTGTATATTTGTTTATACACTAAATGAAAACAAAAATGAAAAAATCAATTTACATCACAGGAATCATAGCATTCGCATTGGTAGGCATGTCTTTCATGTCAAAAAATACCGAAAGAACATACAATACCGAAGTTATTAAATCTGTTTATAAAACTTCAATTTCTGAATTAACACAGGAAGAAAAACTGGATGCTTTTGAGTATTATGCGGCAACTGGAGATTGCACTTTTAAAGGGATAAAATTATACGGTAAGGTTCAGTTTGTAACATCATTCCCGGATATTAAAATACAATATGTAACATCATTTCCTGATATTAAAGTTAAGAAGGTAACATCTTTTCCTGATGATTGTGGCGAATGGCAAACCGTGACTTCTTTTCCTGATTTTAAAGTTCAGGTAGTAACCTCTTTTCCAGATTTGAAAGTTCAGTTGGTTGATTCTTTCCCAGGAATGAATTAAAATGTCATGAAATTTACTGAAAGACCTTAAGCAATGCTTGAGGTCTTTTTTTTTGTTTTTACTTTTGTTGAAAATATTTTAATCCTTTGTTCAGATATAAACAATTCACAATACGAGATGAGAATTCAGCAATGAAAGTTGGTACTGATGGTACTTTACTAGGATGTTGGGTAGATGTTTCAAAAGCAAAAACAATCTTGGATATCGGTGCAGGAACTGGTGTGATAGGTATTATGTGTGCTCAGAAAAATGCAAATGCTGAAGTGACCTCATTGGAAATTGATGACCATGCAATTATAGATGCGCAATTCAATATTGGAGCGTTGCCTAAATCATGGTCTGAAAGAATAGAGTTGGTTCATTCTAGTTTACAAGAGTTCACCACAGAAAAATATTTTGATGTGATGGTTTCTAATCCCCCGTTCTTTGAAAAAAGTCAGGAGAATGAAGATGCTGCAAGAACTAAGGCGAGACATACCTCTTCTTTACATTATTCTGAGATTTTTCAATTTGCGAAAGAACGATTGTCAGAAAGAGGGACCTTGTCGATGATTCTCCCTGTAGAAAACGGAAAAGAAGCGATTGATGTTTGCGAAAATTATCAGTTAAACCTACACAAAGTATGTGAGGTAAAGCCTGTGCCAAGTAAGCCTTCGCATAGATTGTTACTTACTTTTGGTCGCGATAAAGTGGACGTGGAAAATCAGTGTCTCACCATTGAGACTGGTGTTAAAAGACATGAGTATACTACTGATTATATAGAATTAGGAAAGGAGTTTTACCTTTATTTTTAATTTATCTACCGAAGCATAATTGATAGATTATGTTTCAAATTTCGCCCAAATAATTACGTATCTTAGGGTTAATTAGTACCTTTGTTAGATAAGAAAGATGGAGGAGTAAAATACTAATAAAAATAGTATGTAACCTACATAATTGAATGACCATGAGAATTCCACAGTTTACCAAAATAAATAGACATAGAAGTTTTGATTATACGCCTATGTATTATAATCCCGAAAAAGAAGAATTGGATAATAGAATTAAAGCTATTAAAGAAGAAATGGGAGAAGGTTCTGACGATTCTAGCGTGGATAGAGAAGCTAGATTACGATCTCAGTTTAGACAAAATTCTTCTTCACTTTCTTACAAGTCAAAAAACATGAGTAGTACAGTTAGAATGATAATAATTCTAGGTTTAGTTTTATACTTAGGGTATGTTGTTTTTACTAACTTGGATGGTTTTATGGCTAAGTTGTTGAATTAAATTAGAACACTTTTATTCTTTATGCCAGATATTATTAAACTTCTTTCAGACAAGATTGCCAACCAAATAGCAGCCGGGGAAGTTATTCAGAGGCCAGCATCCGCTATCAAAGAATTACTGGAGAACGCAATAGATGCAGGAGCGACAAAAATAGATGTAGTAATCAAAGACGCAGGAAGAACATTGATTCAAGTTATTGACAATGGGTGCGGAATGACAGAAACGGATGCTAGATTATCTTTTGAACGGCACGCTACTTCAAAAATCACCAATGCGGATGATTTGTTTAACATCAAAACCAAAGGTTTTAGAGGTGAGGCTTTGGCTTCAATTGCGGCCATTGCTCAAGTTGAATTGAAAACTAGAAATCATGATGCGGATTTAGGTACTAGCATCAAGATTGAAGGTAGTAAGGTTATTTCTCAAACGCATGTGAATTGTCCTATTGGGTCTAATTTTAGTATTAAAAATTTGTATTTCAATGTGCCCGCAAGAAGAAATTTCTTGAAATCTAATGCGATTGAAACAAAGCATATTGTAGACGAAATAGAAAGGGTAGCCTTGCCACATCCTGAAGTTCATTTTACTTTTCATCACAATGGGAATGAAGTATTTAACCTTCCTCCAGGAAATCTTAGACAACGTGTTGTTGGTGTTTTTGGGAAGAAATATAATGAACGACTTGTTCCTGTGGAAGAGCAAACAACTATAGTGAATGTAACAGGGTATGTATTAAAACCTGAATTTTGTAAACGAAGCAGAGGTGAACAATTTTTCTTTGTTAATAATAGGTTTATTAAAAATAACTACCTCAATCACGCAGTGACTAGAGCGTATGATGAGTTATTGAAAAAAGAGCAATTCCCTACCTATTTTTTGTTTTTAGAGGTAGACCCTGCCAAAATTGACATTAATATTCACCCTACCAAAACGGAAGTGAAGTTTGAGGATGAAAAACATATGTATGCTATCATCAATAGCGCTGTGAGAAACTCCTTGGGTAAGTTTAATATTGCTCCTTCTATAGATTTTAATCAGGAAAATGCTTTTAATGTTCCTCCTATTCCTAAAAATAAGGAGATATTGGAGCCTACAATTCAAGTAAACACTAATTTTAATCCTTTTCAAACTGAAAGTTCAGCGCCAAAATCATCTGGTGGTGGAACTAGTTCTCCAAGTAGAAATTACAAGATTGATATTTCTCAAAGTGAAGTAGAGGCTAATTTAGATTTATTGACTAAAACTGCTTGGGATACTGAGAAAATTCAAATGTCTGCCAATTTTGCAGATGATGAACCATTGGAACGAAATTCGCAAAAGGATAATCAAGGTTACGAAAGTAAAACTACTCAATTACATGGGAAATATATCCTTACTCAAGTTAGTAGGAGTTTAATTTTAATTGACCAGCAAAGAGCACATAGACAGATTTTAATGGAGCGATTTGTGAAAATGTTGGCAGAGAATAGGGCAGTAACTCAAAAAATATTGTTTCCTCAAACCATTGAAATGGAAACTAGTAACTACGCATTAATGCTTGAATTACTCCCTGAAGTGAAAGCATTAGGTTTCGATATAGAGAACATGGGAAAGAATGTTTTTTCTGTAAATGGTTTGCCAATTGGGGTGCAAGAGGAAAATGTGAGAGGAATATTGGAAGATTTTATTGAACAATGCAAAAATAATAGTGATGACCTCAAAACAAACCATAAAGCACAATTGGCGTGGAATTTAGCCAAAAGTAGTGGTATAAAAAGTGGAAAGAAACTAACCAACGAGGAGATGGGTACATTAATTGATGAGTTGTTTGCATGTGAGAATAGTCAGTATGATTACAAAGGCAATAAAATAGTGGTAACAATTGGAGAAGATGAAATTGACGAAAAATTTAGAAAATAATGTTTGATCAACTGTTTAGAAATATGACCCCCGTGGTCAAGAATTTATTGATTATCAATGTGATTGTTTTTGCAGCGGTACATCTGTTAGCAATAAAGAATATTGATTTGGTCAATATTTTGAGCCTACACCACTATGCTTCTGATGGATTTTATCCATTTCAATATGTGACATCTATGTTTTTACATTCAGATTTGTTTCACATATTTGCTAACATGTTAGGTCTAGTTTCTTTCGGTACGAATCTAGAAAGGTTATTAGGGGCAAAAAGATTCTTGATATTATACATGGTGGCAGGTTTGGCAGGTAATTTATTTTATCACGGATTTCACATGGGAGAATTATTGGTGATGGGTGAAAGTGCTTTTATTGGTGCTATAGACATTACCATGGATGGATATTTTAAATATTCAACTGGATTAGTCAATGATCTTCATGAATTAAAAGTGCAACGAATTATTTTCTCAAGGGCTTTGGGAGCATCTGGTGCTGTTTTTGGTGTGTTTGCTGCTGTTTATAAGTATTTTCCTAATACTGAAGTTATGTTGTTGTTTCCGCCAATACCACTTAAGATAAAAGTGTTATTTGCTATTTTGATGGTGGGATCATTAGTCTTGTCTGTTTTCCCTTTTGCAATGCAAGGAGTTGCACATATGGCCCATTTTGGAGGTGGTGTAGCTGGTCTAGTTTTAGTATATATTTGGCAAAAAAATAATAATACATTCTATTAATATTATGAACTTTAATGAGATTATAGCGAACTTAAAGCGACAGTTTCAATCTGGTGGTATGTATATTAAATTGATATACATTAATGTTGGTGTATTTTTAATTATGAGCATTATTTCATTGATAAGTACGTTAATGAAAATGCCTGAAATTTCCATACTGATGGAATTGAATCTTGGTGCTGCCACTGATTTGAGTATTTTGTGGCAAAAACCATGGACTATCATTACTTATATGTTTGTTCATGGAGGGTTCTTTCATTTGTTAATGAATATGTTGCTATTGTTTTTCTTTGGTCAACAAGTGGAGTCTTTCTTAGGAGGAAAAAAAGTCCTTAGTATTTATGTTGTTGGAGCGTTGGTTGGCTTGTTTATGCAGATTGCTGCCATTAATATTTTTCCTTTGTTTCGAGACATACCTTTGGGAGTTATAGTTGGAGCATCTGGCGGTGTTTTTGCTTTGATGGTGGCATTGGCTACATATGCTCCTCATTTAGAAGTAAATCTATTTGGTATTTTTCCAATGAAATTGATGTGGTTAGTTGGAGGGTATTTTCTACTTGAATTATTCAATATAGATCAAGTGTCTAGTGTTGCTCATTTTACGCATATTGGTGGCGGTATCTATGGTTTCATAATGGTTACACAATATAAGAAAGGGAAGGATATTTCTAAATGGTTTGACAATTTAATGTCTTTTCTTACTGGATTAGTAAAGTCTGGTGGACGAAAACCTAAAATGAAAGTAAAATACTCAAAATATGGAAATCAAGGTAATGAAGCACCAAAGCCTCCAAAAGACGATATTGATTTTAACGCGGAGAAAGTGGAGCGGCAAAAGAAGTTAGATGCAATTCTTGATAAGATAAAAGTAAGAGGCTATGATGGTCTTACCAAAAGTGAGAAAGAATTTCTTGCTAAATTTTAGTTTTTTCCAGTAGTGAAACGATGGGTGTCTACCATATTTAAAAACCTTAATTGGTGGAATAAGTTTGTTTTACTATTAAACTTATTATTTGTTGTTCTCCTAATAGCGAGTTGTTTTACTCCTTATGTTAATCCAAATTCGAGTACATATCCAGCTCTTTTAGGGTTGTTATATCCAGTCTGGCTCGTACTCAATTTGGCATTTGTTGTGTACTGGAGTGTTTTGAGGAAATGGCATTTCGCAATATCTATGTTCACAATTATTTTTGGTATTCTCCCGCTGTCAAGGTTTGTGCAAGTTACATTGTGGCAACCAAAATTAGAGGAGACAAAGACTTTCAAAGTGATGAGCTTCAACGTTCGTGTTTTTGATTTGTATAATTGGTCTAGTAATATTGAGACAAAAAATAAGATAATTAGTTTTATTAATGACCAACAACCAGATGTTATTTGTTTTCAAGAATACTATAGGGGCGAACGAATTCACTTTTCTGTTAACGATACACTTAAAGATTTATTAGGATTAGAATATATACAGGAGCATATTACGGTTGTGAGAAGTCAACTGAAGTCAAGAGGAGATGGGAAAGGTCATTTTGGTTCTGCAATTTTTAGTAGATTTCCAATTGTTAATCATGAAGAGCATGCATTTGAAAATGACAAGAGTAATCATTTTTCATTTGTGGATATAGTAAAAGGAAGTGATACCATTAGAGTTTTTAATGCTCATATTGGTTCCATGCGCTTGCAGAATGCAGATTATAAATTGATTGGAGGTAATGATAATAAAAAGTGGAGTTTTGAAAAACAAGCTAAAGAAGACTTATTGGCACGGTTAACGATTGCATTTATAAAAAGAGCTGCACAAACAAAAACCTTATTGACTTATATAGATAATTCTCCATATCCTGTTGTTTTATGCACTGACTTAAATGATACACCCAATTCATATGCCTATAATAAACTGGTTAAAAATTTACAAGACGCCTTTGTTAAAACCGGAAATGGTATTGGGAGTACGTATGTTGGAGATAATTTCTTTAATAGAATTCTTCCAGTTAATAGAATAGATTACATTCTATATGACGATTCATTTGAGTCGGCAAATTTCGTTACACATCAAGAAAAATTGTCCGATCACAATGCTATAAGTTGTGATTTACAATTGAAATGATGCTATCTACCTAGCACAAAAATGCAAGGTTTTTTACTTAAGTTAGGTACTTGTGCACTCCATTCTTTAATTGTTCTTGTTGTAATTTTTTCAGAAGGTAGCGTGATATCTGATGCAATACACAATTTGGTTTCAGGATTACAGGTAGATAGTAAGTCCATTAATAAGGCTTGACTTCTAAAAGGTGTATCCATGAATAACTGGGTAAAACCTCCAATAGCTAATCTTTCTAAATGCAGTATTTCCTTTTGTCTTCCTGATTTGTCTTTGTTGAGGTAGCCATTAAATGCAAATTTTTGACCATTGAAACCGCTTGATATTAAAGCTAAAAGAATGGAAGATGGACCGACTAATGGTACGACTTGGATTTTCTTTTCATGAGCAATTCTTACAACTTCACTTCCGGGATCAGCAATACCTGGACATCCTGCTTCAGATATTACGCCTACATCGTTTCCTTCCAAACAAGGTTTGAGATAGTCGGCATAATCGTAGGCATTAGAATGTTTACCTATTTCAAAAAAAGTTAATTCATCAATATTCACATCACGACTAATTTTCTTTAGAAATCTTCGGGTGGTTTTTATATTTTCTACAATAAAATATTTTAGTTCTAGCATTAATTCCATTGTAGGGTGAGGAATGACTGTTTCAATGTCGCTGTCACCAAGAGTCATTGGTAGTAGGTATAGTTTTCCTTTCATGTAATCTAGGTTTTATTTGAGATGTTCAATTATTTTATCGCATGCTAAATCGAGCATTTGATAGACTTTTTCAAAGCCATCTTCTCCACCATAGTATGGATCTGGCACGGAAATGTGTTTATCAGGCTCTACTTCGTTCATGATCATTTTTACTTTGGCTTTTTCTTCAGAGGTAGTACATAGTGCCGTTACATTGTTGTAGTTCGAAGCATCCATTACATAGATTAAATCAAAATTTTGAATATCATTTTTTGTAATTTGTCTTGATCTTTGATTAGTAATATCAAGGTTATACTCATTTGCTTTGTCTATTGAACGTGAGTCTGGTAATTCTCCATTGTGATAGCCATTTGTTCCTGCAGAATCTACAATTACATTTAGTCCTTCAGTTTTGACTTTGTCTTCTAGTATTCCATGTGCCAATGGCGACCTACAGATATTACCTAAGCAAACCATTAAAATTTTCATATCCTTTAATTTAATACCGCGAAGTTAATTGTTGTGATTGAAATAATAATAAAAAAGCCACTCATTCCATAGAATAAGTGGCTTTAAATATTAATTTGGATTTACTTATGCTGTAGCGGTAACAACAGGAGCTGCATCCAATATTTCTTGATTAGCATTAGATGCAAACTGTTCGAAATTAGCAACAAATTTAGCCGCCAATTTATTTGCTGTATCATCGTAAGCATTTTTATCTGCCCAAGTATTTCTTGGATGAAGGATTTCATCAGGAACGTTAGGACAAGTATTAGGCATTTGAATACCAAACACATCGTGTTTCGTATATTCTACGTTTGTCAATTCACCTTCTAAAGCAGCAGTAATCATTGCTCTTGTATAAGAAAGTTTTGTTCTGCTTCCTACACCATATCCACCACCAGACCAGCCAGTGTTAATTAACCAAACATTTACATTATGCTCAGTCATTTTACTTCCTAGCATTTCAGCATATTTTGTTGGGTGTAAAGGAAGGAATGGCGCACCAAAACATGCAGAAAATGCTGTTGTTGGTTCTGTAATTCCAGCTTCAGTTCCAGCCACTTTTGCAGTGTATCCAGAAATGAAATGATACATTGCTTGTCCTTTTGTCAATTTAGAAATTGGAGGCAATACACCATAAGCGTCACATGTTAAGAAGAAAATGTTTTTAGGAGCTGTTCCTTTACTTCCTTCGGCAATGTTGTCGATAAAATCAATTGGGTAACTAACACGAGTGTTTTCTGTTTTAGATTTGTCAGCAAAATCTACTGTAGAAGTTCCTTCAATGAAATTGATGTTTTCTAAGATTGCTCCAAATTTTACTGCTTTCCAAATTTGTGGTTCTTTTTCTTCAGAAAGATCTATACACTTAGCATAACATCCGCCTTCAAAATTGAAGACAGTTTTGTCAGACCAACCATGTTCATCATCACCAATCAATCTTCTGTTTGGGTCAGCACTTAATGTTGTTTTTCCAGTTCCAGAAAGACCAAAGAAAACAGCAGTATCATTGTCTTTACCAATATTGGCAGAACAGTGCATTGATAAAACGTTTTTTTCGTGAGGTAGAATGAAGTTCAATACAGAGAAAATACCTTTCTTAATTTCACCAGTATAACCTGTACCACCTATTAAAACAACTTTTTCTGTAAAGTTAATTATAGCAAAATTGTGTTGTCTTGTTCCATCTTTTGCAGGGTCAGAATGAAATCCAGGTGCGTTTAGAATAGTCCATTCTGGATTGAAATCTTTCAATTCTTCCTTAGTTGGTCGCAAGAACATGTTGCTAGCAAACTGATTAGACCATGGGAACTCCGTGATAACTCGTAAGTTCAATCTGTAATCTTCATCAGCACAAGCATAGGCATCTCTTACATAAACATCTCTGTTTTGAAGGTATGCTGTTACTTTGTCATAAAGTTTTGAGTAGTTTTCTTGGGTAAATTTAATATTGATGTCTCCCCACCATACAGCGTCTTCTGTTATGCTATCGCAAACAATAAACCTGTCTTTTGGGGATCTTCCCGTGAATTCCCCAGTATCAACTGCTATTGCTCCAGAATCCGCTAAAACTCCCATACCGTTGATGATCGTTTCTTCCACTAAGTCAGCAGGTGTTAAATTCCAAAAAGCATTAGCTACGTTTCCTAATCCTAATTCTTTTAAATTTGAAGTGCTTGGTTTTGATCCAAATTCGTTCATAATTGTGTTTTTAGTATATTATAATACAAAAGTAAAGCAATTTAGGCGGATATATTGTGTTGGTAGGTAGGTTTTTTCCACACATTTGGTTCATATGTTTAAAACTTAGGTTAACTCAATGTTAATGAACGATTAAAGGAAAGTAAGTTTTAGTCAAATATTTTATTTTAATAAATAGCTTTAATTATTGCCTAACTTTGCCTATGTGAATGTGGTATGCAATGGAGTTTAGAAAGGAAGTGAAAATAGAAAACGCGGGAAAAGAGATTGATTATCAATCTAAATTGATGTCAATTGGTTCTTGTTTTTCCGATAATATTGGCAATAAATTGATGTCAAGTAAATTTTCAATTTTGAAAAATCCACAAGGTGTTATTTTTAATCCATTAGCATTGGCCAATTTATTTACTCCTTTTTCAGAAAACGAACTTTTTACGAAAAATCAAGTTGCTTATAGTTGGCATAATCACTCTAGTATTCATGCGTCTGATGAGCATACTTTAAAAGAGAGAATCATATCTATAAAGGACGCTATTACCTATCAATTAGTTTCAGCGAGTCATGTTTTCGTGACATTCGGATCTGCGTGGGGGTATAGGCATAATGAGTTGGATTGCATTGTGGCCAATTGCCATAAAATGCCACAAAGTGAATTTACAAAGGAACTTTCTTCTGTAAGTGAAATCGTTACTGTTTGGACAGAAATCGTAAAACAGTTTCAGCATATTAACTGGGTATTTACGGTAAGTCCTGTGCGACATTGGAAGGATGGTGTAAGAGAAAATAATGTATCCAAAGGTGTTTTGCACCAAAGTATTCATCAATTATTGGAATTGGAAAATGTCAATTACTTTCCTGCTTATGAAATAGTAATGGATGAGTTGCGAGACTATCGTTTTTTTAAGCATGACATGTTGCATCCCAATGAATTGGCTGTAGACTATATATGGGAAAAATTTGGTAACACTTATTTTTCTAAACAAACTCAGCAAATTATTTCTGAAGTGGAGAAATTAAACAGAATGCGAGCACATAACGTAATGAATCCTGAAACTAGCGAAGTGTTTATGAAGGAAGTGGAGAAACAAAAAACTAAGGTGGAAAAATTACTTTTACTCAATCAATAATTTCAATTCTGTCATATCTTCTATGGCATATTTTATCCCTTCTCTTACAAAGCCAGAATCTTTTATTCCACCATATGGCATTTCATCCTTTCTAAATCCTGGAATGTTATTCACGATTATTCCACCGGCTTCTATGTCATTAAAAAAGTTGGACACAACATCTTTGTCATGGGAATATACCCCTACTTGTAAGCCGTATTTACTATCATTAATTTGTTGGATGGCATCTTTGTAATCACTCACTTTGTTTAGGGTAGCTACAGGGCCAAAAACTTCTTCATCAAAAACAAGCATACCTTTTTTAGCGTCTTCTATTATGGTAGGAGCATAACTGTTTTTATCTATGTCAAGCACATTACCGCCTGTAAGAATTTTGGCTCCTTGCGCTATACTTTCTCTTACCCATAAGTCAATTCGGTCCAAATGAGCCTTGTCAATCAAAGGTCCGTTCAATACATCGTCCATGGGATTACCAGATGTGATGTTTTTAGTAGCTTTAATCAAGTAGGTTTTGAATTCATCATAACATTTTTGATGAACAAAAATGCGTTGAGTGGAAATACAAATTTGACCAGCATAAAGAAAAGCACCTTTAGCAATCTGTATTGCAGCCTGTTCTGTGTCAGCATCTTTATCTACAAATACTGCAGCATTACCGCCCAATTCTAGTGCTACTTTTTTCTTAGGTACTAATGATTTGATATGCCAACCTACCGCTGCACTTCCTGTGAATGAAACCATTTTTATTCTACTGTCTTTAACTATTTGTTCTGCTTGACTATTTTGACAATGAACTATTTGGACAAGGCCTTTGGGTAATACTTCATTTATTTTGTCAATCAAAAACTGTAGAGCAAGTGGTGTATATGGAGATGGTTTTACAATGATACAATTGCCACTAACGATTGCTGGTACTATTTTATGCAGGGCAAGGTTTAACGGGAAATTAAATGGTGAAATTCCAAATATAACTCCCACAGGGAATCTTTTAGTAGATGCTGAATGATGCGGAGTGTTGGAAAGGTTTACTTCAATTTTTTTGATTGCTAATTGAGTTGAGTTTTCCTTCCCTAATTGAGTTGTTCTAATGCATCTTTCTAATTCATTTTCAGCATAAAATAGAGGTTTGCCTGCTTCCTTACAAATGAGCAAACTTAGTTCAGTTTTGAAGGAGACTAACGTTTCTTCAATGATATCCAAGAAATTATTTCTTTCTTCTGTGCTGGAGTTTCTATAGGTGGAGAAACATGCCTTAGCAGCATGAATTATTTCGTCTATTTCAACGGATGTATTATAAGTCACTCTTCCTATTTTTTCTTTTGAATATTTATCAAAGACTTCCATATTATTGAATTAATGTTTTAATTTTAGTGAACGGTTTTTAAAGTTAGTCAAAAAGTTAATACCCTATTATGAGATTTTTCTTTATTGTTATCCTTTCATTTTTATTTACAAGTTTGATTGCTCAGACCAAGGCAGATATCGATGCTGTCAATGAGTTGAGTTATAATGACATGATAGCGGATTTAGAGGGGGTTGAAATAAAGTTGAAGAACAACATTCTCGATGCAGAAAGTATCGGTTATCTTGAAGGGAAAGCAAAGTCGAATGAGAAATTAGGTATCGTTTATTTCTATTTAAGAGATATAGAAAAAGGGATGCAATGCTCGGTAAATGCAGTTAGTTTTTACGAAGATCAGGGTGATTATGAAAGAATGGCAAATTCTTATGCAGATATTGGGTTTGCTATTAAGGAGATAGATAAAGAGAAGGGGTTGTTCTATTTTCGAAAGGCCATTGAAATAGCTAAAAATCACGATGTAGGATTAACCTTGGCAAAGATTTACAACAATTATGGAACAACTTTAAAACGGGGAGGTAATTTAGACAGTGCGTATTTCTATCATTTGGCATCTCTAGAAGTTTGTAAAGATTTTAATGATTCTTTGGGAATACCATACAGTTTAAATAATCTAGTGGAAGACTTAAGTGAAATGGGAAGATTTGACGAGGCTATTCAGTATATGAATGAAAGTGATGTCTATAGAAAATTGGAAAATAATGATTTGAGTTGGGCAGATAATTTGTCTTATAGAGGTGATATATACTACGGTAAAAAGGATTATGATTCTGCCATTTTATATTATTCACAGTCGCTGCAATTAGGTAAGGAAACTAAGTTTGTAAATCTAGTTACTTATTGCTTAGAAAGACTTTCGTCTTGTTACGAATTTAAAAATGATGCATCCAATGCGCTGAAGTATTTTAAAGAGTTAAAATTACATGAGGATAGCCTTATTACTGTAGAATCAAATAAGGCTATTGCAAGCATTCAGGAAGAATTTGAAGTAACGAAAAAGGAAAAGAAAATTGCCGAGCAGGATTTACAATTAGCGAAACAGAAAAATAGGTTTTATTTAATAACAGGGGCAAGTATTTTGGTCACATTTTTGGCAATTCTAATTTTCTTGATGCAAAGGAAAAGAAGGAAAGAAGCCATTTTGAAATTGCAACATACCAAGGATTTGGAAAAAGCGAAAATGGAAAAAGAGTTTGTGGATGAAAAACTTAGAATTGGCAGAGAATTGCATGATAACATTGGGTCACAACTTACATTTATGATTAGTTCTGTTGACAATTTATTATACCTAGAAGAAAAGGATGATTCCAGAAACAGGCTAAACAAAATTTCAGATTTTGGTAGAACCACCATGAAAGAATTGAGAAGTACAATATGGGCAATGAAAAATGATGGAGGTAGTTTGAAGGATTTGATTTTAAAAATTAATGAACTGAAATTAGCAATACCCAATAGTCTTGATGTTCAGGTAATAAATAATGTGAAAGATGAAGTTAATTTTAATGCTTTACAATTATTGAATTTATATCGAATTGTGCAAGAAGCATTGCAGAATGTGGTGAAGTATTCGGAAGCGGATGTAGTAAAAATAATTTTTGATAATGTTAAAGGTATTTTCATACTTAAAGTAGTGGATAACGGGAATGGCTTTGATGCGGAGCAAGCAAAAGAGGGTAACGGATTAAATAATATGCAAAGAAGATGTGAAGAAAGTGGCGGACTTTTTAAACTTGTATCCAGTGAGATGGGAACTGAGGTAATTTGTCAAATAAAACTATAATACGAATTGTTACGTATTGCCTTAAGGGTGGTAGGTAATAACTTTGTATGAACAAAACAAAACGGGATGATTAAAATTGGAATAGCAGAAGATAATGACTTTTTAGCAGAATCTATTAAAGAAAAATTAGCGCTTTTTGGTGATGCTGTTAGTTATAAATTCAGAGGAAACAATGGAAGGAGTTTACTTTCAAAATTGGAAGAAGATAGTAATGTAGATTTGATTCTTATGGATATTGAGATGCCTCTCATGAATGGTATTGAGGCCACTGAAATTGTAAAGTCCAAGTATCCTCAAATTAAAATAATCATGCTTACTGTTTTTGACGATGAAGAGAATATTTTTAGAGCCATTCAAGCTGGTGCGGATGGCTATTTATTAAAAGATGAGTCACCTAAAGTTGTTTTTGATAGCATCCTTGAAATGATGAATGGAGGAGCGCCAATGTCGCCAAGTATTGCTGCTAAAGCGTTAAAATTGTTGCGTAATCCTTTAGTTTTGGACAGTAAGTCTGCGCAGGATTATGCTTTGTCTAAAAGAGAGGTAGAAGTGCTTGAGCAACTCTGTAAAGGATTAGATTATAAATCTATTGCAGAGAATTTATTTATAAGTTCTGGAACAGTAAGAAAGCACATAGAGAATATCTACGGAAAGTTACACGTCAATAATAAAGTAGAAGCGATTAACCTGGCCAATAAAGAAAGGTTGGTAGGGTAATGTGAGGTGTTTGATGCGGGGATGTGGAGAGTTTTTGGCTTGGCTTTGCTAAATGTTAAATTAAAAAAATATTAGGGCTACTAAGTAATAGTCAATTCTCAACAAATTTAACTCAATGTTACTCCAAAATGCTTTTCAACAAGCGCATTCATGATTTCCAATTTTTCCAATAGTTTTTGCTGACCTTGTGTTAAAGTATTGTCACTTTTAATGAACTGTTTTTTTAATTCCACCATTTTAAAATAGAACGATTGTGATTGAAATTCCAACTGAAGTTTTGACAATAAATGTTCAATTTTAATTTTTTGATTCTTCACTTCTTGAATTAACTCAGAAGCAGTATTAAAACTTAAATCTTTTGCCTCAAAAGACTTTAGAAGCCCACAATTGAAATTGACACAAGCTCTTGGTCTTTGCTCATAGATAGAGCAACCATTGCAATATTTCTGACACGGTTGTAGGAAGAAGCCATTGCCATTTTCATCTTCTATTTCTAAGACTTTTTTTACGGCCTGTAATTCTTCATTAGCCAACTGTACATGTCCGATTAAGGTGCCATCGCAGCATAGTCCGCAAGAAAGGCAAAGGTCTGAGGAATTCAATACTTAATCCTCAGTCAACATCAACATAAAAGCGAACTCCATCGCTATCTCTTTCAAGTATTCAAATCTACCACTTGCTCCTCCATGACCAGCAGACATGTTGGTGTGCAATAATAATAGATTATCATCTGTCTTCATTGTTCTTAGTTTTGCCACCCATTTTGCTGGTTCCCAATATTGAACTTGTGAATCATGCAATCCTGTAGTGACTAACATATTTGGGTATGCTTGTTTTTTTACTTGATCATAGGGTGAGTAGGATAGCATATAGTCATAATACTTTTTCTCATTTGGATTTCCCCATTCGTCATATTCTCCAGTTGTCAAAGGAATAGAAGCATCAAGCATGGTTGTCATAACATCAACAAACGGTACCGCTGCTAATACACCTTGGTACAATTCTGGATTTTCATTTACAATAACTCCCATTAATAACCCGCCAGCAGAACCTCCCATAGCAAATAGTTTGGAAGGATTGGTATACCCTTCATCAATTAAATACTTTGAACAATCAATAAAGTCATTGAAAGTATTCCATTTATGCTCTAATTTGCCATCTTCATACCATTGTCTACCCATCTCTTCACCGCCTCTAATGTGTGCTATAGCAAAAATGAATCCTCTATTTAATAGGCTTAATCTAGACGAACTAAAGTAAGGATCAGTACTGGAACCATAACTTCCATATGCGTATTGAAGTAGGGGAGCATTACCATCTATTTTTGTTGTATTTTTGTAAACCAATGATACCGGTACTTTAACACCATCTCTGGCAGTAACAAAAAATCTTTTAGAAGTATATTCCTCTGGGTTAAATCCTCCAATAATTTCTTGTTGTTTAAGTATTTCCTGAGTTTTAGTATCCATGTCAAACTCATATGTTGTGCCTGGTGTTGTCAAAGATGTATACCAATATTTTAATTTATTGGTTTTAAATTCAGTGTTGCCAGATGTATGCACTACATATGATTCATCATTAAACGGAAGATAGTAATCTTCTCCCATACTTTGATTAATGATTCTTATGTGGACTAAGCCAGCAGTTCTTTCGGATAATACAATGTGATTATCAAAAAGTGAATAATCTTCAATCAAAGTTTCTTCTCTATGAGGAATGAATTCTTTCCAATTTTCAATGCCTGTATTTTGTTCGTCACAAATCATCATTTTGAAATTTGTAGCACCATCTTTGTTCGTTAAAATCACGAATTGGTCATGACCTTCATAATGAGATATAGAGTATTCTAACCCTTTTATTCTAGGTTGAAAAATTTTAAATTCCCCATTAGGGTTATTAGCTTCTAGTGTCTGAAATTCATCAGTCAATGTGCTAGATGAACTAATTATTAGGTATTTATCAGATTTACTTTTGTAAACATAACAACCAAATGTATCATCTGTTTCGGTATAAATAAGTTGATCGTTTTTTGAAGGTTCGCCCAGCTTGTGTTTGAGAATTTTATCAGATCTCAATGTTTCAGGGTCTTGAGCAGAATAGAACAATGTTTTGTTGTCGTCAGCCCAAGCAAAACTACCATCGGAATTAGGAATGACATCCGGAAGAATTTCACCAGTTACTAAATTTTTAAATTGTATATTGTATAGCCTTCTTGAAACAGTGTCTGTAGCAAATGCTAACATATTATTATCTGGGCTCATTTCTAAATTGGCAATGTCAAAATATTCATAATCTTTTGCCATTTCATTCCCATCAATTAATATTTCAACATCCGAGAAATCTTTACTTTTGGCTCTTGTATAGATAGGGTATTCGCCTCCTTCAGTATATTTAGTTTGGTAGTAATATCCATTTTTAAAATATGGTACGCTTTGGTCATCTTCTTTGATGCGACTTTTCATCTCTGTAAATAACTCTTCTTGAAGTTTTTCAGTAGGAGCCAATATGTTTTTTGTATAGTTATTCTCGTCATTTAAATAGTCAATAACCTTTACGTCTTCTCTATTATTCAGCCAAAAATAGTTGTCTATTCTAGTATCTCCGTGAATAGTCATTTCATGAGGTTTGATTTCACAAGTTGGAGGTTGTATTTTTTCCATTGATTTTGTTTCTTCTGGTTGATTAGGTTCTGAGTTATTACAAGCGGTCATTAGTATGATACTAAAGAATGTCATGTATATTTTCTTCATAATAGGGCGGTTTATAAAAATTGCTGCTCAAAGATATAACTTTTATAAACGCAAAAAGGCCGCAATTTTACTCGCGACCTTTTTGTTTTAAAATAAGTGGAAACCTATTTTAACGTGTAGCTAATTGAAACAGAGAATTGTCTTCCCTGCATAAAGTAATCATATAATTGTGGTTCAGCTTCATAAGACTCATAATAACGTCTTCTAGCATTGTTTAATAAGTTTTGAGCAGAAACACTTCCTTTCCATTGTCCATTTTTACCAAATTTCTGACTAATTTTTAAATTAAGACTGTGAAAAGGTCTTTCATAAACATCTGGAATTGCACCTATTCCAATAACTGCTAATCTTTTGCCTTGAACATTGTAACTTAGGTTTACATCTAATCCTAAAGAGTCATTACCAAATGAAACAAAACCATTAACTAAGTATGGGGACTGTCCAAACATAGGTCTGTAATCTCCAATAGTTTCACCATCTCTAGCATTTGCTTCTCTGATTTCTTTTTCTGTTTTGGTGTTAGTTGCTCCGTCTTTTACAATTACTTGATTCATATCAATTTTGGATTCAATCCAACTGAAGTTGGCACCAGCAAAAAACTTAATGTGATCTTGATCTTTAAAACCAATTCTCTTTCTGGCTTCTAGTTCTATTCCATATACATCGGCTTCTCCTGCGTTGATAGGTTGAACTTCGTTTGGAGCTTTTTCAAAAGATACAATTTCAATAGGATTGATGAATTTTTTGTAGAATCCACTTACAGATAATACTTCTGTTCTTCCATAGAAATATTCCCATCTCAAATCAGCATTGTGAATATTTGTTTGCATCAAATCAATGTTACCATTATATCTTCTTCCCTGAATGGGGTCATAAATTTGTGCAATTGATTTTTCTCTAAAAGAAGGTCTTGCCAATGTTTGTGTATAAGAGGTTCTTACATTCATTGTCTCAAATAAAGAATCTTTTACAGCATAAACTAAATTCACAGCTGGAAGAAAGTTAAGTTCATCCAAAACTGTTTCATTGGTGTAAAAAACATTTCCGGCATTGTCTTGTCCTGTATAAGTATTGGTTACTTTTTCCATTCTTACGCCATACACAGCCTTGAATTTTTCAGTTACTGGTAATTCATTCATAGCATAGGCGCCAATGATTAATTGAGTTGCCTCATACGAATTGGCCAATTGTCTATCTCCCGAAACATATGTTCCTTGATCTGTTTCTGGAGTCCAGATATTCTCATCTTCAAAAAACCAATTAGGATCGTTTGGAATATCCGGGTTTCCTTCTAAATTGAATATATAATCAAAAACTTCAAAAGTTCTAGTTTTGTAAGTCTCGGAAACACCGAACTTAATTTTAGATTCCAATGAATCCTTTTTCTTAAATGAATATTCAAAATCTAATTTGCTGTTTATATTGTATTCATTTAAATATCTAAAGATTCTTCTAATTTCTCCTCCTACACTCTGATTTAGGCTATAAATATATTCACCCTCATTTTGGGTATCTTCTTCTTTTTCTAATACGGTGCTTCTAATATCTGGGTCATCTATTTTTGATATAGATGGTGATAAAGACCAGTTCATATTCCACTTGTTCTTTTTTAGCGTATGTTTTCCCGAAAGGTTTACATTACTTACTTGTCTTTGTGTGTACTGTAAACTTTGTTTTAATAAAGTAGCAGGATTGAATTCAAAGTTTTGTTCATTAAGGTTAGCCGCTGTAGATTCGCCATTTTGTGTATGAAATATGTTTAGCGATATCTTATGAAGTTTATTGATTTTAATAGATTGTCCTAAAAGAGCAGACCAAAGAACATTTTGGCTTCCTAGTTGTCCTGTTGAAATTCTATCTGGAAATAAACTGTAAACAGATGCGTCTGGATCTTTTCTAAATGCACCATAAGTTACATCTTCATAAAATGTATAATTGTTTTGATAGTTTACATAGAAGTTATATCCGTAATCAAAGTTTTTACCTTCGGGGTTAATTTGATTACCAATTCCAAATGAATAGCTTTGGTTCATAAATGCAGAAGAAGGTTGTACAGCCATTTGTTTGCCAAAGGCTTTAGTACTTCTTTCTAGCGCTTCTTCCCCTTGAGTAGGGTCAGAAATAGGTTTACTGGCATTAATTGGTAACTTTCTTGATCCGTCATCAAAGCCTATAAAGTCTAACTTACCTTTTTCATATAAAATAAAGTCAGAATTGAACGTTGTTATTGGAGTATATCCCAAGCCTGCCGAAAAACTAATGGTTTTTCTTGTTGGAAAATCTTTTGTTTGAATATTAACTAAACCTCCTGTATAATCGCCCGGAAGTTCAGGTGTAAATGTTTTATATACGGTAATGTTGTCAATTAAATTGGTTGGAAAGATATCCATTTGTACCGTATTTCTATCAGGATCCAATCCTGGAATTTCCATACTGTTTAAGATGGTCTTTGTGTATCTATCTCCTAGACCTCTAACGTAAACATGTTTTCCTCCTTCAATGGAAACACCGGTTACCCTTTTGATGACTTCTCCTGCATCACTATCTCCAGTTTTTTTCATTTGCTCAGAGGAAGTTCCATCTACCATATTGGTGGCTTTCATCTTTTCTCTATCAAAAGCGGCCATTGTATTTGAAACCTTTTTTTCTGCTACTACTTGAAACTCAACTAAAACTTCATTGGATTCTCCAAGAGCAATATTTTCAATTGTAGTTTTATCTCCTGTTATAGTGATTGATTTCTCTATGCTGGCGTATGATGTAGATGAGAATACAATAGTATAAGTTCCTGCCTCAAGTTTTAATGTGAAATTTCCATCTAAATCAGATGTTGTCCCTTGACTGATATTGTCTTTATTATAGATGTTTGCAAAAGGAAGTGTCTCTCCGTTTTTTCTGTCGGTTATTTGACCTCTTAATATTCCTTTTTGACTGAATGTGTTGATTGTTAATGCTAGAATCAATGCTGCTACACTTAAAATTCGATTCATTGTTTTGGTTTTACTTATTTTTATTTGTAAAAATCAAAATCCAACCCTTGATGTAGGGTCGGATTTTAATAAATTATGATTGTGATAATACTATATTTCTCCTTTTGCTGAAGTCCAAGTCCATGAGAAATCTGAAATTGTAGCTCCAGTTGAAGTTGCAGTTACAATTGTTGTTCCTGTAGAAGTTACAGCAGATTCTGCAGTTGCTTCTCTTGAAGAAGTACATACATCATTTGTAGCTAATTGAACAGTTCCGTTGTATACCGATATTGCATCAGCAATAGATCCTGTAGAAACAATTTCTGAGTTAGAAATGTTTAGTATTGGAGATGCTTGAGTTAGGTATGAATATGCATCACTTTTATCTACACATGAAATAGTGTCGGAAAATGAAGCTCTTAATTTTACAACTTTAGAAGTGTAACCTTCCCAAGTAGTGTTAGAAATAGTTCCTTGTGCTTTTGATTTTAAATCTGCACCAGTACCAACACCATCTGTTGATTTGATTGTACCATTTGACAATGTAAACAATCCAGTTGTGTGTGTAGAACCTTCAGGTCCATCAATTTCTAACGCTTCATCAGTGTCGATACCGTGTACTACTACGAAGTTAGAAACAGTTCCAGCGTAGTTCATATCAATATCAATTCCATCATCCCCTTGGTAAGCAATCATTAAGTTTGTAACATTTACAGTTCCACCAAAGAACTCAATACCATCATCAAGATTTGCAACTACTTCAATGTTGTTGATAGTTGTTCCTGTACCAACACCTCCTAAGGTTAAGCCGTTGATTTCATTACCTGCTCCAATAAGAGCTCCACCGTGACGAATCGAAATATAACTTAAAGTTCCTGAATTGTCAGAAGAATTGCTTCCTCCATATGTCCCGTAAGTTTCTGTAGCAGGAATTCCTTCTATTTGAGCTTCAGTATCTCCATCTCCTGCAGAAATTGGAGCGTTACCAAGAACAATTAAACCTCCCCATTTACCGTTGTCAGTTTTGTCAAGGTTAGTTCCCATTGTTTGTCCCAATTCAATATTATCTAATACTGAAGTGAAAATAATTGGTTGAGACGCTGTACCTACAGCATTTATTTTAGAGCCTCTAGCTACAACAAGAGCAGATGCATTAGCGCCTGTACCTTCTTGACCTTTAATGATAGTTCCGGCTTCAATTGTTAAAGTTGCACCACCGTCTACAACAACTCTTCCTTTTAATTCATAAACTTTATCATTCGTCCATGTAGTGTTAGCAGTAATACTTCCTTGAACAACTTCGTTTCCAGTTTCTACTGTAGCGTAAGTACAAGAATTGTCATCTTTTTTAGCTTTAGAATTGTAATTCTCTGCTGTTTCATCAGTACAACCTTTTTTACAAGAAGTCATTGATACTGAAGCTGCAACTAACGCTGCTAATCCGATTTTTGAAATGTTTGTCATTTTCATTTTAGTGTTGTGATTAAATTTGTGTTTTTAGTGTTTAATTTTCACACTGCAAATGTCACACACTAAAGTGAACTAGAAATTACCTCAGTTTTATTAAAACCTCAAGACTAAGTTAACTCAATGTTAAGTCGGTTTTTGCTGAGGTGTAATCAAGTCAAAAGTAGATTTTTTATCTTGAATCTAAAGGGTTATAGTTTTTTTTTGTGTTTAAATCTTTCTGGGGTTATTTCCTTAAAGTAGAGTTAATAAGAGTGTAAAATTCGCTTAATAGGATATGTTTTCCTTTGTGCAATTATATAAAGCGAAGTTATTATATGTGGTCAATTAAGAGAATAGGTAGAGGATGGCGGAATTTAAGTATCTTTAAGAAGGTGTTGGTATCTATGATGTTAATATTTTCTTTCAACATAACCCTTATGTTGATTTGGGAAAAACATGAAGATCGCAAGCAGGAGGTGGAACATTATGAAAAGTCATTGTTTTATACTGAGAACTTATTGTTAAACTGCATAAAATACTCAAATGAGTTTATTATTTCAGACCTAAGAGATACGAATTTCTTTAAGAAAGGAGTATCGAAAAATTCTATCAGTTTTGACAAAACCATGGATGAATTGGAAGTGAAATTGGATTTACTTCGTGATAAACCACTTTCAAGTGAGTTTAAAGTTAAAAACAATATTGAACAGTATATAAGTCTTGTCGAAGTTATGAAATCAAATCATAATTTATTAATAAAATTAACATTAACAAAAGGGTTTTATGACTTTGGGCTAGAGGGAGATTTAAGAGAGCAAATTCATGCCATAGAGGATGTGTATTCGGGGCATATAGGATTACCTGATGTCCTAGAGTTAAGAAGGATTGAGAAAGATTATTTACTTCGAAGACAAGATTTTTACGTTGAAAAGTTTCAGATGAAAATCGCAGAAATTGTAAATGCCAAAAAAGACATGGAAAATGACTCTCTGAATATGAGCATGTTGCATTTAAAAAAGTACAATCAATTATTTTTGAAATTGGTAAAAACAACGAAACTTATCTATGATGAAGAAAGCGGTATGCTGAGTACTTTGAATGCCAATCTTGACTTACTTGATGTAAAATTAATGGATTTAAAATATGCTATTTTAATAAATTCAAAAGCGAAACTATCTACATTAAGACAATATTATTGGGCAGTAACGTTGATATTTGTTGTCATTTCAGTCTTATTGATTTTCTTCATTGCAAAAGAGTTAACTACTCCAATTAAAAGGCTGAATAGAGGTGTGATGAGGTTTATAGAAAGTAATTTTGAAGTAATAACATATCCAGTATATAAAAACAGAAAAGATGAATTGGGTATTTTGGGTAATAACTTTTTGAAGTTGCAAAAAGAAATAGGAGAGACCTTTAAGGATTATAGAATTGCATCAGAAAAAAAACAATCCAAATTACAACGTCAAAATGAAAAGATTGAAATCCAAAAGTTTCTCATAGCAGAACACAGAGCAACATTACAAGAGAAGAATAAGAGTTTACACGATAGTTTAACATATGCATTAAGAATTCAAAATAATTTAATGTTGTCCCGTGATGATCTGTATAGGAGTGATTTGAAAATTCATTCTATTTTTAAACCGAAAGATGTAGTTAGTGGAGATTTTTATTGGTTTTATGAAAATGAAAGTGATATTTATCTTTCGTTGGCTGATTGTACTGGGCACGGTGTACCTGGTGCTTTTATGAGTATACTTGGTATAAGTTTTTTAAATGCGGCAGTTACTGAGTTAAATATTTTTGAACCAAACGAAATTTTGGAATTTATAAATAATAAAATTATAGGAACTTTAAACGCAGACAATGTTGCGGATGGATTACGAGACAGTATTGACATGGTGTTAATTAAAATTTCTAAACAGAATTTGAAAGTAACCATTTCAAGTGCTAACAAAGATTTTGTTTTAATAAAAGATGGAATCATAGAAAGAGTTAAAAACTCAAGGTGCTCTGTTGGATCGTCTAGATTGTATAATGTGAAAAATAATTTGTACGAAAATACAAATATTAACGTGCATGATATAGACGCAATTTATTTGTATTCAGATGGGATAATAGATCAATTTAGTGCTGATACCAACAAGAAATTTAAATTTAAAAGGTTTGAAAAAATATTAAAAGAGTCTGACACTATTTCAAGTGCTGTGGCAAATGTTGGACACACACTTTCTAAATGGCAAGGGAATGCTGAGCAGACAGATGATATTTCTTTGTTGGGAATAGATTTCAAGCACTTCGCAAAAGTGATGAGTTTTCAGGTTGAAAATAAAGAAACTGTTAAATCAGCTTGAGTTATCTTAGTCTATCCAAAGACTTAACTAATGCTTCATCTTTCTTGATACCTCTATTGGCTAAAAAGTTGAAAGCGATACAAAAAACAGGAAGTAGGAAGCCTAAAAAATTATAACTAATACTTTCATTTTCCAATTTTAAATTAGTTGCAACTGAAGTGACATCTATGAATAACATTACCACGGTTAGCAAAATGACAAAATAGTTTATTTTACCAAGATTCAATTGTCTTTTTCTATTTTTAAATTGTGTTATACTAAACAGTGAAAGCCCTGCAGTTAAGCCAATACTAATATAATAAGGAAACCATGTATCCACATCTAGACTGTTTTTACTTAGTCCAAACAAATTGAAAGTTACATTTTCTTCTCCTAAGTCATAATATGCAAATGGAAAAAATAAAGAAAGGATTGAGAAAACAACTATAAAAAATAAATATAAAGTTTGAGCTCTTTGCCACATAATGTATAATTTTTAAAATGCAAATATACGCTTACAGTTTAGTATTGGAACAAAGATTTTAGATTTTTAAATCATAATTAAAACCTATTCAAATGAAATAAAAAGTTTACGATTGAAGTTTTTTTGTATATTTGCATCTACAAATTTTCCTTTACATCGTTTTTAGATGTATCTCAAGCAAAGGAATTCCCAAACTAAAAGACATTTTGTTATTTATTCAATAAACAATATTTAGATAATTTCCATTTCAATATATGTACGATATTAAAAAACTTAACAGCCTTAAACTGGCTGAGTTAAAAGAGGTTGCATCAGAATTAAACCTCACCAAAGTAGACAAACTAAAAAAACAAGATTTAGTTTATAAAATCTTAGATGAACAAGCACTTGTTCTTTCTAAAAAAGAAACAGCAGAAAAGCCAGTAAGAAAACCTAGGCCAGCTGCAAAAAAAACTGTAAAACCTGTAGTTGAAAAAGAAACTGCTCCAAAAACAGACGCAGTTAAACCTAACGAACGTAAAAAAAGACCGGTTAAAAAAACTGATAATCCAGATTTGTTTAATACGAATGATGAAGTAAAAACAGATACGAGACCTAAACCGAAGCCAAAAGCTAAGGTGAAAGTTGAGGTTACTCTTGCAAAAGATAGAGTAAAAGAGGAGCCTAAAACTGATGAGGTAAAAACTGACGCTCCTGATTCTAAAGGAAAACCTCACGATAATTCTGAGAATAAAAAAGGAAATAACCCTAATCAGAATAGAAATCAAAATCCTAATCAAAAACAAAAACATCCCAACCAAAATCATAATAAAAAGCAAAGAAAAGACCCCGCTATGGAGCATGGGTATAACTTTGATGGAATGGTTTTCAATGAAGGTGTATTGGAATTGATGCCAGAAGGTTATGGATTCTTAAGGTCTTCAGATTATAATTATTTATCTTCTCCAGATGATGTTTATGTTAGTCAAGCACAAGTGAAGATGTATGGTTTGAAAACTGGTGATACGGTTAAAGCCATGATTCGTCCACCAAGAGAAGGTGAAAGATATTTTCCATTGATTAAGATTCAAAGTGTTAATGGTAGAGATCCTGAATGGATTAGAGATAGAGTTCCTTTCCAATACCTGACGCCATTATTTCCTGATGAGAAAATCACTTTAACTGGTCATGCTAATGAGTCAATGAGTACAAGAATTATGGATTTGTTTTCTCCAATTGGAAAAGGGCAAAGAGGTATGATTGTGGCTCAACCTAAAACTGGTAAAACTGTTCTGTTGAAAGACGTAGCTAATGCTATTGCGGCTAATCACCCTGAAATTTACTTGATTGTTTTATTGATCGATGAAAGACCTGAAGAGGTAACGGATATGCAACGTAGTGTAAGAGCAGAAGTTGTTGCGTCTACTTTTGATGAGCCAGCAGATAGACACGTGAAAGTTGCCAACATTGTTTTAGAAAAAGCAAAAAGAATGGTTGAGTGTGGTCATGATGTATGTATCTTATTAGATAGTATAACAAGATTGGCAAGAGCATACAATACTGTTATGCCTGCTTCTGGAAAAGTACTTACAGGTGGTGTCGATGCTAATGCATTACAGAAACCAAAAAGATTCTTTGGTGCTGCTCGTAAAATTGAAAATGGAGGTTCACTTACTATTTTGGCAACAGCGCTTACAGAGACTGGCTCTAAAATGGATGAGGTTATTTTTGAAGAATTCAAAGGAACAGGTAACATGGAACTTCAGTTGGATAGAAAAATAGCGAATAGAAGAATTTTCCCAGCGATAGATATTATGTCTTCAGGAACTAGAAGAGAAGATTTATTGATGAGCAAAGAAATGCTTCAAAGAGTTTGGTTACTTAGAAAATACGTTGCTGACATGAATCCTATTGAAGCAATGGAATTCTTGAAAGATAGAATGAATGGAACTAAGAGCAATGAAGAGTTCTTGGTATCCATGAATGGGTAAATAGTTAATGAGAGTATCAAAATTGAAATATAAAGAATTGCTACAGGCAGTTGGTCAGTTTGATACTGCTCATATTAACACTAGTTATGCAAGCATTCCTGAAGAACTTGATTTAGAAGAGTATTTTGATGAGAAAATTCATCCAGAAAGTTTTTCTAATAAAAGTATTTTGGGAATGGATATTTTTCAATATTCTCAATATGAATTAAAGAAGCAAACCTTAATTCCCTTTCTTTTCAAATTGATTCAAGAGGCGGTTTATAAAAATTGTTTGGAAAGCAATGCCTACCTTTTTCAAAAGTATTCTCAAAAAGAAAAATTAGAAAAAGATTTCATTCATACTGGAGATGGTGGATTTCAAATTTTAGACACGCCTTTACACGCTGTTACTTTGGCTATTAATTTTGAATTGTTTTTGCGTTATTACAATTCATATCATTTCTATCCAAAATTAAGAAAGGCCATAGGACCAATTTCTTTGCGGTATACCATTTCTTCAGGAACGATTTTTCAATTTGATAATAATTATTTTGGACCTGGTATAATCAATTGTGCTAGAATGTTGAGTAAGGATAGTTTGAATAGGTTTTTGTTGGATCAAAATACCTATGACTGGTTTATGCATAATATGATGGGGGTTGAGAATCTTCAGTTTATTTCTATTGACGATATTGCTACTTACCCTCAGTTTGCATTGTATGAAAAATCAAACGAAGAATCTTATGAGATGATTTTCCCATATAAGAAGGATTTTTCATTTCAAAAGATTATTTCAACTGATGTTCAGCGGATTGGAGAGATAAAAGCCAAGAACACAACGCTTAACATATATAACTTACACTTACAGTATCTAGGTTCTATTCAAGAGGTGAAAGATAAGCCGATTGTTGTGACAATTGGAAACCTTAATTTGAGTGGTATCGACTGAGAAGTACACAATTCAACTTTGAAAAGTATAAAATAAGCACTTGTGGTTTAGTTGTTGTTCTTTCTAAATTTAAAGAAAAATCATCAACATGGCTAAATCTAAAATTTCCTCCAAAAAAATATTTGTATTAGATACATCTGTAATTCTTCATGATCATAACTCTATCAATAGTTTTGCAGAACATGACGTAGCAATACCAATTACCGTACTTGAAGAATTAGATAATTTCAAAATAGGTAATGAAACTAAGAACTTTGCTTGCAGGGAGTTTATTAGGATTTTAGATAAATTAAGTAAAAATCAAACTTTACTAGATTGGGTCCCGTTAAACGGAAGTGACAAAAAAGGAAAGTTCAAAATTGTCATGCAAAATGAAAATTCTGTTGTAGACGCAGAAAAGGTTTTTGGAAAAAATAAAAATGATCATAAAATATTAAATGCTGCCTTAACTATAAAAGAGCAGGAGCCAGGCAGGAAAGTTATTTTGGTGTCAAAGGATATTAATTTACGTTTGAAAGCAAAGGCTTTGAATATTCAAGCTGAAGATTACGAAACTGGGAAAATCAAACAAGAAAATACCTTTTATTCAGGTCAGATTACCATTGATGATGCAGATCCAAATGTTATTCAAGAAATTTATAAGGATAATAAAACTTCAGATTTATCAGTCTTAAAAGACAAAGTGGTTGACAATGGATTTTATATTCTGAAAAATGCTAAGAATTCAATTTTAGGATATTATAACCCAGTAAGTCAAATGCTTGAAAGGGTGGAAAAACAATATATCTTTGGAATTAAGCCTAAAAATGCAGAGCAAACTTTTGCAATGCACGCTTTAATGAATCCTAATATTAAATTGGTTACGCTGCAAGGAGTCGCAGGAACCGGTAAAACACTTTTAGCATTAGCTAGTGCGCTAGAGCAGAATAATCAATATCATCAAATAATTTTAGCAAGACCAATTGTTCCGCTTAGTAATAGAGATATAGGTTTTTTACCAGGTAGTGCTGAAGATAAAGTAAATCCATATATGCAGCCATTATTTGATAATCTTTCTTTCATTAAAAGTCAATTTGGAGTTAATGAGAAAAAAGCTAAGAAAATACAAGAACTGGAAGAGGAGGGAAGGTTGAAAATTGCCCCTTTAGCTTTTATTAGAGGTAGAAGTTTGTCAAATGTTATTTTTATTGTAGATGAAGCCCAAAATCTTACGCCCCATGAAGTAAAGACAATCGTAACAAGAGCAGGAGAAAATACTAAAATAATTTTTACTGGAGATGTACATCAAATTGATACTCCGTATTTGGATGATCAAAGTAATGGGATGTCTTATATCATTGATAGGTTAAAAGGACAAGAGTTGTTTGCTCACGTTTTGCTTGAAAAAGGAGAAAGAAGTGAGTTGGCAAATCTTGCAAATGATTTACTGTAGAAAATGTGTTGAATATTTCATAATATGTGATAAACAGCTTGTTGTTAGTAATTTGAAATTATATCTTAGCGGCTTCAATTGAAATCGCATATGAAAATATTTTATAGTATTCTATTATTGACAAGTTTTGTTTTTAGTAGTATTGCACAATCAGTACCCCAAAAAATTAATTATCAAGCCGTAGCTCATGATTCTAATGGTGAGATTTTGGCAAATCAAAGTTTAAGTGTAACTGTAGGAATAATATCAGGAACACCAACTGGAACTTTAGTTTATGAAGAGACACATTCGGTTTCCACAAATCAATATGGGTTGTTTTATTTTAAAATAGGGGAAGGTATTGTTAGTTCTGGTTCCATGAATGGGATTACTTGGGAAACCACTGATCATTTCGTAAATGTTAATGTAAATGGAAGTGATTTAGGTACAACGCAACTTGTTTCGGTACCTTATGCTCTTGCTGCAGGAAGTGCTTCAGGAATTAACGGGACCACAATTTCAAACGGTGTAGTTAATAATGGAGATGTGCTGGTATTCAATGGAACATCTGGACAATGGGAAGCTCAGGCGCCTGCATCAAGTGGTGCAAATGGAAGTAATTCTATAATTACTGCTGTTATTGAAAACCCGGGGGTAAATTGTCCTTCGGGAGGTTCTTTTGTAGAGTTTGGAACAGATGATGATAATAGTGGTGTGCTTGATGCTGGTGAAGTTGATGGAAGTTATTATGTCTGTAATGGAACTGACGGAGTAGATGGAGTAGATGGATTAGACGGAACATCCTTAGTCTGGTTAGGAACTTTAGCAGCAGCGCCAACCTCTCCAAATTTAAATGAAGCATACTACAATTCCACGACTTTCCAATCTCAAGTATGGGATGGAACGGCATGGCAAACAATTGCAATTGATGGAACTGACGGAGTAGATGGAGTAGATGGATTAGACGGAACATCATTAGTTTGGTTAGGAACTTTAGCAGCAGCGCCAACCACACCAAATTTAAACGAAGCATACTACAATTCAACTACAATCCAATCTCAAGTATGGGACGGAACGGCATGGCAGACTCTTGCAATAGACGGAACTGATGGTGCAGATGGTAATACTTGGACCACGGGGTCAGGAGTGCCAACAGGAGGAGTGAATGTAGGTGATATGTACCTTGATGTTGCTTCAAATGATTATTATTCT